>JBLIDI010000109.1:0-12143 GCA_047634075.1 Akkermansiaceae bacterium
CGAGGGGAGCAAATATGAGGAGAGTTCATGACCCGCCTAACTTGGGCATTTTAGGGTAAATGTCTAGCGGAAATGGAAAAACGCCCTAGCCATGGGCTTTCAAGCCCTTGCGAAACAAACGCCCTGGCTTCCACACTCTCAGGCCAATTTTAATCTTGAAGAAGGCTGTCATCCTCGATCGACTGAGAGCAATGTCCCAAATGAACGCTCTTCCTCCTCCTCTCACCCGGACTCACAGGCATCGAGGGCGTCGTGGCGCTCCCAAGGGATTTGCGAGGAAATCCCTGCCCATCTTCCTCGCCGTGATCACCTTGCCCACCTCTCTTCGTGCGAATTCCGTCGAAGGCTATACCGGAAGGGTCAGTTATGCTCCTGGTGAAGAATTAACTCTTCACGTGTCCACCTCCGCCCCGACATTTTCCTTCGAAATCGCCCGTCTCGGCGCCAAATCCGAATCCGTTTTCAAAAAGGATGCCATTCCCGGTGCCAAACACCCAACTCCTGAAAATGCCTCCTCCTACGGTTGCGGATGGCCCGCCTCTCTCAAGGTTCCCATTCCCGCCGATTGGAATTCTGGCTACTACCACGTCACCCTCAGCGCGGGTGAGTCGAAAAGCTCGTGCTTCTTCGTCCTTCGGGAATCTCCGGACGCGCTCGAGCCCGCTCCCATCTTGCTCGAACTCGCCACCAACACCTACAACGCCTACAACAACTGGGGCGGCTTCAGCCTCTACGCCTACAGCGGCCTCGGCAAAAACCAAGGACACCGCGTCTCCTTCCACCGCCCGCCCTCCAGCCTTTTCAGTAAGTGGGAACAGGTCTTCGTGACCTGGGCCGAGAGCAACGGGATCCCGCTCGCTTACGCCGCCAACAGTGATCTCGAATTCCACCCCGAGGTCCTCAAAAACCGCCAACTTGTCGTCAGCGTCGGCCACGATGAATACTGGTCTGCTCCGATGCGCGATAACCTCGAAGCCTTCATCGGCGAAGGTGGCAATGTGGTCTTCCTCAGCGGAAACACCTGCTGCTGGCAAGTCCGCAGCGAAGACGGTGGCAACGCCCTTACCTGTTGGAAACAAAATTACCATTCGGATCCGGTTTACGGTGCCCGGAAAGACTACGCTTTGCTCTCGTCGCTCTGGAGCCACTCCCTCATCGGGCGCCCCGAGAACACCCTGACCGGAGTGGGCTTCCTTTGGGGTGGCTACCACAAAAGCCACGGCCAATACATGGATGGGTCCGGCGCCTTCACGGCCCAACGCCCCGACCATTGGATCTTCGAGGGGACCGGGATCAAACGCAACGACCCCATCGGAGGAAAGCACACCGTCGTCGGTTACGAATGCGATGGCTGCGAAATCGAGTGGCGCGACAAGCTTCCATTCCCGACCCACCGTGATGGAACCCCGAAGAATTTTCAAATCCTCGCGACTGCTCCCGCTCGCTGGCACCCCGATGATTGCCAATGGTATCACAAATGGGAAAACGGCCGCGAGGGAAACGCCGTCCTTGGGACCTACGAACGCGGCGGCACCGTCGTCACCACTGGGACGACCGACTGGGCGCACGGCCTCAGAGGCGGGGATCCCGTCGTCGAGCAGATGACCAAAAACATCATTAAGAAACTCTCCCAACCAAAGTGAGGTCCCTCTTCATCTTCACCCTGTTCTCGCTATGGGCTGCCGCGAGCGACTTCGACTTCGACCACGATGGCACCGATGAGCGCCTCGTGAAAGGCGAGGGGAAACCTGTCGTCGAGTCGTTCGACCGGAAATCGCAAACTTGGAAAGAGGCCGACTTTCAACTCCCTCCGGGGATTCCTTTTTCCGCCCTCGAAACCGGCTCCCTCCACTTTCTCGATCTCAATGGCGACGGCTTCGAAGACCTTCTTTTCTCGGACGAAACCCAATTTCAGATCGCGCTCTGGTCGACCAAGGTCAGACCGGATCTCGGCTGGACGAAGGGATGGTCGCAGCCCGTTCGCTCCGGTAAAAGAACCGCCTCGGTAGGCGAACCACCATCCCTGCGCGGTGCGGATCTTCGAATTGAAAAGGATGTCCTGTTCGTCACCGTGTCCAACAAGGAGCAAGCCCGCATCTCGCTCACAAGCCTCCTTGCCTTTGAAACGGCACCACCTTTGTCACCAGCCGACGCGCTTGGGACGTTCCGTCTCGCCGCCGGTTTTAAGATCGAACTCGCGGCCGCCGAACCTCAGATCGTCGATCCCGCCTCTTTCCAATGGGGTGCCGACGGGCGACTTTGGGTTGTCGAGATGCGCGACTATCCGACTGGCATTGATGGCCAAGGAGAGCCCGGCGGCGTGGTGAAAGTGTTAGAAGATCACGATGGCGACGGCCGCTATGAAACCGCTACCGTCTTCCTTGATGACATCCCCTTTCCAACCGGGGTCATGCCTTGGCGAAAGGGCGTCCTCATCTCGAGCGCCCCCGATATTCTCTACGCCGAAGACAGCGATGGCGATGGTCGCGCCGACAAAAAGGAGGTCCTATTCACGGGGTTTTCGCCCGGAAACCAGCAGCATCGCGTTAATGGTTTTGAATGGGGATTGGACGGCTGGATCCATGTTGCCAATGGTGACAGCGGCGGTCTCGTTAAATCCCAAAAAACGGGGACGGTTGTCAATATCTCCGGGCGCGACATCCGCATTCGACCGGACACCGGTGAGATCGAAACGGTCTCCTCCCAATCCCAGTTCAACCGCCGCCGGGATGATTTTGGGAACTGGTTCGGCAACAACAACCCTACTTGGCTTTGGCATATCGGCCTTCCCGAACGCTACCTTCGCCGCAATCCCAAGCTCGCCGTCAAAAGCCCGAAGCGCGTCCTCGCGAACTCCGAAAACTCGACCCGTGTCTTCCCTGCCAGCGCCCCTGCCCAGCGGCCCAATCAACCTTGGTCACTCAACCACGTCACGAGCGCCTGCAGCCCGTCGCCCTACCGCGATGACCTCTTCGGCGCGGACTTCACCACCAGCGTCTTCATCTCCGAACCCGTCCACAACTGCATCCACCGGGAAGTGTTGAAACCCCATGGCTCAGGCTTCAAAAGCGATCGGGCAGCGGGCGAAGAGGAGAGCGAATTCCTCGCTTCCACCGACCCTTGGTTCCGCCCCACGACCATCCGCACGGGACCCGATGGTGCGCTCTACTTCGCTGATTTTTACCGCCTCGTCATCGAACATCCCGAATGGATTTCCCCCGAAACCCAGGCCCGCCTCGACATCCGTGCTGGCTCGGACAAAGGGCGCATCTACCGCATCAGCCGAAGAGAAAAAAACGGAAATCCCCGCCGCCCCGTTCCCGATCTCTCTGAAATGACGACCCGGGAGCTTCTTGACTCCCTCGATAGCTCGAGCGGCTGGCAGCGGGATACCGCCCAACGCCTCTTGTTAGGAAGGGATCTCGACGAAGAGGAAATCTCCCAACTCGAATCCTTCTTGGGTCTCCGCCATCGCCCCGTCGTCCGCGTCCAGGCGCTCGCCACCTTGGGCATGTTGGGAAAACTAAAACCGTCCTCGTTACTGAATTCCTTGGCAGATCGACATCCCGGCATTCGCATCGAAGCCCTCCGGCAAAGCGAACCTTTCGCCAAAGTTCGCCACGAAAAACTTTTCGCCGCGGTTTCCGGCCTTGCGCACGACGGCGACCCACGCGTCCGACTCCAAACCGCCTTCACTCTCGGCGCATGGCCCTCCGAAAAAAACATCCCAATCCTGTCACGGATTGCCGCTCGCGACGCCAAAGACGATTGGATCCGCGCCGCCGTCATGTCCTCGCTGCGACCCGATAGCGACCTTTTCGCCACCTTGAACAAATCCGAAGAACTGAAGATCCCGACACCGAAATTTCTGAGCGAGCCGAGCACGGCCGACCGTGCCGAAGTCATCGCGCGGTATGGTGCCATCGCAAAAACGAAGGGCGATTCCAAACGTGGCCAAGCGTACTTCCAAACCAATTGCGCCATTTGTCACCGCTATCAGGGAGAGGGAAAGCAACTCGGTCCCGATCTCGAAATGGTACGTGGGAAACCATCCGATTGGTTCCTCGGTGCCATCCTCGATCCCGCCGCTGCGATCGAGGCCCGCTACGCCGCCCACATCGTCACCACAAAGAATGGGGAATCTTTGATTGGGATCATCGCTTCCGAAACCGCCAATAATCTCACCTTCCGCCTCCCCGGCGGGATCGACTACCCCATCCTCCGTTCCGAGATCCGCTCTCTCACAAAAACGGGCGCCTCGCTCATGCCCGCCGACTTCGAGGCCGCCCTCGATCTTCAGGCCATGGCCGACCTCCTCGCCTGGTTGAATTCCGATTCTGCGAAATAGCGGCTCCGCAGGGTCCCTTCGCACGGGTGATCAGCTCCTCGGCTGCGGCGCGGCAGACGAGTTGGTGGAAGCAGGTTTAGAATCAGAAGGAGCATCATCGGACGATCACCTTTCAGGATGAATATCGGGAGCTCTTACGTCGCCACGGTGAGAAATGGGATGAGCGATACGTTTGGGATTAATCGGAGTGTGGTGGTGGGCCGAGCGGACGCAACACCGTTGGTGTTGGGGACGGAGGGTGGAGGTGCCCCAGGGTAGGCTGCGCCATAACCCTGGGCTGAAAGACGTAAGCCCGTTGGGCTAGCGGAGGCGGCAACCCCAACGGGGTTTCGTATTTCAGCCCAGGGTTGGCGGAGTGATACGGAGCCTACCCTGGGTCTTGAAGCCGAAATGATTCCCAACCCCGAAGGTGGTTGCGTCCGTCCCCGCAGGCCTTCAAGCTCCGTTATGTCTCAATTGCTATCGCGCGTTCTGATCCATACCGTTTTTTCAACGAAGAACCGGGCTCCTTTACAACCCCGTTGGGGACGGAGGGTGGAGGTGACCTAGGGTAGGCTGCGCCGAAACCCTGAAATACGGAACCCCGTTGGGGTTGAGATGCTGGCGGAGGGAGAGTTCTTGGATGGGGAAAGTGGGGGGGAGCGGGTGTCGGAAGAGGCAATGAGTTTGCTGCTGTGAAAAATCTGCCTGCCGTGGAGCCCTGCCTTGCACGGCTCCGGCTGAGATTCGCTTGCTTGCCCCGCGGGTGCTCTTGCGATAGGACTCAGCCATGCGCGCTAGGGAAATCATTCCGTGCCTTTTCGTCCTTCCGTGGGCGATCCACGAGGCGGCAGGAAAGTCGCCCGATTTCAATCGCGAGATTCGGCCCATCCTCGCCGAGAATTGTTTCCATTGTCACGGCCCGGACAAGGAAGCCCGCGAGAGCAGCCTGCGGCTCGATACTTTCAAGGGAGCGACAGAAGGCGGGGAATTCGCCGATGCCATCGTTCCTGGAAAAACGGATGAGAGCGAAGTGATGGCGCGCATTCACGCGACCGATCCGGGTGAGATCATGCCGCCTCCGGATTCGAGGCGCGCGCTCAGCGAAAAACAGAAAAAACTCCTGCACGACTGGATCGCCTCCGGTGCAAAGTACGAGGAACACTGGGCGTGGGTTCCTCCGGTTCGCGCTCCAGCTCCAGTCGTAAAGACGAACGAGAAGGTTAACAATGCCATCGATGCTTTTCTTCTGCGCCGGCTTGAAGGGGACGGGCTCAATTTCTCGGACCGTGCTCCTCAAGCCAATCTGCTGCGCCGACTCTCTCTCGATCTCATCGGTCTCCCACCCTCGCCGGATGATCTGGGCCGTTTTACCAAGGCAAGCGGGAGCGTCCTGCAAGGTTCCCCCCATGGAATGACGGAATTGGAAGCGGCCGCCTACGAAGCCGAGGTGGATCGACTCCTGGCTTCACCCCGCTTTGGCGAACGATGGGCCCGGCCTTGGCTCGACCTCGCCCGCTATGCTGATTCGAATGGCTTCCAGGCGGATCAAATCCGTCCATCCTGGGCCTATCGCGACTGGGTCATCGATGCCCTCAACGCGAACATGCCCTACGATCAATTCACGATCGAACAACTCGCGGGCGATCTCCTCCCGAAGGCCGATATTCGTCAAAAAGTTGCCACGGGATTTCATCGCACGGTCACCTGCAATGTCGAAGCGGGAGTGAGTCCCGAGGGCAATCGGGTCAACCAGGTCATCGACAGGGTGAACACGACCGCGACGGTCTGGCTTGGAATCACTCTGGAGTGCGCCCAATGTCACGACCACAAGTTTGATCCCTTCACCATGAAGGATTATTATTCGCTCTTTGCCTTCTTCAACAACACGCCCCTTGAGGTTCAACTTCCCTCCAACAAAAGCGACGTTTCCCACGACTTTGTCGGTCCTTACCTCGATCTACCCCTGACCCCGGACCAACAAAGGGAAGTAGACGAACTCGACCAAAAGAAGGCCGTTCTCACTCGTGAAGAGGAGAAACTCAAGCAGGGATCAGAATCCGATTATGCGGACTGGGAAAAGACGGCCGTCGCTTCGCTTGCAAATCAGCCGGAATGGCAACGACTGAAGGTCACGGAATTCAAGGCGAGCGGCGGGGAGGATCACGAAATTCTTGAAGACGACTCTGTCCTCCTGACTGGCAAAGTTCCGGATACCACGACCTATACGGTCGAAGTGGAGACCGACCTCGAGAACATCACGGGGTTCAAGTTGGAAGCTCTCACGCACCCCGAGCTGCCCGGTGAGGGACCCGGTCGTGGAGATGCCGTTCGCTCCAATTTTGTCCTCCACGAATTTAAGGCTGCGCTGCGAAAGGATGGGGAAGAGGACCCGATCGCACTGCAAAGTGCCTCGGCCGATTTTTCACAAAAGAAGTGGAGTGTTGCGGGCGCAATCGACGGCAAGCCGAAGACGGGATGGGCAGTTAGCCCGCAGTTGGGTAAACCACACTGGGCCACCTTCAATCTCGCTCGACCAATCGCCAACCCCGAGGGCGCGACTTTCGTTTTCCGGCTTGAGCAAAACTTCGGGCAGGGGCGCGTGATCGGCAATCTACGCCTTTCGGCAATCTCTGATCCCTCGGGCGTTGGCAGTTTCCCGAGCGAGATTGCGGACCTCCTGAAAAAGCCAAAGGCGAAACGAAACCCCAAGCAGCGCAACACCCTCAAAGCTCATTTCCTGAAATCGAATCCGGCTCTCGTGAAGCTTAAGGCCGAACTCGCTCGCCTTACGAAGGAGCGCGGCAATCTCAAGGCGGCCCAGACCTTGGTGATGATCGAGTTGGAGAAACCCCGCAAGACCCACATTCTCAAGCGCGGCAACTTCCTCGCTCCGGATGCCGAAGTGCAAGCCCGTCCGCCTGCCCGCCTTCCAAAACTTGAGAAGTCCTCAAACCGCTTGGATCTGGCTCGATGGCTCGTGCGGCGTGACAACCCCTTGACCGCGCGGGTTGCCGTGAATCGTTGGTGGGCCGAGCTCTTTGGGAGCGGCATTGTCGCGACTCTCGAAGATTTTGGCACCCAATCCGAGCCTCCCACTCATCCCGAGTTGTTGGACTGGCTCGCCGTGGAATTTATGGAATCGGGTTGGAACATGAAGCACGTCCTGAAGACTATCGTCCTCTCGCAAGCCTACCAACAATCCTCCCGCTTCACTCCGGAATTATTGCAGAAGGATCCGCGCAACTTCCTCCAGGCCCGCGCCCCGCGCTTCCGGATGGACGCGGAACGCCTGCGCGATAATTCATTGGCGATCTCCGGGCTGCTCTCCTCCAAGATGCATGGCAAGCCCATCATGCCTTACCAACCGCCCGGCCTCTGGCGCCAGACCGGCCGCAACGAACCGAAGTGGGAAGAGCAGAAAGACGAGAACCGCTGGCGTCGCGGAATCTACATCGTCTATCGGCGGGCCGCTCCCTATCCCAGCATGGTCAACTTCGACGCCCCGGATCGTGGCACGTGCACTGTGAAGCGTCCTCGTACGAACACGCCCAGCCAGGCCCTCACGATGTTGAATGATCCCGCCTACGTCGAGATGGCTCTGGCCTTCGCCGACCGGATTCTCACCGAATCGGAATCACCCGGCGCGCGCGCCGACCATGCCTTCCGCCTCGCGCTTGCTCGATCGGCCACGGCCAAGGAGTTGCTTGTCGTCGAGGAACTCATTCGTAACCGTGAGACTCACTTCCAAGAGAACCAAGAGGATGCTGAAGCGCTCTTGAATAATCCCAAGTTTGTCTACAAGCCAAAGCACAAAAACAGAATCGAACTCGCGACTTGGTTCAATATCGCAACAACCTTGCTCAATCTCGATGAGACCATAACGAGAAACTAGGGAACAATCGCGCGACACTTTACCGATGCAATTCAACTCACTCCAAAACGAGAACCGCCGGCTCTTTCTACAGAAGTCTGGCTTCGGATTTGGTGGCGCAGCGCTGGCCTCCCTGATGAACCAGGATGCCGCCGCGGCCCCTGACACCCCCTTGACAAAACTCGGGCTTCATCACGCTCCCAAAGCAAAACGGGTGATCTACATTCATATGGTGGGCGCTCCTTCGCATCTCGACCTTTTCGATTACAAACCCGAGTTGCAAAAGCGCAACGGTCAGCTTTGTCCCGACGAGTTTTTCGATGTCAACCAGCTCGCCTTTATTCGCGAGCAACCCAATCTCTTGGGGACTCCCAAGGACGAACAATTCGCCTTCAAGAAGTGCGGGCAGTCTGGCACGGAGCTCTCCAATCTCCTCCCTCATTTACAGGGCGTGGCGGATGAGATGTGCTTCATCAAGACTCTCCACACCGAGCAGTTCAACCACGCCCCCGCTCAGATGTTTGCGCTCACCGGCTTCGAGCGCTTCGGGCGACCGAGCATCGGGTCGTGGGCCAGCTACGGCCTGGGCAGTGAAAATCAAAACCTCCCGGGCTTTGTCGTGCTCGTGACCGGCCAGGTCCTGGGCGCCGGAAACAGTGCCTTCGGGAGCGGGTTTCTTCCAACCATCCACCAGGGCATCGAGTTCCGCTCGAAGGGAGATCCGGTGCTCTACCTTTCCAACCCGGAGGGAGTCTCCCGTGGTGAGCGCAGGTTGGTTGTGGATGCCGTCAAGGACCTCAACACGCTCGCCCTCGACGACGTTGGCGACCCCGAGATTGCGACTCGCATCAGCCAATACGAGATGGCTTATCGCATGCAAACGAGCGTGCCGGAGCTCATGGAGATTAAGAGCGAACCCGAGCGTATCCACGAGATGTATGGCACCCAACCGGGTAAGAGCAGCTTTGCCAACAACTGCCTTCTCGCCCGCCGACTGGTGGAACGTGGGGTGCGCTTCGTGCAACTCTTTGACCAAGGCTGGGACCACCATGGCGGCGTGTTTAATGCGCTGCCGAACAAAGCCAAGCAAGTCGACAAGCCTATCGCAGCCTTAATCAAAGACCTCAAGGAGCGCGGTCTCCTCGATGACACGCTCATCGTGTGGAATGCCGAGTTCGGCCGTACTCCGATGGCACAGGGCACCTCTGGAGACGGGAAGGCGCGCAGCAAGGCGGGGCGTGATCACCACAAGGAAGCCTACACCGTTTGGATGGCGGGTGGCGGAACGAAACCGGGACATGTCTACGGTGAGACCGACGAACTCGGCTACGGGATCGCGCAGGATCCCGTCCACGTCCACGACTTCAACGCGACCATACTCCACCTCCTGGGCATCGACCACGAGCGCCTGACCTTCCGTTACCAAGGCCGGCAGTTCCGGCTCACCGATGTGCACGGGAAGGTCGTCAAGGGAGTCTTGGCTTAGACTAGGTGAGGACCTCTCCTCCACGGATAGGGGTTTGAGTATCGCTTACGAATTGACATCCCACGACAGGGAATGGCAGCGACCCCGTCCGATAGCGCGCGAGATTCACGTGTTCTGAATTGACGCCAGTGGCTCAGCCAGTGAGTTTCGAAAGATGATCCCCAAATTCCTCCTGAGTGTGTTGCTGCTTTCACTTGCCTGTTTGGCGCAGTCGCTGGCTGCGGAGGCTCCCGCTCCACTGGTGGTGGCCCACCGTGGTGCTTCGCATGCTGCTCCAGAAAATACCTTGGCGGCCTTCAAGCTGGCGTGGCAGGAAGGCGCCGATGCGATCGAGGGTGATTTTTTTCTCACCAAGGATCAAAAAATTGTCTGCACGCATGACCGCACCACGCAACGATTGAATCAGAAGAAGGTGAAACTTGACGTGACGAAATCGACCTTGGCCGAACTGCGCGCTTTGGATGTCGGTTCCTGGAAAAATGAAAAATGGAAGGGCGAACGGATGCCAACCTTGATGGAGGTTATGGAAATAGTTCCGGGCGGAAAAAAAATCTACATCGAGATCAAATGTGGCGCGGAGATTATTCCATTTTTGAAATCTGCGATCGCGGCGAGTGGGTTGGAGCCGGAGCAGATTGTGATCATCAGTTTTCAAAAAGAGGTGATCCTGAACGCGAAGATGGCCATGCCGAAACTGAAGGCGTGCTGGTTATGCCCGTTCGAGGAGGACAAGCAGACGGGCGAGATGAAGCCAAGCGAAGCAGAGGTGATGAGAGCTCTGAAGACGATGAAGGCAGACGGTTTGAGTTTTGGTGACAACAGCGTGTTGACGGCGGGGTTTTGCAAGCGCGTGCGAGCGGCAGGCTACGAGACGCATTGCTGGACCGTGGACGATCCGAAGCGGGCGCAGGAACTGGCCAAATGGGGCATGCACTCGATCACGACAAATCGTCCGGCGGTGATCCGGAATGGGCTGAGTACGGCCGGAGCTCGGTAGTCCGAACTGGCAGCGTCAGGCTCCTCGCAAATGAGCGCTCCCCGCTTCATGCGGATGGCCATTTGAAGCGATCCCTCCGCCTGAATTTAGAAAGAGCTACTCGGGGACACGCACTTGGTAGAAGTTCCGCAGGAGGGCCGGATCTGGTAGGATGATGTCCGTGATGAAGTAGGTCGTTGCGGTGCCCTGCGACAGGATCGAGTCATTCTCCTCGGCCCAAGCCTTGAGATCGGGGGACTTCCAGACTGCGTAGTCGCGGTTTGGAAGCGTGTTAAAGGTGAGTTCGATGCGCTGTTCGGCGGCGTTGTAGACAATCTTGGTGATCTCGCGCTCCTGGCTGCCGCTGGCACCTCCGAGGGCGTTGTAGATGTCAGTGACCTGTGATGCTGAGAGCACTCGTCCGCCGTAGTAGTTGAAGAGGGCGATGTCTCCGGTGAAAGCGACTGCTCCCGAGACCGTGGCGCCGGGGATATTGTTGCCCTTCCCAAGCTCGGCCAAGTCGCCGCCGTCCCAGTCGTCGATGATGCCGACGCTGGTGGTCGGTCCGGCCACGAGTTGGCCGTTGACATACAGCGAGGCGGTACCGGTCCCTGCAGATTCGAGATCAGCGGTGGCCACGACGTGGTAGAACTCGCTCGCGGTGCCGATGCTGCTCAAGTCGGTCGAAATGGTGACCAACTGGTTAGCGTTCGCGGCTCTTTGTAAGCGGAAGTCGAGTGTGCGATCAGTGAGGGTGATGGCGGTGCCAGAGCCATTGCCACCCGTGTTGAAGAGCACGTGAAAACCGGTGAAGTCGCCGGGACGGAAGACCATTTCCCAAGAGACGTTCAGCTTGGTCACGGTATCGCCAAGCCCGTCCTGGAACGAGTCGCTGGGATTCGAGGCAATATTGTAGCCTGGGCTGCTCACCCACTGGCTGATAGTGGTGAAGTTGGTGGCGCCTGACTGGACCGTGCCGCCCGTGTTTTGCGTAAACACGATGCCGGAATTGGAGGTGAGGTTGCTCGCCGGGGTCCAAGTGCTCAGGTCACCGTCGGTGAGCCCCGCTGCCGTCCAGCTTAGATCTGGAATTTTTCCGTCCAGCACGATGACGGTCACCTCAGCCGTCGTCGTGCCCCAGGCATTCGTTGCTGATAAGGTGTAGACCGTTGTTTCCGAGGGCGAAACGGAGGTGTTGGCGAGCCCGGAAACATCGTTGCCGTTGAGGCTCAACGAGGCTTCCGCGAAAGCGTCCCAATACAGCTGGGTCGAGCCGCCCTCGGCGATTCCTTGGGGTCCGGGGATCGCAAAACTATTGATCACCGGGGGACTTTCGACCAGCACCGTCACCGAGCTTTCAGACGTCGTAGCCCCGCGAATGCCTGTCAGGGTGTAGGTCGTGTCAGTGGTCGGGTTTACCGTGACCATCGAACTTCCAAGGACATCCGCGATGCCGTTATCGATACTGAGGGAGGTATTG
>JBLIDI010000110.1:0-12044 GCA_047634075.1 Akkermansiaceae bacterium
GCGAGGAATTGACCGATGCCACCCGACGGATTGCACTCAAAGTCCAAGCAGGCGAGCTTAACCCTGCCGAGATCGAAAAAGAGACCATCGCCCAGCATCTCGACACCGCAGAGTTCCCCGATCCGGATTTCCTCATCCGCACTTCAGGAGAACTACGCCTCTCAAATTTCCTTCTTTGGCAACTGAGCTACGCCGAATTATTTATCAGCCCCAAAAACTGGCCTGATTTCCGCAAAACCGACTTTCGCAAAGCACTTGAAGAATATTCTCGTAGGCAAAGGCGCTACGGGAGAGTCTGAGGCCGCAAAAAAAATTTGAGCAAAGAACCGGAACATCACCTTCTCCTGGTCGACCAAGACCTCGACTACCTGGAATGGGCCACCAAGCACCTCGCTGCCGATGGTCTCAAAATCTTGCGCTGCAATAGCGCCGACAAGGCAGCGCAAGTCATTAAGAAAGCCCCCATCGATGTCGTCATCTGCGACATCAAGCTTGACCCCTTCGATGGCGTCGAACTCCTCCAGCGAATCAGAGCCTCCTCTCCGGAGACCATTACCATCCTCACCGCCGTCTCCCCGAGCACAACCCAGATCATCGAGGCCACCCAAAAAGGGGCCCTCGATGTCCTGCGCAAGGAGTCACTCGCTTTCGAACTCCGACACGTCGTCGAATCCGCCTTACAAACCGTCGATCAACGCCGCGAGATGGGCCCTTCCACCGATGAGCGCCCCGGTCTCTCCGGCAAGGCCACCATCATCGGAGTCTCACGCCCTCTCCAGAATGTCATGAAAGTGGTGGGACGCGTTGCCCAATCCGATGCCCCCGTCCTTGTCACCGGTGAAAGCGGAACTGGAAAAGAACTCATCGCTCGCTCCGTGCACGCCTACAGTCCGCGCAGGAAAAAAGAAATGCTCGTCATCAACTGTGGCGCCATTCCTGAAAACCTCCTCGAATCGGAACTCTTCGGCCACGAAAAAGGCTCCTTCACCGGCGCGATCACCCGCCGCACCGGTCGCTTCGAGGACTCCCACGACAGCACCCTCTTTCTTGACGAGGTCGGCGATCTCCCGGCCAGCGTTCAGGTGAAACTCCTCCGCGTTCTGCAGGACGGCAGCTTCTCAAGAGTCGGTAGTAACGACATGATCAAGACGGATGTAAGAATCGTAACCGCCACGAACAAGGACCTTGCCAAAGAGGTCAGTGAAGGTCGCTTCCGCGAGGATCTCTACTACCGCCTCAACGTCGTGGAAATCGAGCTTCCTCCGCTTCGCGACCGACAAGAAGACATTCCAATTCTCGCCGAGTTCTTCCTCGATCGCATCGCCCGCCGAAACGGAACCGCGCGGATGAGACTCACCGGAGAAGCGATTGAGCACCTCCAAAAACACCGATGGCCCGGAAACGTCCGAGAATTGGAAAACACCATGGCCCGGGCCTGTGCCCTCGCCCTCAGCGACATTCTCCTGCCCGAAAACATTCCCATCGGTCGAAACCCCGCCACTATGGGGGGGTCGCTCAAGGGCGCTCTGGGCCTCATTTTAGAACTCTCGGTCCGCGACGGGAAAAACGCCCTCGAATTCGCGCGCGAAGAGCTCATTCGCTATACCCTCGAGAACTGTAAAAATGACTTCCGCGAAGCAGCCCGCCTCCTCGGCGTCACCCAAGCCGCGCTCAAGAAACACCTCTCATCCCAGCCCGATGACTGATCTCCAAGACCACCCTTTGATTAGTGACCGTATGGCGAAACTTCGCTCGGTTGATTGCCCACCCCAAGATTTCCGGAGACACGTTGCCGACATTGCCCGCCTTCTCGTCCTCCCAGTCACCGCGAACTTCAAGACCGACGACATTTCGGTCACAACTCCTCTCACCACCATGACCGGGCGACAAATCGCACGCCCCATCGTCCTCGTCCCCATTTTACGCGCCGGCCTTGGCCTCAGCGAAGCTTTCCTGCAAATGCTCCCGGAAGCCAATGTTGCGCACTATGGGATGGCCCGGAATGAGGAAACCCTCCAACCTGATATCTACCTTGAGCGCTTTCCCGATGACGTCTCAGAATCTGAAGTGATCATCCTCGATCCCATGCTCGCCACTGGCGGAAGCGCGGTTGCCGCCATCAACGGCCTCAAAAAGCGCGGTGCCACACATCTTCACTTCGTCTGCATCGTCGCCAGCCCCGAGGGACTGCGGAGCCTCGCCGCCAGCCATCCCGATGTCCCCGTCACCACCGCGGTCGTCGATGATGGCCTCAACGAAAAGGGATACATCGTTCCGGGACTGGGAGATGCCGGAGATCGCATCTTCGGAACCTTATAAGATGGCATAGCCTTTCACATGGGTTTACCTTCCCCCCGTGCTAAAATTAGGTCTCATCTTACTCATGTCCCTGCCATCCTCGATGGCAGGGGAAGCAGAAACCTGGGCCGACGTTCAACAATCTTCCGACTTCCTCGCTGCGAAAAAACACCTCGCCGACTATCTTCCCGAACTTGCCATTCCAAAACTCGAGGAACTTCTCGTCCATCCCACGATCAATGAGACCACCAAAATCTCACTTCTCACGCTCTTGGGCGAAGCTCAAGTGCGGGCCGGAACCCCGGGAATAGCGCTCACTACGCTCGACAATAAATTGCTGAGAGAGTTCAGCCCGGCCCACTTATGGCGAAGCTACGCCCTCGTCCAACTCGGGCGCTATCGTGATGCCATCGGCGAACTAGGGAAGATCGACCGGCGCACCATGATGGAAAACGCCAACCTCCAAATAGGCAAATTACAGCTCGCTCTGGGGGACCTCGAGAAAGCGCGAGAGGAGCTCGAACCCCTCCTCAAATCAAAAAACCCCTCCATCCTCAAAGAGGCCACGTTACAACTCATCTCGGTCGCCCTCTCCCAAAATCGCCTCGATAACGCCACCGCGCTCATTAAGAAATTTAACCCGAGCACCCCGGTCGAGGAAGGCCTGGCCCGCTATCTCGACGGGCGCCTGCAGCTTGCCAAAGGGAATCGACTCCCTGCTGTCGGAGCTTTCCAAACACTCCTCAATGATCCCGGGATTCGCAAAAACCTCCCTGCCGCACTCTTCCACGAATCGACGATCGCCTTGGCCGACAGCCTCGCTCTCGCCGGAAACGAAGCCGCCGCCGTCATCTCACTTCTCGAGACTCTCAAAAAGTATCCCGACTCGCCCAAACTCGAAGGGATTTTCAATCGTCTCAGAGTGTGGTCTGAGAAAATTGAGATCGCGACCTTGGTCAACACGCTCTCAAGCTGGCTTCCGGCCCCTTCATCGTCACGGAGCCTCTACGCCCTCGAGTTTCTTGCCGGCCTCAACCTGCGCTCGGATGAAGTCGAATTCCGACGACAAGGTCGGCTCCAATCCGCTCAACTCCAACTCATAAGCCCTCCCGAATCACACTTGGTCAGTCGCTCCCTCCTCGAGTTGGGAATCCTCGAGATGAAGGAAGAGCGTTATGACCAAGCCCTCACCATTTTCACCCGGCTCGCAGAAAGCAACGCCGCTCCCTTGGTCAGAGCTTACGCCAAAGCCCTTGCCGCCAAGGCCAATTTCACCATCAAAGATCCCACCAAAGCCAGCCAGCTTTTTCTCGAAGCCGATGAAATTGCCCGCGAGATTCGCGAAACTCAGCTTAGCTCCGTGGCGGCCCTTAATGCTGGTATCACCCTCCTCACGACATCCCGCTCCAAGGAACTCGATGAGATCACCAAGAATCTCGATAGCCCCGAGGCCCGTTCCTTCCTCATCCTCGAACGCGGCCTCTTCCTTTCCTCGAAACGCGATCCCGCCGCTCGCGGGTTTTTGAGCAACTTCCTCGAAGACTACCCGGAAAACCCACGTAGGCCCGAAGCCTCCCTCGCTCTTGCCGAAAGCGCGATCTTCACCCCGCCCTTTGATCGTGAACTTGCCAAAGAACACATCAGCCGACTCAAGTTCGACCTTCAGTCCCGCCCCATGCTGGAAGCCCGGCGCATTCTCGTCCTTCTCGCTCTCAACACCCAAACCCAGCAGGCCCAAGACTTCCTAACCCGCTCACCCGACCATCCCCTCGCCGCCCGTGTTCTCTTCCAACTGGGCCAGACTTATCGCGATCCCAGCCGCGAGGGTGATCAGGAAAACCTCGGCAAGGCCAACCTCCAATTCGAGATCCTCATCAAGAACTATCCGGACAGTGAATTTGCCGATGCCGCACGCTACTACAGCGCGCTCACTTCAATCGTCCTCAGAACACCCTCTGCCAACAAAAAAGCCGTTCTTCGTTTTCGAGAACTCATCGATCAAAAAGGAGTCCTCGCGAACGAGGCGGCCATCAACCTTTGCAGCTTCCTTATTAGCGATAACCAACAAGAGACTGCTCTCACCGAAATTTCAAACTTCCTCGAGACCCTCAAGCTCCCCGAGAGCGACCGTTGCCGCTTCTTGATCCTCGGTGCCCTTGCCGCGAACCAAATCGGCCAACACCCAAAAGCCATCGCCTTCCACGAAGACCTTCTTAAAACGAAGGACCTCCCCGTCTCGACTCGAAATCGTGCAAACTACATTCGCGGGCAAGCTCTCGAGAAACTCGGTCGCACCAAAGACGCTCTTGAAGCCTATTACGAAGTGCTCGATCGAAATTTCGACCCCAATAAACCAACCACCCTCGAATGGAAGTGGTTCGATAAATGCGGCATTGAAGGGGCCCTTCCTTTGCTCGAAAAACAAAAAAACTGGCCTGCCGTCGTAAAACTCGCGGAAAGACTGGGCCGCAGCGGCAGTCCCCGCGCCCAGGACGCCCGCGATATCGCCGAGCGCATCGGCTTGGAACATTTCATCTACCGGGGCCGCCCACCGACCCTTCCCGAGGAAACCCCCGATCCCAACCAGTAGGCCTCCGTCACTCCTTCATAAAAGTCGGACTCGATCTTGCTCTTCCGGATTTCCCCGTCTTTCCCTTCGATGATCAGGAGCCTCTGGAGCGCCTTCTGATCCCTTTCTCTCGTGGGCATTCCCTGGAAAATAATCGCATAACGCCCATCACCGGACACCGCGTATTTCTCGTCCTCGCTCAGCTCGACGATCTTCCCTTCCGTAAATTTCACCTGACGCTCTTCCTCACTCCACTCAAACATCGTAAGTTTCTTCTCCCCCATCTGCATCCAGAACGGCACCATCGGTTTCACCCCATCCTTCCACCTTCCCTCTTTTCGGGCCCTGATCCAAAAACGATCTTTCACTTCTTCCCCCACGATCCCCTCGGGATAGTAATACCACGCCCACTTATCCTCCCCTTCCGGCTCCTGATTCGGATCGAGGTTGATTCGCGATAATTCCCAACCATCGATAAGCGGAGTCAATGGACCCAAATCCTAATCATTTCCCGGACCCCTGAAAATCCGAACGAGCCCCTTCTCGGAAAAACCGGGATCATAAAGCCACTCGAAAAACGTTTTTTGCTTTAGTTACTAGGACTTAGCCGTTATCTCGCTTCCCCTAAGTTTCCCCCCACTCAAGCTCATGTCGCAAACCGCAACCCCTCCCGCAAAAGAGACTCATCTTCGCAACGCCGTCATCCGGCTCGCCGGTAATTCCCAAGACGGAATCCAATCCGTGGGAGCCTTTCTCGGACAGTTGGCGGGAACGACCGCCCAGGAAGTCATGACCTACATGACCATTCCCAGCACCATCTCCGGGGGCCCATCCATCTTCCAGGTCCACCTCGGCTCGGGAGAAGTCCTGCACCCGGGTGATCAGGCCGACACTCTCGTCGCCTTCTACCAGCACTCTTACGAAGGCCACCTCCACACCCTCAAGGACGGCGGTATCTGCTTCTACGACAGCGACACCATCGAGGAAGTCAAAGAAGAACGCGGCATCATCCACATCAGCGTCCCCTTCACCTCCGCGACCATCGAAGCCATCGGTGGCAGCGCCAAATCCCGCGGTAAGAATATCTTCGTCCTCGGCCTCCTTTGTGCCGTTTACCAACTCGACCGCGATAAGATGAGCGCCATCATCGCCCGCAAGTTTGGCCGCAAATCCGAGGATATCCTCCGCAATGCCATGCTCGCTTTCGATGCCGGGTACGCCTGGCCCGTCCACGACATCGAACACATGCCCATGGCTCCCGGCGAAAACGATGGCGAAAAGCGTATCTCCACCGATGGCAACATGATGCTCGCCCTCGGCCTCATCGCCGGCGGAGTCCGCTTCGGAGCCGGCTATCCCATCACCCCCTGGACCACCATCATGGAGTTCCTCCGCTCCGAACTCCCGAAGTACGACGGAATGTTCATCCAGTGCGAGGACGAGCTCGCCGCCGTCTCGCTCGCCCTCGGCGCCTCCTACTCCGGCCACCTTGCCATCACCGGCTCCTCGGGTCCGGGACTTGCGCTCAAGTCTGAGGCCCTCGGCTACGCCAGCATGGCCGAGCTGCCTCTCATCGTGGTCAACATTCAGCGTGGTGGACCTTCCACCGGCCTTCCGACCTCAGTGGAACAATCCGACCTCATGCAGGCCATCTACGGCTCACACGGTGACGCCCCGCGCATCGTTCTTGCACCCAAAAATGTCGAAGACTGCTTCTACACCGCTCTCGAGGCCTGCCGCCTCGCCCGGAAATATTCCACCCCCGTCTTCATCCTTTCGGACCAAGCCATCGCGACTCGTCTCGAGGCCTTCGAAGAGCCCGATCTTTCCATTCATTGGGAAGATCCGGTCCTCGATATCTCCGAACGCGGTGCCGACTTCAAGCCCTACCCACTCGATAAAATCACCCGTCACTCGCCTCCGGGAGCGCGCTCCTCCGAGGGCAAATACCCTGTCGTCACCGGCTTGGAGCACGACGAATGGGGCCACCCCTCCGGCAACCCGAACAATCACCAAAAGATGACCGAGAAGCGACGCAACAAGCTCGTCGAACTTGCGGAGTCACTCCCCACTCCCGAGGCCCACGGCGAAAAGGAAGGCGCACTTCTCATCATCGGTTGGGGATCCACCTACGGCCCGATCAAGGAAGCGACCGACCGCCTCAATGCCCTCGGCCACAAGGTCGGCTCCATTAATATCCGCCACGTCCACCCGCTTCCAAACGGCCTCGGCGATCTCTTTGACAAATACGATCACATTCTCGTTCCCGAAATGAACGATTCCGGCATGTATGGCTACGGTCAACTCGCAACCCTCCTGCGGGCCAAAACCTGCAACCCCAAGATCCAATCCATCAACAAGGTCCAAGGCATCAGCTTCCGTGTCATCGAAATCACCGAAGCCGCCGAAGCTCTCATTGCCGAAGCTTAGTCAAAGTGGTATCCCATCATCATTATGAGCATGGAAGTTTTAGAAAAAGAGATCCTATCTCTCTCGACTGATCAACGCGAAGCTCTGATCGAGCGAATTCTTGCCTGTGGTCTTGAAGACTCTGAGACGGAAGCTCTTGCACGTGAAAAAGCTTGGGACAAGGACCCTTCGCTCGGAATCAGCCTTCAGGAACTCAAACAATCTGTTGGTCGTGGCTAATGCCTATGAACCTCGGTTCCGCAGACATGTTCAAACGGATCTCGATAACGCCCTTACCAATTTCGAACAGGCGGCAGGCAAAAAAGTCGCCGACGAATTTTTTGAGAGCCCGATGGCCGCAATCGAGAAAGCCTCTCTCCATCCCGAAAGAAATCACCCCACTCCAAATGGCCTCCGCCGCTGCAATCTTTTGCGCTTCAAATACCATTTCCTTTACCGGATCACTGAAAATGAAATCCGGATCCAAGTCTTAAAACACGACCACCGTCGCCCCAACTTCGGCCTTCGCCGCAAATTTTAAATCCTCCCACCATGTCCGACACCACTTCCGCCGCCCCCGCCGAAAAGCTCACCAAAAAGCAACTCAAAGCAGATCACCCGACTTGGTGTCCTGCGTGCGGAGACTTCGCCGTTCTTGCCTCATTCTTCAACGTCGTGCAAAAGCTCGGTATCCCTCACGAGAAAATCGTCTGCGTGGCCGGCATCGGTTGCTCCTCACGCTTTCCTTACTTTGTAAACACCCACGGGATTCACTTCATTCACGGACGCGCCCTTCCACTTGCAACCGGGATCTCGCTTTCCCGCCCCGACCTTCACGTCTTCGTCTTTGGCGGTGATGGTGACGGATTCTCCATCGGGGGAAACCACCTTAACCACGCCGCCCGGAAGAACGTCAACCTTTCCTACGTGGTCATGGATAACTTCGTCTACGGCCTCACTAAAAACCAAACGTCCCCGACCACTCCAATCGGGCAACGTTCCAAAACCGATCCCCGTGGCGCCATCGACCAACCTATCAATCCGATGGCCCAGCTCGTCTCAAGCGGAGCCACCTTTATCGCCCGCACCCACGCGGCTCAAGTGAAGCACATGAACGAGATGTTCGAGCGTGCCATTCTGCACCCCGGCTTCGGCGTCGTGGAAACCCTCTCCGAGTGCACCATGTTCAATCCCGGTTCATTCGATGACAGCATCCCGAGAAAAGGCGGGGTCTTCGAACTCGTCGACGAGGAAACCCAGGATCTCGAGTCCATCGGCGCCGCCATCGAACTTTCTCAGGATCTCTCACCCGGCAAGTTTGGCGTCTTCTACGAAACGAGACGCCCCACCAAGAACGAGCTCGAGCGCGAGTGGCTCACCGATGCCCAGAGCAAAATTGGAGACCTTTCCCAACAGGACCTTCTCCGCCAACGCTTCGCCTTGATGCGCTAGTCGGAAGGGCACTCTCCAGAGCGCCCCTTGTTAACTCCTAAAATCAGGGCGGCCAACAAAAGGTCGCCCTTTTCTTTTCATCACTTCAACTGAAAGCCTTCCACAAAAAAGCGCGCTGGCAAAAAACCACCGCGCTCTGGAAGTTTGTGCGGTCAGACTATTGGATCTCCATGCCACTCTTGGCATAAACCCAACGCTCGACTTTGCCACCCTTGATCAAGGCCTTGGCCTGGACAGGACGAACTCCAAAAATTGTCGCGGCCTCATAAGCGGCTAGGCCGGTCTGATACTCGGTCCCATCGATCGTCTCGTCGCCATTGACTTTCCAGCCATTTTCTTTGATCTGATCGATGGTAAACTCCTTCACCGCACCTCCTGCAATGCTCTTTTTCATGACCTCGATGATCTCTTCATCGCTCAGTTTACCGCCACCCGCGGGCACTGGCGCAGGCGTGGGAGCTGGCGCTGGGACCACGACTACCGGCATGGGGGTGGGAGTCGGCGCTGGCGTCGGAGCCACCACAACGGGAGGAGGGGTTGGCGTTGCCACAGTGGTAGGAGGAGCGACCGGAGGCTGAACCTTCGCGACCGCGTTCCCCGCTTCCTTGTCGTAGACTTGCTTCGCCAACTGGAACCAGAGATCGGTATCATCCGGCGCCACCGTGCCCTTGCCATTGGCATCATCCTTCGTGATGAACAGCACATCATCCTTCAGGTTTAAAAGAGCGACCGTATCGCCTTTTCTCAGCTTCACCGTCCCATTCCCACCCTCTGTCAAAATCTCGGTAGGATTCTCGATCGTCAGCGTCGTGGGCAAATCCGAATCGCGAAATTCCGCGAGATTAATGGTGTAAATAGCCCCTTTATATTTGACGTCTCGGATCAGACCGAGCGCTTTTTCCTGAGGCTTCACCAACATCGGAGTAAGAGTCGGACCGAGGACGTATCCTAAAAAGTAGAGGACAAAGACGACTGCAGCAAATTTCGCGTATTTCATGAAGGGGTCGAGGTGTTAGGGAGAAACTAAGGGGGGATTCCCCACTTGTCACGCCGTCAAAACCACCAATCTGCCTTTTCTCCGTGACCTTTTCCGCCGAAAGCCGGACTCTCCACGCCATGGCAGAGACCCGTTTATTCCTCCTCGATGGCATGGCCCTGGTTTACCGGGCCCATTTCGCCTTCATTCGGAATCCCATCACCAATTCCCAAGGGATCAATACCTCCGCCATCTTCGGCTTCGCCAACACTCTTCTCCATATCATTGAGAAGGAAGCACCGACCCACATCGCCGTCGCCTTTGACACCTCCGCCCCCACTCCGCGCCACACTCTCTACCCCGAGTATAAGGCCCAGCGCGAAGCGATGCCCGAAGAACTCGCGGCCGCCATACCCGAAATCAAAAAACTCTGCCAAGCCTTCCGCATCCCTGTCCTCGTCATCGATGGCTTCGAGGCCGATGACATTATCGGGACCGTCGCCCTTCGCGCCGAGGAGGATGGTAATTTCAACACCTTCATGGTCACCCCGGATAAGGATTTTGCCCAACTCGTGGCCCCGCGCACCGCGATGTGGAAACCCGGGCGCCAGGGAGCGGATCACGAAGTCCTCGACCTCGAAAAAATCCTCGCGAACTGGGAGATCGAATCACCCAAGCAAGTCATCGATATCCTCGGCCTCTGGGGAGACGCCTCGGACAATATCCCCGGCGTCCCGGGCATCGGCGAGAAAATCGCCAAGAAACTGGTCGCAAAATACGGCTCGGTCGAAGGCCTGATCGCCAACGCCGACAAACTCAAAGGAAAGCAGAAGGAAAACGTCATCAAATTCAGTGACCAAGCCCTCCTTTCCAAGGAACTTGCCACCATCATCCTCGATGTCCCGGTCGCGGAAACCTTCGCTGATTTCCTCCTCGAGAAACCGGACGAAGAAACCCTGAGGGGCCTCTTTGAAAAGTGGGAATTCCGCACCCTGACCAAAAGAGTCTTCGGCGCCCAGGAATCCCCTGAGACCCCGCAGGCCGCTCCGGTGTTCGAGAGCCTCAAGACTCTCACCGACGTCCCGCACACTTATCATCTTGTCAAAAACGACAAGGACCTCGAATCCCTCGTCGCGAACCTCCTGGTGGCCAAAACCTTCTGCTTCGACGTCGAGACCAATGGGCTCAACCGCTTCTCCTCCCGCCTCCTCGGCATCGCGTTTTCAATCAAACCTGGCGAGGCCTTCTACCTTCCAGTCACCGACTGGCCCGTCCTTCGGGAAAAGCTCCTCCCCGTCTTCAAGTCCCCCGCGCTCAAGATCGGCCACAATCTTAAATTCGATCTCGCCATCATGCTCTCGCACCGCGTCGCGGTCGTCGGCCCGTTCTTCGACACCATGCTCGCCCACATCATGGTCGCGCCGGATCAAAAGCACAGCATGGATTCCCTCGCCGAAAACCTCCTTGGCTACTCTCCCGTCAAACTCGTCGATCTCTTCTCCACCGAACAAAACGACGAAGACGATCTCTTCGCCGCCGCCGCCAAAAAGAAAGCGGCGAAGGGCGATCTCGATCCCTCCGAGCTCCCTCTCGAAACCCTCGCCGAATACGCGGCCGAGGACGCCGACGTCACCCTTCAACTCTACCATAAGCTCCTGCCCGAACTCAAAACCCTCGACCTCCTCCCCGTCCTCGAGGGCATCGAAGCCCCTCTTCTTCCCGTCCTCGTGGCGATGGAAGCCGAAGGAATCACGATGGACCAAGGGGTCCTCGATGACGTCGGCAAAGTCCTCACCCGTAAGATCGCTACCCTCACCGTCGACATCGAAAAATCCGCCGGTCGTCCCTTCAATCTTAATTCCCCAAAGCAGCTTGGCGAGATCCTCTTCGGCGAGATGAAGCTCGTCGAGAAGCCCAAAAAGACCAAGACCGGTCAGTTCAAAACCGACGAACAAACCCTCTCCTCCCTCGCACCGAAATACGCCATCGTGGCGGATATCCTGAGTTACCGCGAAGCCAGCAAGCTCAAGTCGACTTACGTCGACGCCCTCCCCCATCATCGCTCGGAGCACTCCGGTCGGGTCCACACCCACCTCCATCAACTTCTCACCTCCACCGGCCGGCTTGCCTCCTCCGACCCCAACCTCCAAAACATTCCTGTTCGCTCCGAAATGGGCCGGGAACTCCGCCGGGCCTTCATTCCCCGCGGCCCTGAATTCACCCTCATGGCTGCCGATTATTCCCAGGTCGAACTCCGCGTCATGGCCGCCCTTTCCGGTGATCCCGCCATGATCGAGGCCTTCAAGAACGACCTCGATATTCACAGCGCCACCGCCGCCA
>JBLIDI010000111.1:0-11733 GCA_047634075.1 Akkermansiaceae bacterium
TCATACATTAGTTCTCCTTCGGCTTTGTTAAATACGCGCGGGAAGTTTCGTGCATAGCTCTGCACTTCAGATTCAATTTCTTCAAATATTTTCATGGGTGTTATTGGGATTTGTTGTTCTTGGGGAGCGGTCCGATGGACCAGAGGATTTCGGTCTCGTGCGAGCCTCCGAAGTGTTCGTCGCGGTCAAAGGCGACGGAGGTGTTCACGGGCGCGCGCAGTTGTTTACCCAGCTTGGTGAAGAGGGCACCAGAGCTTTTGTTAGAGGGCGTGATGGTGGTTTCGAGATGCGTGATGTTTTGACAACAGGGTCGCTCGCGAAGTTCCTTAATCATCTGCATGGCGAGTCCTCGTCCCCGGCAGCGCACTGAGACTGCGACCTGCCAGATGAAGAGGGTCGTGGGGTAATCGGGAAGGAGATATCCCGAGACGAAGCCGACTAATTCGTCACCCTCCTTTGCGCAGACGCAGGTCGAGGCGAAGTGACTACATTGGAGGAGATTGCAATAGAGGGGATTGGCGTCAAGGGGTGGGCTGGCGGCCACGAGAAGTTTCACCTTGAGAGCATCCCCGGTGGTGGGGCGCGCGAAATGGAGGGGTGGGAGAGTCATGGGGACGTTTGTTTAGTGTGTGTCAGAGGGTGCCGGGCCAAACGTTTGTGTTTGGTCCGGGAGACGGGATGACCGGGCGGCAAGATGCCCGCAGTAGTCGGAGCGTGACGCTCAATCGCGCGCTTCCTGGTAATCCTTATGAAAAGAGACAGAAGCGGCGTAAATTCCGGTTAAGGAAACTAGGGTTGCGGCAGGATAAGTTTCCTTCGATTTGGATCTATTGAAACAGCCAGCGATGGGCAAGAGTTACAAATTACTTCCACATGTCAACGAAAAGTCTGGCGGAAACTTCCCGGGTGGGGGCGCGAAGGCGGGTGAAACTTTGATTGCAGGGGCGTGCTGGCAAGAAATAGACCGCTCATGTTCGGCGCGGAAAATTTCTCAGATCCGGCGACGCTCCCCCACAAAAAGATCTCTAACAGAAAAAATCCAGCGAATTAAAGGGGTCTTTTCGGCAAGAAAAAGCGGTCTTGGGAAGATGCCGCTTTTTGAAAAGTGGGTAGCGGGCGGACTGGCGCTTGAAGACCTGACGGACTGTTAGGAATTCCCTTCGTGGTGTCCCGCGACCGTTGTCCCAAGCCAATCGGAGCGCCCCAATCGCGAACGGCACTGCGGGCTTATCCGGTTAGAGCTGTTGAAGGATGAGATTGCCGAGGGAGGTGGATGGGACTTTGAGCTCCCCCTGTTTCAGCTTTCGAGAGGCTCGAATGTCTTTGAGAAATATTTTTTGACGAAGTGTCTCGATGGCTTTCGGATCTGAGTAGGCGATATTGAGTTCCCCATTGATACGCATGCTGAGGCCATCGAGGTTGGCTGATCCGAGACAGGCCCAGTTGTCGATAATGGCGGCCTTGACGTGGGTGAATTTCGGGTAGGCGTAGACGTTGCAATTTCCCTTCAGGAGCGTTGCGGCGAAGCCCCGGGTCGCGGTGTCCATGAGCTTGGAGTCGTTTATTTCGGGGAAGATGAAATTTACTTCGACCCCCCGGCCCCGGGCGGCGAGGAGTTCTTGCAGGAGCAGTTCGGAAGTGACGTATGAGTTTTGCAGGTAGATGCGTTTTCGACTCATCCGGATAGCGGTCAACAGGGCTTCCTCGATTTCGATGCGAGCGGGGGTGGTCCGGAGCAGGCGGATTGGGTAGTGCCCGGCATCGGCGGCACCGGGGTCGGGTTTCAGCTTGCGATAGAAGGGCATGCTCCAGTCGCCCCAAAGGCTCTGCAGACGCCATGAGCGATTGAAGTGGTTTTGTAATTCCGTAGTGATGGGGCCGCGGACCCGCACCATGAGGTCGTGCCATTCGTAGCGGTATTCCCGACCGATATTCATACCTCCAAGGTAGGCTTCCTTCCCGTCAATCATGATGAGTTTGGAGTGGTCGGCGACGAGCCAAGGGTTTTGGGAGACGCGTGCTTTTACCCGGCTGCCTTCCATGAGATAGTGGGGCATTGACGAGGGAGATTGAAAATCGTGGGGGAGGGGCGTCTCGGGTGCGGTCCACCATGAGGCGATTGAGCCCAGCCGATCCATGAGGACGCGGCATTTGACCTCCCGGCTGCGTTCCTTGAGTCGGTCGGCGTATTGCGTGGCGACATCATCGTTATCAAAAATGAAGACTTGGGTGTCGATGCGCTCCGTGGCCCGGTCGATGGATTGGTAAAGAGCGGGGAAGAATTCGCGTCCGTCGACGAGGTAGTCGATTTTTCCTGGCAGGGGGACCGGAAGTCCAATCAGGTCGAGCGCATGCTCAATGTCGACTCCCTCGGTATATGCGGAATTGAGGAGGGCCCGTTGTTTAAAGAGGCTGTCGCTGAGGAGGCGGGAACGGCGCCACCACATCGAGATTCCTTTGTGGGTGCCGCTGACGGGGTTGCTAAAGATGGATTTAGTGGAGCCGTGTACGATGACCTTCGTAATTAACTCCGCAGGCATCTCGGCGGGTGTGATCGCGGTGCGGTCGTTCCAGAGCCGGGTATCAGGAAGGGCGCAGGAGACAAGGCCTGCGAGGGTGAAGAAAAAGAAAAGACGAAAAGTCAAAACAGAAGTGGTTTAGCACCCTGCGGGACTTATCCAACCTGAAAAATCACTTTTAAGTAGGATTGGTGGGCCTCAAGTTAGGGCCTAACCCTTGGTCGGCGACTTGGGCAATACGGGCTACCACTCGTCTCTGCTTGAGCGAGGGGGAATTGAGGCCAGGGCGCGTGGCGGGGTGCCATCCCGATTCAGAGACGTCCGCAAATTCTCGTCGTTTTTCCTCGTCGTTTTCTATCTAGAGCTCGCAGATGAATCAAAAGTTGTCCGGAGAAAATGGCCTCGCCATGGTAGAAATTTCAGTGGTCTTCTGATCACGCCGAGAGTATTTTTAACAACGTCAGCTTGAGGAATCTCTCTCTCCCTTGCGATCATCCTTCCATGAAAAAACCATCACGTCGTTCCTTCTTCTTTTTCATTTTTACCGCCGTCGCTGGTCTCCTTGGATTCCAGATTGGCCAAGACGACCTCGATACGGAGATGCCACTTCAAGCCCTTGAGAAAAGAAGTGAGGAAGCCCCTCTGATCGGTATTGCCAGCTTGGTCGGCGATGACTACATCCGCGCGGTTCGTCAGGCTGGCGGGATCCCCGTGGTCCTGCCCAATACCGATGGAAGCGCGGCTCAGATTCAAGCCTACCTCGAGCTGCTCGACGGGCTCCTCCTGCCCGGAGGTGCCGATATTCCTCCTTCCGAATATGGGGAGGAGGCCCACGAAACTGTCCGCGTTCTCGACGACTCGCGCTACCAATTCGAAAAATCCCTGAGCACCGCCTGGATCACAAAATCCCAAAAACCGCTTTTGGGGATTTGCCTCGGCAGCCAATGGATCAATGTCGCCTGCGGTGGTTCTCTCGTGCAGGATATTCCCAGCGAGCTTGGCGTGAACCACCGCGATCGCAATCACGCCATCAGGCTGGAGCCCGACTCGCGCCTGCGCGGGATTCTTGGAACTTCCCGGTTGGAGGTCAACTCACGCCATCACCAGTCTGTCAAACGCCTTGGCGATGGCCTCCGGATCGTCGCCCGTTGCCCGGATGGGGTTGTCGAGGCCACCGAAACAACCGATCCGGACCGCTTCCTCATCGGGGTGCAATGGCATCCCGAAAGCCTTGTTTTCGAAGACGAAAGGCAGGCCAAACTTCTCAAAGCTTTCATCGACGCGGCCCGGGAAGACAGGGCCAAAGGAACCGCGGAGTGAGCGCCCAACTATCCTCGCAGAGTTCTGAGGATCTTCCCTCGTTTGATCACAAAATTGACGCGTTTTTCAGTGATCTCATGGGTCACCGGAAGACTGACACCGTCGCGCTCGATCACCCGAAATTTCACCTTCCGCTTCATGGCGATCTCGGCCGCCCCGGCCTCGGTTTGACCAAGGTAGTCCGCGTCAAATGCGCCCGTGACGACTTGCCCATCTTTCTTGGGTTGAGGTTGCAGTGCTGCCGAAAAGAAGACCGGGACGATGCGTCCAATTGCGATTTTGTGGGTTTTTGAGCGTTTCGACTTTTCATGCATCCAGTATCCATCCGGTTCTCCTGCGGCATTGATGGAAAACCACATTTCCCCTGCTCCCACGCCATTTGTCCCGGGCTTGCGGGTATCGTTGAAATGGCGACCGCTCGTCGAGTCGATCACTCGGACGCGCACCCGACCGTCCTTCTCCACAACCGGCTTTCCGGCAATCATACAGATATGCCCAGTGTTGAGTCCCTGGGTGATGCTGAGCTTCCGCCAAGCGATGATGTCCCCGGGCTTCACCTCTACCATCTTGCGGACCCGTTTCCAGGCTGGTTTGGAATGCCCCTCTTTTCCGACCGAGACAAAGGTCTCGTAGTAGGTCACCGCGAGGGGACGCGCCCGCCAAGGAGCCCACATGCCCCTCACCGAAAGGTAAGCCTCGGGAAATCGCCTCCGCAAAACATACCCGATCAATCCAGAGCAATTCCCCTTAAAAGTCCCCGTGGCGTGATCGACCACGGTTTTTGACTGATATCTTGTCACCTTGAGATCCCGCAGAAGACCCTCCATTTCCTGGTGATTCAGACCACTAAGATCAACCGGGGTGGCAGCGCTAACGAACGATTGGACCCAAAGGAAGGTCGCGAACACGATTCTCATAGAATAGTACGGGAATTTTTTTGGAGTGAACCCCTTGAGGACGTCGTTGGAGAGATCGCAGAGGGGAGAAAGAGGCTTGCGGAGACAAGAAGAGAGCAGGAATTGGGCCGAGAGGGTTGGGCGCGGAAACAGTGCCACGGGGAATCCTGCGAAAAAGCGCGTGGCCCTTCTTCGCAGGATATTTTAGGAGGAAAATTCATAGCAGAAAAGATTAATCCTCCATTCTGCCAAGCCAAGGATAAGTTTAAGTGCGGCGGTGCTGGACCCTCTCCGGGCGGGTCACGAATCATCGGGAACTACGCTGCGACCATCGCCGAGGGGTCATTGTTGGTGCGATCTTCGGTGTCTTAATGCGGGGCGTTCGAGGGCTGGCAATTCTGAAAAGGGATTGCTTGAGAACGGGATAAGCTTGAGATTCTTTGCTTTTTCCGTAACCAATGGGAAAGGAGCAGTCTTTCTCCGGTGTAGATGAACGTCGTGAAATCTGCTCCAGCAAAACGCTCTTTTCAACCTTCCCAGAATGTCTCGCTATGAAACTCCCGGTCATTAAAACCCTCCTCTTGACAGCCTTAACGTGGCAGTGCCCTGTGGCAAATGCCCAAATTTTAATCTCCGAGGTCGGTCTAGCCCCTCCAAAAGAAAAGGCGAAATCCGAGAAGCGAAAGGTCGCCAAAAAGAAAGTGGCCAAGCTTGCTCCCGGGGTGCTTGCCCCCATGAATCCTGAGAGCGTGACTTTCGAAGTGAAGGAGGCTCCGACCAAGCTCTCCCTTAGGAAGGGCGACACCATCGTTTTGCTTGGTTCGGGAATGGCTTCGAGGATGAACCACTTTGGATATTTCGAGACCGAGATCCAGCTGCGTTTTCCGTCCAGCGAACTCAAGATTCGCAATATGGGTGACGAAGGCAATACACCCGGATTTCGACCCCATCCCGGCAGAAATCAGGAGGGACAATATGCCTTTCCGGGAGCCAAAGAATTGCTGCCAACAGAACTCCAGGCGGGTTCGAGGCCGCAAGGGCACTTTGAAATGCCTGATCAATGGCTGGCCCGTCTCGGGGCTGATACCATTATTGCCTTCTTTGGCTACAATTCCTCCTTTGAGGGTCCCACGGGGGTGGCTCGCTACAAAGCGGAGCTTAGCGCTTTTGTTCAGCACACCCTCTCCCAGAAATACAACGGCAAAAATATCCCACAGCTCGCCTTGGTCTCGCCGACTGCGATGCAGGATTTGTCAGGGGAGTTCAGCGTGCCCGATGGCAGGGAGGGGAATCAAAACCTGAAGCTTTACGCCACCGCGATGAAGGAAATCGCAAGTGCCAATGGCGCCCTTTTTGTGGATGCCTTTGCAACATCTGCCCGGTGGTTCGCAGGTTCCGATGAGAGGCTGACCGTCGATGGTGCTCTCTTCAATGATGATGGCTACCGCAAGCTCGCTCCTTGGCTTGCTGATGCTCTCTTCAGTGGCGCCACTCCAAATCAGAGCAGGCGGGACGCCGTGACTACTGCGGTGAAAGAGAAGAACTTCATGTGGCTGAATAATTTTAAAGTTCCCAATGGCGTGCATGTCTACGGTCGTCGCTACAATCCCTACGGCCCCGCCAACTATCCGTTCGAGTTGAAAAAGACCCAGGAGTTTACCGGGATCCGCGACCAGGCAATCTGGGCGACCTTGAAAGGAGAAACGTTTGATGTCGCCGGAGAGGACGCCAAGACCACGAAGCTTCCACCCGTGACCTCAAACTATCGGCCAAGTAATAAAAATGGAACCCCCGAGTATCAACCAGGGCAGGATTCCCAAAGCAAGATTGAGGTTCCCGAGGGATATAAAATCGACCTGTTTGCCTCCGAGGAGAAATTTCCTGATCTGAAAAATCCGGTACAGATTTCCTTTGATAACAAAGGTCGCCTCTGGGTGGCCACGATGGAGAGTTATCCTCATTACCGGATTGGAGATCCACGTCCCAAGGATAAGTTGCTCATTCTTGAAGATACCGATGGCGATGGATTCGCAGATAAGCAGACCATCTTCGCCGATGACCTCCACATTCCGATTGGATTCGAGATCTCCCACGATGGCGTCTATGTCTCGCAAAGCGGGTCTCTCATTCGACTTCAAGATACAGATGGTGATGACCGCTATGACAAGAAGGATCTCCTTTTGAGCGGTTTCGATGACCATGACACCCACCATGCGATCTCGGCATTCTGTGCCGATCCAAGTGGTGCCTTTGTGATGTGTGAGGGAGTTTTCCTCCACACAAACACCGAGAGTATCTATGGGCCCGAACGCGGGACCAACGGGGGCTTCTACCGCTACAGTCCACAGAAAAAGCAAATCCGGAGATACGCCCAGTTCTCGATTCCGAATCCCTGGGGAGTGGCCTTCGATGACTACGGTCAGGATTTCTTCCTGCACACCTCTGGAACCAGCTTTTCCTGGATGCTTCCCGGGACCGTGAAAGCCCGCTACGGCGCGAATTTAAGAGCGCCGGATATTATAAAGAGCAATAAAGTACGACCCACTTCAGGGGTTGAGTTTGTTTCAAGCCGACACTTTCCGGATGAAGTACAAGGGGATGTTCTCATCAATAACAGCATCGGTTACCTCGGTGCGAAACAGCATCGTGTTATCGAAGACGGCACCGGTTTCACTACCGAGTATGTGCAGGATCTCTTTGTTTCAAAGGATTTGAACTTCCGTCCTGTCGATCTCGAGTTTGCCCCTGATGGATCACTCTACGTTGCTGATTGGCAAAATATGTTGATTGGTCACATGCAGCACAATGCCCGCGACCCGTTTCGGGATCACGAGCACGGCCGGATCTATCGGGTCACCTATCCGAGCCGTCCTCTCGTCAAACCTGCCAAGGTCGACGGAGCCAGCATTGCCGGGCTTCTTGGGAATCTTGCTCTCCCGGAATACCGCACCCGCTATCGCACTCGCCGTGAATTGCGCGAACGGGATCCTGTCGAGGTTGCCACTGCCGCGACCAAATGGGCCTCCACCCAGAGTGCCGAGCGACTCAAGCTGGAAGCACTATGGGTGACCTGGGGAGCTGATAAGGTTGACGCAGATCTACTCACCGCGCTGCTGGCTTCGAAAGATCATAAGATTCGCTGCGCGGCCGTACGGGTTGCCCGATACAACGAGCACAAGTTGCCGAATCTGGCTCAGATTCTTTCGAGTGCTGCCAACGATGACCACGGAAGAGTCCGTTTGGAAGCAATCACCGCGGCAACTTACCTTCCCGCCGAACAAGGAGTCGCCGTCCTTTCCATCGCAAAGGCGAAGGAGGTCGACTCCTATATGAAGCAGAGCTTGGACTTTGCTGATGCCATTTTCGCAGGTGAAGCGGTCGAAGAGGAAAAGGAGAAAGTGGTTGTGGCGCCGAAGCACCTGTCGAAAGACGATGCCATTTCGTTTGTGAAAGGGGGGGCCATTTATGCCCGGGATGGTTACTGCATGACTTGTCACCAAGCGAATGGTGAAGGCCTTCCTGACGCCGGATTCCCGCCCCTTTCCGGAACGAGGTGGTCGCTTGGAGACCCTGATCGTCTCATCAAGTTAAGTCTCAAAGGGCTTATAGGGCCCATCGAAGTGAAGGGTAAAAAATACCCGGGACAGGTTCCCATGACGGCCTTTGGCGCCTTACTGGACGACGAAGAAATGGCAGCTGTTTTGACCTATGTTCGTAATTCGTTCGGAAACAAAGCTCCGGCGATCGGAGCAGCCCAAGTGAAAAAAATCCGGGCCGAAACGAAAAGTAAGATCGATATGTTCAGCCCCGATGAATTGTTAAAGCAACATCCTCACTCCAAGAAATAGCGATCATTTGGGGTTCTCCAAATCCCTAATCCGCTTCTCAGATCATGAAGCACCTCGTATTGGGGTGCTTCTTTTTTTGGCCGAGGGGAAACTCGGCATCCTCCGCCCCCTCATCGCCCCCTCACTAAGTTTTCAAATCGTGAAAACTCGGGCGGGGCATGCTCGTATTCTCAAGATATGATTCGTTTCTTGTCTGCTGCCTGTCGAGTGGCACTCGGAGTCCTGCTCTTTGCCCCCGCGCTTTCTGCTGCGGCGATCACTTCCGGGGAGATGGCCAAGGAAGCCGCGCGCCTCGACACGCTCATCAGCTCAGTTCTTCAAAGTTCCAAGCAAAGCGAACCCGCTCCCGTTGACGACGCCACCTTTCTCCGGCGCGCCTCGTTGGTCGCCATCGGACGCATCCCCACTCTTACCGAGATCCGGAGGTTCACCAACGATCCCGCCGCGGGCAATCGCCAGCGCCTTGTCTCCCAACTCTATCAATCGAAAGGCTATCAGAGCCACATGAACAACTGGCTCTACGACCACTTGCGACTCGATGGGGTGAAACTGCAGGGAGGATACTTCAGCTCCAACGCTCCCCTCATCAAATGGTCGCGCCAAGCGGTGCGCGAAAACAGAAGCTGGAAAGCGATGACCCAAGAGTTGTTGTCGGCTCGTGGCAACGGCTGGACCGGTTCGGGAGCCTCCCACTATTACACCCGGGATATCGGCATGCCCCTCGACAACTCCGCCAACACCATGAGGGCCTTCCTGGGAATTCGCATGGAGTGCGCCCAATGCCACGACGACCCCGACTCGAAATGGGAACGGATTGACTTCTATAATCTCGCCGCCTTCACCCACGGCAAAAGCAACCTCGGCCGCCTCGACTTCCTCAAAGGGAGAGGACTCTTCGTCAACATGTCCTCCGAAAAGGAATACAATGCTCCGGGCCTTCATCACCTGCACTTCTTCAGCGACGCCATCGGGCAGTATGCCGCTAGCGGCATCGAAGCCAAGAAGGGCTCTGGACGTATCGAGCTCCCCAATGATTACCAATACCCTGACGGCGATCCCGGCGAATTAGTGTCGGGACGGACCCCCTTCGGCGGGAAGGTGCGCCTCGACCCCAAGAAGCCCACTCTCGATAGCCTCGAGCAATTCGCAGCCTGGGTCGTGGGTGACGAAAACCCCACCTTCGCAGGCTCCATCGCCGCCCGGATGTGGCTGCGCGTGATGGGCGCAGAACTCCACCAAGATGACAACCAAGAGTTTCTCGACCCCAAAAATCCCGTCACGGGCGCCCTCAACAGCGGTCTGATAAAACTGATCAAGGACTACCGCTACGACCTCCGCGCCTTTCAGCAAACCCTCATGCTGACCAAGGCCTTCGCCGCAAAATCCGCCCCGGATAAGGAGGCCTCCTTCCATGGACTTTTGGGGCGCCCCATCGCACGAATGAGCGCCGAACAGATTTGGGATTCCCTAATCACCCTCGTTCTCGCCGATCCCGAATCCAAGCAACGAATCGAGACCATGGAAAACCTCTACCTCCACGGTCGCTACATCGGTCGTCTCGATGACATTATCGAAACGGTCCACTCCTTCAAGACCGTCAAGGAATATCAGGATTGGATCATCATGAAGTATCATGAAGCGCGCGATGGCACCGGCCCCAAGGCCCCTGAGCCCCGGCCTCCAACCTATATCGCGGGACATGGCCGCCTCATGACCTCCGCGATCCTTGGCATCGCCCGGGCCTCGGAACTCCCCAGCCCCGCAGACCCCAACCACTTCCTCCAGAAGTTTGGCCAATCCGACCGCATCAGTATCGATGGCGCAACCAATGAAGGCAGCCTCACCCAAACCCTCCAAATGCTCAACGGAGCCACCCAAACCATCGTCGCCAATCCGAAGGATACCGTCATCCGCACGATCCTCCAAGGCTCCGAAACGAACGAGGACAAAGGCGCCCTTCTCTTCCAGTCTGTCCTGACCCGCCAGCCCACCGCCCAAGAGCGAGCGATGTGCACCCAGGAACTCAACGAACGTAAAGTCAAAGGATTCACCAACATCGTCTCCGCCCTCGTCTGCACTCCTGAATTTCTCTTCATCTACTAATGTCGTCATCAACTCCCAACCTTGCCGATGAATTCTCCCGTCGCGAATTTCTCCGCGATGCCTCCCGTAAATTCCTCGGCGTCAGTCTCGCCCCCATGCTCGGAGGATCACTCGCCTCCCAAGCCTTCGGTGATAAAGCATCCGCACCAAAAGCAGGAACCGCCACCAACGTCATCTTCCTCAACATGGCCGGCGGCATGAGCCACCTCGACACCTTCGACCTCAAACCTGGCCAAGACGTCCAAGGTCCCGTCAAAGGAATCCCCACCACCGCCGACGGACTCCAGATCGCGAGCTACCTTCCTCGGACTGCCGAGATCATGCGGGAAGTCTGCACGATCCACAGTATGCAATCGAAGCAAGGAGACCACGACCAAGCCAGCTACATCCTCCATAAAGGATACGAGCAACTCGGAACCATCGTCCACCCCGCCATCGGCAGTTGGATCAACCGGTTAAAGGGGACCGAGAACGCCACTCTCCCCGGATACATCGCCGTCAATAGCCCCGCCAACATGATCGGAGCAGGTTGGATGGGTGCCAAATTCGCGCCCGCCGTCGTGACCAATCCCGAAAAGGGACTGGAAGGAACCGCCAGACATCCCTCCGTCAGCGAAGAGGATTTTGAACGACGTCTCAGCCTCGCCGATACCGTCAACCAACGCTTCCATCGCGAAAATCCCTCCCCCAATTCCAAGAACTTTGGAACCTTGTTCGACGAAGCGGTGCGCGTCATGAAGAGCGAGGACCTCGCCGCCTTCGACCTCACCAAGGAAAGTCCCACCCTCCGAAACCAATACGGCCGCCATCCTTTCGGACAAGGCTGCCTCCTCGCCCGCCGACTCGTCGAGCACGGCGTGCGCTTCATCGAAGTCACCCTCGGCGGCTGGGACACCCACTACGACAACTTCACCGCTGTGCAGGGCAACTGCCAACCCCTCGACTCCGCCTACAGCACCCTCATCACCGACCTCAAGGAACGAGGCTTGCTGAGCTCCACCCTCGTCGTCCTCAGCTCCGAATTCGGCCGCACCCCCGAGATCCAGA
>JBLIDI010000112.1:0-11660 GCA_047634075.1 Akkermansiaceae bacterium
TGGAAGCGCGTTGACCTCGGCGGCGTTCGCAGCGATCGCCCAACCACCCACAGCGGCAACGATCACGGCTAAACTGGGTGGAGTGGTGGTAGAGTCATTCGAGACAACCGTGAGTATTGACAATCCGGATAATTATTTTGGTTTCAGCGACATCGTGTTCGATGAAATTGAGATTATCTACACGGAAGAAACCCGGCTGCGAATCGACAATATCCAACTTGGCCCCAGTGCGAACTTAGCTCCACTCATCATCACGGATATTGATATGACCGAAGGTGTGGAATCGAATTCCGTGACGCTGATTTGGCAGTCGCGCCCCGGTCGGACCTATGCAGTTTTCGTCTCTGAAGATTTGCTAACTTGGACCGAACTCAACGATGGCGTCGATAGCGGAGGCGATCAAACGTCATTCACTGAAGAGGAAATTTCGCAGGAAGAGACCCCACGATATTATCGAGTCGAAGACACCGCAGGCTGATCCTCTGCGAAATCCGGACGAAGTTCGCAACGCTGACCCCGCCTGACAAGGCAGGTTAACTCGCAAGGAACATGATGAACTCTTATGAGATTAGAGCCCTGAGCCCCGTTTCATCGATGTCTTTCTCCGGGTGCGCCCAGAGGGGTTCCTAGAATTTGCTTTTTGGGTGGGCCGCTTGAGGAGGTCGTTGAATGGACCTGAGAGGGGAGAGGGGTAGGAATTGAGCCAAGATGTTTCAACAGGGAGAACGGTGACACTCTCGCAATATATCCTGCTCCATCCCCGCCGAAATCCAGATCCTCCGATACTCCCTCGCGTTGAAATTAGTGCGGGATATTGAGCGTTGACGAAGGATTCGAGGTATTTGGAAATCGGTCTCAAAGGTCTGGCCTATGAGAGACGGGATTTCGATGAGGCGTCATGCAATTGAGGTGACCTGAGATTGCCGTTGTCGGACGGGGGTCGAATGGCGAGATTCCTCTTGGAAATTTCTCACGGAGTCAAGGAACCTTCGGCAATGCGGAGCGACTGCTTTTAGCGGCAATTACAGAGAGCAGAGAGCAGGGTTGGAGGTGCGAGCGTGCCAGATTGGTCGTCTCGGAATCGAACCGATTCAGAAGCAATCCTTGCGCTGGCCCTCGGGACTACCCCAACAAAAAGCGAGACCCGGTCTTATGCTGGGAGATGCTGGGATCGATTAATATGTCTTGAGGCTCTGCGACCTTGGTGGCGAGCCATCACTTTTGAGACCGGAAGTAAAATTCCCGGGGTTCTCGGAGCGAATGAAATGACCTAAGCTCTTCGACGGCCTCGGCTGCCGGATGAGGATGGGCGACTACGAAATTGTCCACCACCGCCGCCGCCTTGGCGCCCTCGGCCACCACCGCCGCCGCCGCCGCCGCCGCCTTGGCGTCGTCCACCTCCTTTATTGCCGCCATTGTCGCGGGTTGATTCGCGGGCTTTGAGGCCGCGGGCGTGAAGGTCAGCGAGTTCCTCGTGGTGATAAGGATGATCGATATCGACGGGGAGTTTCTTCTGAATGAGCTTTTCGATATCCATAAAGAATTCGTGTTCTTCAGGAGAGCAATATGAAACGGCGGAACCATCGGCACCGGCACGACCGGTGCGGCCGATGCGGTGGACGTAGGCCTCGGCTTCATTTGGGATATCAAGGTTGATGACAAGGGTGACGTCTTTGACGTCCACCCCACGAGCAGCGACATCGGTCGCGACGAGGATGGGGAGCGCTCCCTTTTTGAACTTTTCGAGGGTCCGTTCGCGTTGCGGTTGCGAGCGGTTTCCGTGAATGGCCTCGGCATCAAAGCCATGCGAGATGATGGACTTACAGAGCTTGTTGGCGCCGTGTTTGGTACGGGAGAAGATGATGGTGAGGCCTTTGCCTTCTTGGTCGGCGAGGTGCTGAAGAAGGAGGTCTTTCTTAGAATCCTTATCGACGAAACAGATGCGTTGAGTGACTTTCTCGGCCGTCGTTTGCTTGGGTTCGATGGAGACGTGGGCCGGGTTGTTGAGGATGGTATTGGCAAGGTCCTTGATCGACGGTGCAAGAGTGGCGGAGAAGAAGAGGGACTGCTTCTTGCGCGGGAGAGCCGCTACGATCTTTTTGACGTCGCGGAGGAAGCCCATGTCGAGCATGCGGTCGACTTCATCGAGGACGAAAAACTCGACGCCCGAGAGGTCGATATCGCCCTCGTTCATGTGGTCGAGCAGGCGGCCGGGGCAGGCGACGAGGACGTCGACGCCTTGGCGCATCGCGCGAACTTGGGGGTTCTTGCCGACGCCACCGAAGACGAGGGTTTTGCTAAAGCTGACATGGCGGCCGTAGCTCTCGAAGCTTTGTGAAATCTGAGTGGCGAGTTCGCGAGTCGGGGTGAGAACGAGGACACGGGCGGTTCGGGCACGAGGACGTTTGGGGTCTTCGTGAAGGGCATTCAGGATGGGGAGTGAGAATGCTGCGGTCTTGCCGGTGCCGGTCTGAGCAATGCCGAGGAGGTCCCCGCCTTTGAGAAGGATGGGAATGGATTGTGCCTGAATTGGGGAAGGCGTGACGTAATTGTGCTCGGTGAGAGCGCGTTTGAGGGGAGCTGCCAGGGCAAGCTCCTCGAATGAGGTGGGAATCATGTTTATGGAGAGGCCGGCCGGCCCTGAAATGGGGCTAGCGGGCGGGGCTCGACGAGTAGTTTTAAAGAACCCGGAACCAGTCTCTCATCGACTAGATTGGAAAAGGGGAGGAAGGATACGCCCTCCGAAGCTGGGGTGGCTATAAGTGAAACCTGCGCGATGGCAAGCCTTAATACGCTAGAGTTATTGAGCGGGCGGGAACTTCGGAACTTCGATGGTGAAGGTGGTGTCAACGCCCGGGGTCGAGGTGGCACTGATCGTGCCGCCGTGGGCTTCGATGGCTCTCTTGACGATCGAGAGTCCCAGTCCGGTTCCTTTGACCTGGGTCTGGGAGTGGTGTTTCTCGACGCGGTAGAAGCGCTTAAAAATGAAGGGGAGATCGGTGCTCGGGATTCCGATTCCGTTGTCCGAGATGCGAATGGTAAAGTGCCCCTTTTTGTCAGCTTCCGCCTGAATTCGAACTTTTAAGGGATTGGTGGGATTTTGTTTGAGGGCGTTCTCAACGAGGTTGAAGAGGATCTGTGTCCAATAGAAGTGGTCGCCGGTGATTCGTATTTCCGGCACCTCCAGATTGATGGTGGCTTTCTGTTTCTCGATGACGAGTTCGAGGCGTTCGATGATGTCACGAACACAGACCGCGATGTTGAACGGGGCGAGATTCAGGGGGGCGGCATCGTCAGACTCGAGCTTCGAGATGACCAACATGTCTTCGACGATTCGGTTGATGCGGATGACGTGCCGGTCCATTGTCTCAAGCATTTTGCGGGCGAGCTCTTTATTGTCGAGGCCACCTTCCTCGGTGAGGTTTTCGAGGTAGCCGGAGATGATGGAAAGCGGGGTCCGCAGTTCGTGGGAAGCATTGGCAACGAAGTCCTGGCGGACTTGGTCGGCGTGAACACTGGCGGTAATATCTCTCATCATGAGTTGGATTTCCAGGTTATCGTTTTGGAGGGAGAGCGGGTGGAGGTCGACCTCCCAAGATGATTCTTTGTCGCCCGGTTTTGAAGAGAAGACGGAGTTTGCAGGGAGGCGGAGAATTTCGCGATAATGATCGGGTGACTCCAGAGCCTGCGTGACGAGGGTGACGATTGAGGCGTCGAGGAAGGTCTGGCGGATGCTCCGATTGTGAATGTCGCGTGCTCCAAAAATAGTACGAGCGTGTCGGTTGACCCGGATGAGGAGCCCTTTGTCGTTGATTGAGAAAAAGGGATAGGGGAGGGCATCGAGTAGGTGCTGAATTTCACGGTCGTGGGCCTTCGCTTGTTTCTGATCCCTCGTGAGGGTGTCTCTGCGATGATTCGATAATTCGACGAGGGTGTCCTCAAGCCTGCGCTTGCTGCGAAGAAGGAGAAATCCGAAGATGAAAGCACAGCTAAAGGCGAGGTAAATCATTCGATTTCCCGCACTCGATACCCGACTCCGCGGACCGTTTCAATGAGAGAGCTTTCGTCACCGAGTTTTTGGCGAAGGCGCTTCATGTGGGTATCGAGGGTGCGGCTGTGGACGTCGTCGCTGTATCCCCAGACAACTTTAAGGAGGTCATTACGATCCTGGGTTTGACCGGGTCTCTGGCAAAGGAAGAGCAGGAGCTTGAATTCGGTTGAAGTTAGCGACATCGGTTCCTCGTTGAGGTAGAAAGTGAGGTTGTTTTTATCGAAACGAAAAGGACCGAAAGAGAAGACAACCGAGCCAGGGGTGGATCGGTTTCGCTTGATGATGGCCTTGACTCTCAAGATGAGTTCCTTCGGGCTAAAAGGCTTGGTGAGGTAATCGTCGGCGCCCATTTCGAGCCCTCTGATCCGGTCATCGATCTGACTTTTTGCAGTCAACATGAGGACTGGGATGCCGTGGGAGCGGGTGTCCCTCTGCATCTCCTTGAGGACTTGATAGCCATCCAAGCCGGGAAGCATGAGGTCCAAGACGACAAGATTGGGTTGGTCTTTGAGTATTCTCTCGAGTCCTTCGCGCCCGTCGTGAACCATGTCTACTGTGTAGCCGGCTCTCTCGAGGTTGAACGAAACGAGGTTTGCGATGTCGACTTCATCTTCGACGATCAAGATATTTTCCATGGTTTAGTGATTATTAATCTTACTTAGCCCGCAAGATAAGCCTTCCAAGGGTGACGTTTCTGTCACGGCTCGCGGCAACGGGATGACCCGATATTCCTCTTGACTGTAATAAACCTATTTTCGTCCGTGTAAAGTCCTACGAATCCGTCAAATTGTCGGCATTATGAGCGCAGCAGCAGATCAAAAGAAAGATACCCGAGCGGGAAATTATTTTATTTCGAACTACCCACCCTTTTCCTTTTGGTCTGAAGATCAGAACGAGCAGGTAGCGGACGTTTACAATCAGCCCTCGAAGGAAGGGGTCCCGCTGGGACTTTACCACCACATTCCTTTTTGCCGGAAGAGGTGCCATTTTTGTTACTTCCGAGTTTACACCGATAAGAGCGCCGACGAAATCAAGAGTTACCTCGATTCAACGGTGACCGAGTTGGAACTGATGGCTCGTAAGCCCCTGATAGAAGGGCGTAAGCCGCATTTTGTCTACTTCGGAGGAGGGACTCCTTCTTACCTTTCGTCCAAGCAATTGGTGAATTTAACGGACCGCATGAAGGCGATTTTGCCTTGGGATGCCGCCGAGGAGGTGGCCTTCGAATGTGAGCCGGGAACGCTCAATGCCGGAAAGCTTGCCGCAATCAAGGATATCGGGGTGACCCGCCTCAGTCTGGGGATTGAGAACTTCGACGATCATATCTTAGAAATCAACGGGCGGGCCCACCGGTCCAAGGAGGTGGGACGTGCCTATGAACGGGCGCAAGCCGAAGGGTTTGATCAGATCAATATCGATCTTATCGCCGGGATGATCGAGGAGACTGAGGAAAACTGGCAACGCAATATCGAGAAGACCATCGAGTTGGCACCGGATAGTGTGACTGTTTATCAGATGGAGATTCCTTACAACACCACGATTTATCGTGAGATGAAGGACACCGGGAAGCTCATCGCTCCTGTCGCTGATTGGCAAACGAAACGCCGTTGGGTCAAGGAAGCTTTCGCCGCTTTGGAGAGTGCGGGCTACACTGTGGGCTCAGGGTATACCGCGGTCAAAGACCCCTCCAAGGCCAAGTTCATCTACCGCGATTCCCTCTGGGGTGGCGCTGATCTTTTGGGACTCGGAGTGGCTTCGTTCTCGCACGCCGCGGGAGTTCATTACCAGAATTTCACCGAAATCGATGAATATGTGGCGGCAATTGACGCAGGGCAGATGCCCACCAAGCGGAGTTTTCGGACGACTAAGGAACAGCGCATGATTCGTGAGTTTATTCTCCGCATGAAGTTGGGCCGGGTGGATGCGAGTGCCATTAATTCCAAGTATGGTGTCGATGTTTTGAGCCGGTGGGAAAGTGAGCTCAGTGAGTTGAAGGAAGAAGGTCTTCTTAATGTCGAAGGTCAGGAGATCGTTCTTGAGCGAGACGGTTTGCTGTGTGTCGACAATATCCTGCATGACTTTTTCCTGCCAGAGCATCGGACCGACAAACTGGTGTAATTGATGATCAGAACGAACGAGATTCAGGATCTTCTAGTCTGCGATCGCCTCCGTGATCTTGAATTTGCGTGGGTGGATGGCGCAAGAGTGGAGCTGCCTTATCGGGAGTTGTTGTGTCACGATCACGACATGACTTCGACGCTCTCGAGGTTTCATGGCGGTGAAGTTCTTCTCGAGATCTTCGAGGAAAGGGAAGATCCCGCCTGCTATTTGCGGGAGGTCCTTTTGAGGGTGGGCGCGAAGCCGGTGGAATACGGGTTGATTCGTATTTTTCTCGAAAACTTTCCTGAGGAACTGCGCTCTCTGATCGTCGCTGGGAAGCAACCGCTGGGAGCAATTTTGAATGAAAGTGGATTGGTTTACGCCAGCAGGCCGGGAGGGTTCTTGAAAATCCCCGGTGAAACCTTTGAGCCCGATTTTTTTCCTCCTTCCGGTGGCGGATTTCTCTTTGGGCGTTACAATCAGCTAACGGGATCCGATCAAAAGGTTTTGGCCCGCATCATCGAAATCCTACCACGAGAAAAACCATGATTTCAAATCTATCCTACGACTGCGACGTTCTCATCATCGGGGCCGGTCCTGCCGGCACGACCGCTGCCACCATTTTGGCAGAAGAAAAGGGGCGCAAGGTCATCGTGCTCGAGAAGGAGCACTTCCCGAGATATCATGTCGGTGAATCCTTAATTCCCCACTGTTGGGATACCTTGGATCGTTTGGGCATGACGGAGCGCCTCGATGCCAAGGGCTTCCAGTCGAAGCAAAGCGTTCAGTTTGTGAGCGAGGAAGGTGAGCTTTCGGCCCCTTTCTATTTTTTCAAGCACACCGATCACCCGCGCGCCAAGACCTGGCAGGTCGATCGTAAGACCTTCGATACCATGATGATGGAACGCGCCCGAGAAGCGGGCGCAGAAGTTCGCGAGGGGGTGAAAGTGATTGAGTTTTTGGAGCAGGACGACGTGATCGTGGGAGTACTCGCCGAGGATGAATCGGGGAAGCGATTCGAACTCCGGGCTCCAATCACGATGGATGCTTCGGGCCGCGATGCTCTTTTTCAGCGGAAGAAAAAGTGGCGGAAGCGCGATCCTAAACTCAATAAGATCGCGATTTGGACTCTCTACAAAGGAGCGAAGCGCGATCCGGGTGTCGATGAAGGCGCGACGACCATCGCCTATGTGAAGGAGAAGGGGTGGTTTTGGAATATTCCGCTCAAGGACAATATCGTGAGCACCGGAATCGTAGCCGAGCGGGATTACCTTTATCGCGACGGACGAGATCTCGCCAAGATCTACGAGCGTGAGATCAAGGAGAACAAGTGGGTTCACGAGCATCTTTCCGAAGGTGAGCAATTTGGGGAATATTGGGTCACGGGGGAATATTCCTATCGAGCTGAAAACTGCGCCACCGATGGTCTTGTTTTGATTGGCGATGCTTTTGCTTTTCTCGATCCCGTCTTCTCGTCAGGTGTTTATTTGGCCCTCACGACGGGATCGATGTCGGCGGATGCCGTCGATAAGGCCTTAAGTCTTGGAGATACGAGTGGTGAGCAGTTTCGCGAGTATGGCGAGCGGGTGTGCCAGGGGATTGAGTGGATGCGCAAGCTGGTCTATGCTTTCTACGACGACGATTTTAGCTTTAAAGATGTCGTAATGAAGTATGCCGACGTCCGCCGTGATCTGACAGACTGCTTGATTGGCGATCTCATCGACAAGGATTACTCGGATCTCTTCAAGAAAGTAGGTGAGTTTGCCGATCTTCCGTCTGATTTACCTCACGGAAAAACGGTGCAAAGCGGAGCCCCGGTCTGATTTTGAAAATTACGATCCTCACCGCCGGAACCGGTAGCTATTACTGCGGAGCTTGCATGCGCGATAATGCGCTGGCAAAGGAGTTGATCGCAATGGGGCACGAGGCCCACCTTGTCCCGATGTATCTCCCTCTGCAACTTGATGAGATTCGCGTTGATGAGGCCACGCCGGTCTTTTTCGGGGGTATTAATGTTTACCTGCAGGAGAAATATGAGCTCTTTCGGCGGTTGCCGCGGTGGATGGACCGGCTTTTCAATGGCCGTGGTCTCTTACGGGCCGTTGCGAAACGCAGTCATCTGACTTCAGCAGGGGAGCAGGGAGAAATGACCTGCTCGATGCTCCGGCTTGAGGAGAGTCACTTGGGAAAGGAAGTCGATAAGCTGATCGAGTGGCTGGAGCGCGATGGTAAGCCGGATGTCATGGTGCTATCGAATGCGCTCCTTGCGGGCTTGATCCGTGAGTTGAAGGCGAGACTGCAGGTGCCAGTAGTGTGCACCTTCCAAGGCGAAGATTCTTTTCTGGATGGTCTCCCGGATCAGTGGCGCGATGATGCCTGGGAGGAATTGGCGAGGAGAGTGCGTGATGCCGATGCTCTTGTTTCGCCGAGTCGATTCTATGCGGGCATGATGGAAGGGCGGCTTGGGCTCTCGGCTGGTGAGATTGAAGTCATTCCAAATGGCATTGATCTTTCCGGGTATGACGTCGAAGCCGGAGGGGATCGCATTGGATATCTTGCGAGAATGTCTCACGGCAAGGGACTGGGGCTCCTCGTCGATGCTTTTATTCATCTCAATGACCGGTCCTTAAAGTTGGCGGTGGCCGGAACGATGGGCGGGGGCGACGATGTCTATGTCGCTGGCCTCAAAGGAAAGCTGGGAAAGGCCGGTTTGGACGAATGTGTCGAATGGTATCCCGATTTGGACCGGGCCGAGAAAGTGAAGTTCTTACAGAGCTTGGCGGTCTTTTCTGTTCCGGCGACCTCTCCCGAGGCGTTTGGTCTCTATTTGATCGAGGCGATGGCCTGCGGCGTGCCGGTGGTGATGCCAGATGCTTCGGCATTTCCCGAAGTGGTCGGCTCAGCAGGTTGCGGGGTCTTGGTGGAGTCGGGTTCGGCCAAGAAGCTTGCCGAAGCGATTCGGGGAGTGCTCGCCGACCCGAACCGACGTGCGATGGGAGAAAAAGGTCGGCGGGCAGTCGAGGAACGCTATCATGTCGGAGCAATGGCAGTACGCTTTGAGAAGATGTTTGGAAAGGTGGTCTCGAAATGAGTGCCCCTTTTGAATGGTCACGTCTGGTCGAGTTTTACGAAACCGACTTGGCAGGCATCACCCATTTCTCGAATTTCTATCGCTGGATGGAGTCGGCCGAGCATGCCTTCCTGCGTGAGCGGGGAGTGGCTCTGCATGAAGGGGGAATCGGGTGGCCACGAGTGAATGCCAGTGCCGATTTTAAAAAACCGATCAAATTTGGAGACGTGATCCGAGTGAGGGTTGCCATTGCCGAATTAAGGACGCGATCGGTTCGGTATGCTTTCGAGTTCCGGGTAAACGACTCAGATGATCTCCACGCCACGGGGGGGATGATCTCGGTGTGTGTCGATTTGGCGACGATGAAAGCGATCGAGATTCCACCCGAGATTCGGCAATGTTTGGCATGAATTGGCCTACATTCGAATTTCGCGGTGGTCAGAGCGGAAAGTTCGGCGATACTGCCGCCAGCTGAGAAAATCATGGCGGCACATAAGAATATGAATTGGTTAGGGTTTGCATTGATGACGGTGGCCTTTTGGGGCCTGTATGGAGTGTTTCTTCACAAGGGACCGATGGCGATGGGGGATCCTGAGTTTGGGCGCTACAAGGCCTTCCTTGTGGTTGGTTTGGCCTACTTCCTAGTCGCTTTTTTGGCTCCGCTCATTCTTTTGAAAGTTTCAGGGTCGGATCTCAAGTTTACCGGCCAAGGCTTTAAGTGGTCCTTGATCGCTGGGACTGTCGGCGCCATTGGTGCTCTGGGAGTCCTTCTGGCCTTCGGGAAGGGGGGACACCCCGCTGCGGTGATGTCGATTATTTTCGCAGGTGCTCCGGTTGTGAATGCCGTGGTCGCCTTGTGGCTTCACCCACCCGCAGGGGGAATGGCCGGGATTCGCTGGCAGTTCTTTGCTGGAATCGTCTTGGCCGCCTTCGGAGCATTTATGGTGATGAAGTTCAAGCCTGATCCGCCCAAAAAGAACCCCGCAGTTGCTGAAGCGAGCAAGGGATAGTGAGCCATGGGACAGCGTGGCCCCTCGCTGCCGTAGATTGGGACCACGAAGTTGAGCGCAGGGCCTCCTTGCCTTGGATCGCATGAGGCTTTAAGTTCGGTGGCCAGCAAAGAGGTGTGTTTTTTGGTAAGTTCGGGGAGTTTTGTCGCGGGGTTGACGAGCTGTCGGGGATGGTTGGAGAGATCGTAAAACTCTTCAGCCGGGCGCTTTGGAACGCTCCACTGGTAGTATTTTGAATCGGGACCGAGGTCGGCAATGAGCAACTTCGTCGGACCGTTGTCAGTGTTGCCATACCAGGTGTTTTTAATGATGGCCTTTTGCCAAAGGGGAGTGCCATTCGGTCAAAGCTCGGGCGAATAATTACGAATGGAAATATTCGTGTTTTCGGCAGGCACGGGATGAATAGCCTTAAATGGTGGGGAACTCTTGGCAGGGGACGTGTCATTCTTTGCCTGTGAGAAATAATAATAATTCCCTAATAATTTCCTTAATAATTTCCCGTACTAATAATAATAATTTCCCGTACTAATAATAATAATCGGCTTGCTTTGTGGAGGATAGCTTCCCAAGGTCTGGAGATGCCCGCTCCACGTTTGATCATTCCGCACGATTCTGATGGCACCTTGCCTGATTTGGCGGCATACCATATTACCTCCCGAGTGGTTCATCGGCAATTTCTCATGAAAAATGAGGAGAAAGAGCAGTTCCGGGTGCTCATGCGGATGTATGAGCGGTTTTCGGGGTGTCGGGTGCTGTCTTATTGTGTGATGACGAATCATTTTCACTTGCTTCTTGAAGTTCCGCCATCGCCGGGCGAGGGCAAATTTGGGCTCACGGAGGAGGGGCTGTTGTTTCGCCTGGGTGGGCTTTATTCGCGGGCTTATGTTAATGGGGTAAAGGCCGAAATCAGGGAGGCTCGGATAATTGCAGAGGGGGAACGGGAGGGGTTTTCGGGGCTGAGCAAAGGAGATCAAAAGAAGGAACGAGACTATGGGGAGAGTCAGTTGTCTTTCATTTTCGGGCGATATACAAAACGGATGCATAGTCTCAGCGAGTTTATGCGGGGGCTATTGCAGCGATTTACGCGATGGTTTAATCGGCGACACGGGCTTCGGGGGACCCTTTGGGAGGACCGTTTTCACAGTGTGATCGTGCAGAGTGGTTTGGCCTCGCGGACGATGGCGGCTTATATTGATCTTAATCCGGTTCGGGGAGGGATTTGTAAGGACCCGGTTGACTATCGCTGGTGTTCATATGGCGAAGCGGTGGGTGGTGGTCGCGGGGCGAAGAAGGCCCAGGAGGGCTTGGTGCGAGCCTTGCGAGGACACGAGGGGCACTCAGGCACCGCAAGGGCTTGGGCTCAGGGCGGGATGTCGAAAGACTATCGCAAATTACTCCTCTCTAATGCTACGGAGGACGTTGAGGATTG
>JBLIDI010000113.1:0-11618 GCA_047634075.1 Akkermansiaceae bacterium
GCCGATTTCGCCGATTTTCCAAGCGCCCCCCAAAAGCGCGTGGCCCGTAAGCCCTTTACGCGACGCGCCGCGACCGAGCGGTAGCACGGGCGTCCCGCCTGTTCCCCGCATCCCCGGTCCTACCGCAAACAAGCGGGACGCTCATGCGACTTCTTGCCGATCCCAAGCCTCTCTCTGTGGTGGGCCGAGGAGCTCATAAAACCGCAAGAAACAAAAACCCGACCCTCCCGCCGATGGGCCATCGCAAGCAACGCGATGACCCCAAGGGGGCGCTTTCGCGACGTGACTGGGACGTCTTTCATCATTTGAGGGGTGCCTCGTCGATGCCATCGCCCGGTGGTGACTCTTGGAGTTCCTCGAGCATCTCGCTCCAGACCAACTGGAAGGAGATCAAGCCCATCGGAATCTCACCGATCTCTTTGGCATTGACGGTATAAGCCGCGCTCTGAATCCCAATCAGGCGGCCATTCTTGAGAATCGCGCCGCCACTCGAACCCACCCGGTAATACCCTTTCGCAAGGTATTGCATCCCGCTCGAGGTTTGGGCAACCCCAACAACTTCCAAGGGATTGATGAGAAACAAGGGATCACCCGGCTTATGGGGAAAACTGAAATGGCAGAGGTGCAGGATGTCCCCAAAGTTCACGGTGGGCTTAGCCTTTGAGAAAAAATCCACTTTAGGAAAGGGCCCCTCGGACTTGATCTTGAACACGGCAAGATCACTTTCTGCCACAAATCTCGAATCACCCTGTCTTTGGAGTTTGGCGGGGAAATAGTGCTCAAAGAATGGAGCGTCCTCCCGGTCACTAAAGATCACCTTATGAAGGTGGGATGGCTTGCCCGGCAAACCTTTGCCGGTGCCCCGAAAGCTGATCCGGAACTGATCCGTAAAGGCCTTGTCGGCTTCGACCCAAGCAATATGACCGGCCGTAAGCACGTGCCCTTGCGAGGAAATCACCACTCCTTGCCCCCTGCTCTTGGAGGACTTTCCACTCGCTTCCAAAATGACGAACGGCTTTGGATCCGATTGCGCCCATCGCGTTATGACCCGCAAGGAATCCTCCCCTTTCGTCGTTTGAAAGCACACCGCGAAGGCCAGCAGGCCTATCCCATAAAAGATTCTCATGTCCTTGTTTCTCCTTAAATTCACGACCTGTCCAAAACACTTTTCGACGAGAGGATCGCGATTTGATGGCAAGGTAGCGCACCTTGGAGTTGGTATTCAATGCAGAAAGGGCAGTCGCCGAAGGAATCAGTCCCGAGCCCCAGACTTCAATCTGGGTGGAACAGCCAGGAAAAGGGCGGGGTTTTTAGGGACACGGGAAGACCCAGGGCACCTTGCTTACCGGAATTCACGACCACATTGACGGGCAATCATGGAGCACTGCGAAATTAGTCAGCCTTCCTTTAATTCGCCTTTTTAGGACCAAGAGCTCGCCCCCTGAGAATTACGACCGCCGCATCAAGTTCAGCACTTCTTCGCGGGAAGCCGAATTTGAGCGGAAAATCCCGCGCATTGACGACGTCACGGTGCGGGCCCCGGGCTTCCGGATTCCCCGCATCGACATGCAGAGATGCTCCGCTTCCAAAACAACGGCGGCCCCGCGCGGGGCCAATTTTTCCTCGATGGCATTGGCAATTTCCCCGGTCAGACGTTCCTGCACCTGCGGACGACGCGCAAAGCCATCGACGAGCCGCGCCAGCTTGGACAGGCCGGTGATGTGGCCGTTTTTTTGTGGTAAATAAGCGACGTGGGCCTTTCCAAAAAACGGAATCAGGTGGTGCTCACAAATCGAGTAGAAGGAAATATCCCGCACCACGATGATCTCATCGTGCTCCACCTGAAAGGTTTTCTCAAGATGACTGGCGGGGTCTTCGCGGAGGCCACTGCAAATCTCACCATACATCCGCGCGACTCGCGCCGGGGTATCGAGCAAACCATCACGGTTTGGATCTTCACCAATTGCCGCAAGAATTTCATGCACCGCTTTTTCGATACGGTCAAAGTCGAAGTCTTTGGGATCTTTCATCACGTTTCTTTGAAAGACTCTTACACGATCAACCACGATTTGGCGAGCGGACGAAGAAGAAACTCCCCAAACCCAAGCAAGGTGCGCCCGATCATTCCGGTCTCCGTTTTCTGGAAGGCCATCGTCCCCGGGCAAAGGGCTTCTCAACAAAGAGATAGACAAAGCCGCACCCGATGATGACCATGACCGTCATCCCGCTAAGAATCAAGGCGTTGATTGGCCAATTCCCCTTGGTGTAAGGCACCACGTTCCCCAGGATATAGGGGCCAAAGATGGTGTGGATGAAGAAATTATGAAAAAGGTAGATGGTATAACACATCATCCCCACCGCCGTGACCCAGCGGTTTCGGAATGCGATCCCAAGATAACGGCTCGTCAAAACACACCAAAATGCCAGGAGCAGGACAAAGGGCCGGGGGCTCACCTCGAAATGGTAATCGATGAGGACAAAGACCGCGATCCAAGCCAGGATGCCGATTAGGTCCGACCAATAGGTGCCGCCTTTCTCGCGAATTCCGCGGAGACCCGGCGACAAATAGAGATCCGCGAGAAGGAGGCCGGGGAGAAACCAGTTGAGCTGCCGAATCACGGTATAGTGCCAGAAGCTGTTGCTGAAGGCCGGCCATGAACCGCCGCAAAACTGGTCAACGGCGAGAATCCCGAACACGAGGATGGTCCGGCGCAAGATCTTGGGGAGCGCAAAGATCCGGCAAAGGAGAGGAACGATGAGGTAAAATTGCACCTCAAACTCCAGCGTCCAAGCCACGAAAAGAAGCGGGTTATGCTGCCCATCATAGATGAATCCATGGGCATAAATGAGGCCCGCCAAATAATTGGGAAGCCGAACCAGCCCGCTTTGATATAGAGTGATTGAGAGAATGAAGAAAAAAGTGAGCGCGATAATATACGGGATCTCGATGCGGATGAGCCGACGCTTGAAGTAGTTTTTGACCAAGGGTCTCTCCTCGCCAAGGAGGGAGTGCGCCGCGTAGGGTAACGAGAGAACGAGCCCGGAAATCAGGAAGAATATCTGCACCCCAAACCAGCCGCGCCCGATAAGAGCGTGGGGCAAATGCGCCAAAGCCGTCCCGGAGTCGGTCGCGAGAAGCTCGGGAACCGTCGAGGGCTCATTCCCAGAGGTGAAAAATCCGTGCGAATGAAAGAGCACGACGAGGACGACGGCAAGACAGCGTAAGCCATCGATCTCAGGAAGATACCGGCCCGAGGAGGTGCGACGCTGAAAAGGCGCAAGAATGCGATCGGAACAGGACATCACTTCCTCTTCTTTCCGAAATCATTCTTCGGCGGCTCGGGCTTGGGTGCCGCTGCCATGCTGTAAAATGTCGAAGGCACCGGAGCCTTAAAAGTCATCCGTTTCCCGCTGAAAGGATGATCAAAAGTCAGGATCTGGGAATGAAGCGCGAGCCGCTTGCAATCACGGATCTTCCGGCCGTATTTGCTATCACCAACAATGGGCCACCCTTTGTCCGCGAGATGAACCCGGATCTGATTCTTGCGACCGGTGAGAAGGTTGATCTCCATCAGGGCGCGATCGCCCACCTCCTTGATGACCTTGTAGCGGGTTTGCGAAAGCTTGCCTTTCCGCTTGTCCTTCGTCTCAAAGACCCGGCGGGCATCGTTCTCGGCGAGATAGCTCTCAATCAGGCCCTCGGCCGGATCGGGATGCCCTTCCACGAAAGCGAGGTAGGTCTTTTCCGCCTTCTCCCAATTGCCCTGCAAGGTGAGTTTGGCTTCCTCGGTCCGCGCAAAAACAAGGGCCCCGGAGGTATCGCGATCAAGGCGATGCACGATGAAAATACGCTCGCGGGACTTGTAGTTTCCCTTTTTGACATAGTCATCGAGCGCGGCATGAGCGGTGCGTCCATTATCGCGCCCCGTGCCCATGGTGAGTAAGCCCGCCGCCTTATTGACGACGATGATGTCACGATCCTCATGGATGATGTCCAACCCCATGGGCTGGTGCTTCTTCCTTACGCGCTTCTTTTTATCCTCAGCCACGTCGCAGACTGGTCCGGTTTCGGCTGACGGGAAAGAGAAAGATCACGGGGATGGAGACAGTTTTCACTTCACATCCGGCTTCAATCCCCGTGTGAGCCGTCCTCAGCGAGAGAAGAGGCGACGATTGACCAACGCGGTCCGAAAGGAAGCCAAGACCCGTGACTCTTTCAGAATTGCTCTGACCGCAGTTGCTTGCATATTGGCTCGGGGGTTTCTGACAAAGACACCTCAGAGGTCGGAACCGATCGCTTGGAAGCCACGTTCGAAAAATTGTTGGCTCGCCTCGCCCGAGCTGAAGTTCGCTTTGTTGTCGTTGGCGGGATCACAGTCAGTTTGCAGAGTTATGTGCGGCTGACGGAGGATGTTGATATCCTCCTCGATTGTGAGAGAGGAAATGTCCTTTGTGAGGGCCCGGGAGAACATTTCGAATGTCGTCCATCATGCCGTGCACGCTGTCGTTGCCCTGATTACTACCGAGGTAAAGCTCGGCGGGGGCGGCTTCGGAAACGCGGTTTCCCGGAGAGGCGACACCACCAAAGTCGAAGTAGACGGTCGCATTACCCCATGGAACGTGCGCCTGTAAACCACGGCTTTCAGCGGCAGAACTCGGGGAGACCATCCAGAAGTTCGAGGTTGACGCGATGTGATCGAGTTGCTACCAGAACGAGATCGTGACCTCGTCGAATACGGCCGGGGGGGCGTTCAGAAAGGGGTTCTTCGGGGACTCAGACCGTCTGACCGGTCGAATCGATTCCGAAGTCCATCCCGTAGTCACCGGCGACGCCGGATCTCCCACCGGCATCAGCAGTGTAGAGAGCTCCACCGAGGACCTCGCCGCTATAGCCATTGAAGGAATCGACGGCATTGGCGGGATCGCCGGCGTCATCATCCTCGGAGGTGAGATCGTCCAGATTTCCAACGAGGGCAATCTCTACGAGATCGAAGAAGCCGGCCTCATCGGTGTCCGGGAGAGTGACTGCAGCTGGATTTTCGAGGCGAATGTAAACCTCCGCGTAGGGAATGCCGTGATTAAAGCCAGTGTTGGGATGGTCCCAAATGAACGTGGTGTCATTATCCTAGCCCGGGATCGTGGTTCCCATGCTGAATCCCCGGCGGCCGGCGTGACCTGCCCAAGACGAGGTGAAGATGCGTCCGGAAGTATTTGGGCCTCCATTGCGTGTATTCGTGGCAACGGGCGCGAGCGGGCTGCCCATGCCGGACAAAATTTCAAGTTCGACCTCATAACCCGCAGGGTCGACATCGAAATCTCCTGACCAAGTGGCTTAGGTGACCGGACGCCAGCGAGCCTCTTGATACGGGGCCGTGCCAATCGGATCGCCCGCGCGCCGAATACGAATCTCCGCTCCGGTCGGCACCGGCATTGACGAGCAATCTGTTGAGGATGGCGTCGCTGTAGAGAGTCGGCTCAAACGCGGAGGATGTTCCAAGATTCACCTGAACGCCCACGTCGGCGGGCGAGCCTTGGCCGTCGTTGTCGAACTGCCAGCCATCGCGCCCATGGCCGACGAGAAGCCAGCTGTTGGTCCCGTCGTTATGGACATAACATAGGCGTCGAAGGTTTCGCCGGCAGCAGAAAATGAGTAAGTGCCAGTCGGGAGGATGCTGTCAGGGTTCAGGTCCGTGAGGGCTTGAGCGTGGGACGCTGGGGTTGCCGCGATCCACACCTGAGCAGCCGCTAGAAATAGCAGCCTGTTCGTTCTGGGAGTTCACTTAGGTTTCAAATGCGTGAAAAGGGGAAATTACCCAAGACACTAAGAAACACAGAAAAAAGTAAAAAGCATCCGAAGATGCAAAAATCGAGCGGAAATAAGGACCCCGGATAGGGCTATTTTTCGAAGGACGTGAGGTGAATCAAGGAGGCTCGCGATCTGGCCGGCCTATCAACGGGCACTTCCAAATTACGGGCGCCTCAATTCACCGGATTCACGAGAAGCTCGTCGACGAACAACCAGGCCTTGCGACCCTTGGCCGGGTGCCAATCGGGGATGGTCCCGAGAGTCCTAGCATGAACCCGAATGTAGCGCGCCTTCATTGGGTTAAGTTTGGCCGCTAAGGTGATCTTTTCGGTGGGCTCTTTGACCGGCACTTCATGCTCGATCGTCGCGACCGTTTGGAAGGTTTTGCCATCGCTTGAAGCCAGAAACTCGACAGTCGATGGCAGGAACACTCCGGCAGATGTGACCTGACATGAGGACAGTCCCAGTTCGTGAATCGACCTCATTTCGCCAAGGTCAATCGTCGCGATGAGATCATCGCCTTCAAAGCCCAGCCAATCGTTTCTAAGATCGCTGCCATCACCCATGATGCCGTCGACCAACTCAGCGGCGCCTGTCCCTAAATACGGTGGGCTGGCCGGGGTTGCGAGGACGACGGGGCGGCTGCGGGCGGCGTGCCTGGCCAGCTTGAGCGCCAAAATAGCCTCGACCATCTCCGCAATCTGGTCCTTCTTCAAGTAGGGGTGGCTCGGCATTTGGTAAAGCTCGCCCCACACTCCCTTGCTGCCATTTTGAATCTGCTTTCTCAAGTAGTCTTCCCGCGTCGTCAGGCCGGCATACCGTTCGATGATCTTTTCGAATGAGGGTCCAATCAGGGCACCTTCAGCCTGGTGGCAGGCTGCACAGTTATTTTGTCGCATCAGCGCGGTCCCCGCATGTTTGGAAGGCAGCCCTCTGAGGGTGCGCACTGCGACCACTTGATTTCCCGCCAATCCCCCATCGATACGATGGCTAATACGTAACAGGCTTCCGCCGTTGTTGGGGTCCCAGCCGCCCTTGCCATACTGCAGGACAAAAAGTTGTCCGTTGCGGTTGAACTTCAGATTGATGGGAGTCTGGAAGCGATGGTCCGTGGGAAAGGGTTTGATCGCGACCATCTTTTCATTTTCGTCCAATTGCACCACCTTGACCCAACCTCGCGCGTAGTCGGCGATGAACCAATGATGATCGAATGACCTCGGCAACCCACCCGCATCAGCTTCACGGGTTTCATCGTGGTAATACACCGGTCCACCGATTGCCGAGGCTCCCCCTTGACCCAATGACGGGAAATCTTTCGAGGGCGGATGGCTATACCAAATCATCGGCTCCTGCGTCGGAGGCAACTCATTGATCCCCGTGTTTTCCTTGAGATCATTAACGGGCTTCTTTGCGTCGAAGGCACCCGTGACCGAATTTTTGTCGAAGGCGTATGTTGGGAAGCTCTCGTTCGGGCCAATGAAGAAAGGCCACCCAAAGAAACCTGCTTTTCGGGCCTGGTTGAATTCGTCGAAACCCAGCGGCAAGAGCTTTTGATCGACGTCCTTGAGGTTCCCACAATAATAATCAGCCGGACCGTTTTCGCCCCAGTAGAGATGGCTCGTTTTTTGATCAATCGCGATCCGAAACGGGTTACGGCAGCCCATGACATAGATCTCCGGTCGGGTCTTTGGCATGTCAGGCGGAAAGAGATTGCCGGGCGGAATGGTGTAGCCCCCGTTTTCACCAGGTCGCACACGCAGAATCTTTCCGTTCAAAACCGCGCTGTTGGTCGAGGTCCGTGCCGAATACAGGTATTGGGTGTGATCCTGATTATCACCGCTACTGATGAAGAGGTTTCCTTTGGGACCGAAAGCTAAGGAGCCCGCTTCATGAATCCGGTCCTGATCACGGAGCGACGGGATCTTCAGAATGACCTGCTCGCTCGCCTTGTTGAGGAGACCGTTTTCATAGCGAAACCGTGACACAACATGATCATGCTCCACGGACTCACCGCCCGGCTGCGTGTAGCACACATAAACCCACTTGTTCGTCTCAAAATTAGGATCCACCGCGATCCCCATGACACCGGATTCAACATCCCAACTCCACTTTGGACCTTGCTTTCGGTAATCCACCTCCAAGTGGGCGGCGACGCGTGTGATGCCGGTCGTGAGGTCAACGACCTTGATGTTACCATGAAGCTCCGCCACAAAAACGAGGTTGCCCGCAATCGACATTTCCATGGGATTCGACAAGTCCGTCGCGACAGTCTCCACCGCGAAATCCTTGGACGGAGGGAAGACGTCCGTTTCACCTCCGGTCTGCGCTCCGGCAAATGAAACGAGCACGATAAAGAGAGTCGGAGGAAGGAGTCGTAAGGAGTTCATGAGCATCCAAGGGATAGCATCACGGCCGACCGAGGGCGATGACCAAGACGCGATGAGGAAAGAGAGCGCTTAGGGTATGCCTTCCCTTAATTTAAACACTTAAGGGTCGGTATTTTGTACCAAAGCGATTTGCTTTGACGGTAAATTCTACTGGGAAATCTCTCAAGGGTCATTCGTATCATTCTAATCATTATCTTCTTAAAAGGTTGTTTTACAGTCATTTCAGCGCCCTTCCGACCGACAAGACCCATGCTTGGCATGGGCCATGCAGTTTCAAGCGCACTCATGAACCGTCTGATTCCGACTCCGCTGGCTCCTTTCCAACTCCGTAGGAAAAAGTTCTTTGCGAAAGCGCAAAAAAGCCTTTCGGCAGTTTCACGTAGCCTCTCCGAGGGGGGCGTCAAAATGAAATCCCTCTCAGTATTACCGTTTGTCGCGCTACTTTCTGTGTCGCTGGTGGGGCTGCCTGCACAAGCAGCGGATTATATTCTCTCAGACGATTCAAACGATCTTCCTCCAGGCTGCGCCATCGTCGGCCCAGGAAGCTATTCCTGCGGTGTCTTAACCCTCGGAATAGGTGACACAATTAGCATTGGAGGTACCAAACCGGCCACCATCACTTTCACCGGCGCATTCACAACCGGTGTGGGTAATCAAATCAACGCGGATGGACTTGCCTCCGACCTGACTCTTGTCACGATTGGGGCACTCACGCTCGGGGCCGACACCGTCGTGAACGCGAGCGTGACCGGCACCGCTGCGGTCAACTTAGGGATTGGCAGCACTTTGGGCGGTAACCTAACATCGGCCAGCCCCACCGGCATCGTTACCCTCGCAGCTAATAGCAAGGTTGAGGGTTACATTCACACTGACGCCGGGGCAGTCACCATCGGAACTTTGGGTTCTGTCGGCGGTGAAGTTGTCACCGAAGCAGGCGTGGTCACACTGGGGGCAGACGCCGAAGTGCAGGGACGTATCAGCACCGTCGCGGGCGGAATCACCATCGGAAATTCCAGTTCTGTCGGAGGTGAAATTGCCACTCAATTAGGTGTGGTCACCGTGGGGGCAGACGTCGAAGTCCAAGGGGGTATCAGCACCGTAGCGGGCGCAATCAACGTGGGAGCATCAAGTCGGACGATCGGGGGTGGGATTACAACCGAAGCCGGCGTGGTCACCCTGACGACGAACGTCAAGATTGATGGTGATATCAGAACGATCGCGGGCGGCATCACCATGGGCGACGGAAGTTCGACCTGCGGCAGCGTCATCACCACTGGTGCCGGTGTCATCGCACTCACTACCAATGTCAAAATTGGCGGAAGCATCAGCTCCATTGCAGGCGCTATCGGTGTGGGCCGTGGAAGCAGGGTCGGAGGCGACGTCAGCCCCGCAGGTGCTGGTGTCGTGACACTGGTAGGTGTCCACGTCGGCGGCAATGTTGCCTCGGGCGACGGCGCCATAACTTTGACCGACTCACGGGTCGGTGGTAGTGTCGAGGCGACCGGTGTCGGAGTCGTTACCATAACCAACAGCACGGTCAACGACCTCGATCTGGTCGTGCCAACCTCACCCGCCTGCTTCGCGCAGTCCGCCGCCACGGTGACGCTCGGCAATCTGTCGCAAACCTATTCCGGCAACCCACTCACGCCCACCGCCACGACCTCACCCGAAGGCCTCACCGTGGACTTCACTTACGATGGTTCGACCATGGTGCCAAGCAATGTCGGCAGCTACGAGGTCATCGGAACGATCAATGACATACACTACTTCGGCAGCGCCAGTGGCACCCTCGTCATCAACGAAGAAGACCCCTGCCTTTGCGATGATACCTACCTCGAGTTCAACATCCGCGACCTCGATCTCCTCGCCACCTTTGACGTTTACGCGACTCAGTACGACGCTGCACGCGACGTCTGGAACCTTGTCAAGGATGTCCTCCACTGCGAGGAGGAAGGCATCCCCCTCGAGGAAGAAAAACGCGGGTTCGTTGAAGAGGAATTCTTCATCGCCGAAGACAGCGAGGTCATCGTCACCGTGATCTACGACGGAGCCGATTACTACAACTCGGTCGCCTTCTACGATGCTGCTGACCCCACTACGACCTGGAAAACCATCTGGGAATCTTTTGCCACCGGTCCCTCCGCCCCCCTCATCCCCGGCTCCTCCGCCAGCCTTGGGATCATCCCCGCCGGCACCGAACTCCGCTTCGGCCTAGTGATGGATGGAGGAAACGGCGGCACCAGCCTCATCTACCAAGACGCCTACCTCAACCCCGGCGGACTGGACTTCATGGCCTCTAACATTCTCGGAGACCTCGAAGACAAACCTCTCATCGTCGCCTTCGAAGACCAACTCTTTGAGGGTCGCGACAATGACTTCAACGACGTCATTCTCAAGATCGACATCATCCCCACCGCGATGGGAATCGCCCAACACGACGAGACCATTGCAAGCCAAGACGGACTCAACTCCGATCGCGGAAGCCGCGGGGTCACCGCGCTTCTCGAGAACTTCGGCATCAATGACCCGTCCCACGAATCCACCGCCGAACTCTTCGAAGTCCCCGCTGCTCTGACCGCGCTCACCTTCGCTTTGCTCGACGACCGCAGCCCCATGAAATTCACCCTCTACGCCTTCGACTACGACCTTGTCTCCCACCTCAATCCGGAGTCACTCGAGTTCCGCACGATCGCCGCCACTACCGCCGTTCCCCTCATGGACAACCGCACGATCCAGCCCGGCGGCGAGGTCACCATCAACCCGCAAGCCCTCGGACTCGACGGAAAAACCATCGCCCTCATGATGATTCCCAACAACACCGTGGAGAATTTCCTTAAGAACGGCTGGCGATACACCCCCACCGGGGACGGGGACAACACCAAGCGCCAACCCCTTTTCAGCCTCATCAATGCCAACCCCTCGGCTCTTGATCAAATGCTCGCCTTCTACGATAACGAGAATGCCTACCTCACCTTCGAAGACTCCAGCAACCTCGATGGCACAGGCGAATTTGACGACATTCAACTCCAAATGAGTCCCGCCCTTCAAGCCGTGGGATTCCACAACGGACACTATTTCGAGGGAAGCCCCGATCCTACCGAGGGCTTCGTCGGACCGGACGGATACAGCGAGCACAAGCACGGGGGGTTCTAAACCTCGCAAAACGTAACGTCCGGGAAAATATCTACCTGAGTAAATTGGGTAGGTATTTTTTTCGGTCCCGACCAAACCTAATCATTGCGAGTCATCCCCCGGCCCTAGATCGTCATATACCAGGTGGACGAATTTGAAGCAGTTTCAAGAAGACTCTAGGCAGTAAGACCACCATTTTCCGGCTCTCCGTTAGCTGCGCATGACGGATCCGCTTCGTAATTTCAGCTCGAGATAGTCCAGATCCTTCATGCCGCAAGCTCTGTGGATGATTC
>JBLIDI010000114.1:0-11536 GCA_047634075.1 Akkermansiaceae bacterium
AACGGTATCAATGTCATTTCCTGTTCCGTTTTTCCCGTAAATCACCCAAACCCTGTATCTAGCAGCATTCAGCACGAAGCAGCATCCGTCGAAGTCAGGTGCTCTGAGAATCGTTTCGGTGTTGCGGGAGGTGGGGTGTCGCTGACAACGACGACAGGACGCGCGCGCGTTTCGGCAGGGATGTCTGCGAGCTTTTCCCACGTCCCCGCTTGCAGTGTCGTCGAGTATTCTACAATGTAGCTGCGATCAGCTTGTGCTGCAAAATAGAGCTGAATTTCGGGAGACGAATCGAGGGTGATTGAATCGATGTGCAGGATTCTTCTAGGATCGGTATCGACCGTTAGTTTTTCAGCGGCGACCGGCTCGGAGTTGAAAGAGGTTCCCAGAAAATTCGCACCATGAAAGCGGAAGAACCAGTATGAGATTGCGAAAGTCGAGTTTGTTTCGAGTTCGATTGCCTCGGTGTTGGTTGCGACGATGGTATTATAGGTCTCGGTAAAAATCCCCCCACCCGTGGCCCCGGATTTTTCAAATCCGTGCAAACCGATCAGCGCGTCCACGATGGTGCAATTCTGAACCTTTACGACCGAAGCGTGCTTGACCTGAACGCCTCTCGCGATGTCGAACATGAGACAGTTTCTGACAATGATGTTCTCGGCATCATCCGGCCCATCTCCAATCGAAACACCTTTATCGCTGAAATTGTGCATGAGGCAGTCTTCGATCATGACATCCACCGATGGCACGCCACCGATCGGGCCGATGTCGATCGCGTCGGTGTTGCTGCCGCTCGGGCCGTTCCGGAAGGTGCACTGGCGGATGGTGGAGCCGGGTTTCGCGGCATCAAAATCGACAGCATCGGCTGTGGGTGCCGCGAACAAGCATTGCTCGAGCAGGGTGAGGGTATTACGAAAAAGGGTCTCGGCGTAGTGCACCACGCAGCAGCGGCGCAGGGTGACGGTGTCCGCAGAAACCGTGTTGATGATCGAGGACGCTCCGGAATCATGAATCAGGCAATCTTCCATCAGACCAGTCACTCCGGTGAGAAAGCGGACCTGCCCGCCGGCGCTCTCAGCATGTCGGGCGGTGAGCATCCCGCCGTTCCCGGTGAGCGATAATTCTCCCCAGTCGTTTTCGTCGGCCGGTCGAAGTACGACGGGATTCGTAGCCGTCCTCCATATCGTCGAGAATGGTGGGGTCGTCATCGTCGCCGTAGCCGAATCCACCGATACCGCCCTGCCAGGTTCCATCAAGGGAGGCTTCTGCTACGGTTGTCCAATCTGCCGGTGGCTCGTTCGTTCCTTTCCGGTAGTTCCAGGTGTCGCCCTGTCGGATCAGCAGGGTGGGCGGGCTTTGAGCGAAAACGGCCGGGGCGAAGGGCAGGACAAGAAAGCTGTAAATACCGGGACGACTGTAAGAGAGGGGGAAATCGGGAGGGCGCATGGGGCAAGGTGAGGGGGAAACGAGTGAGCACAGCTTTGAGCCATCGGCCCCGAGCACCCTTAAGAATAGGAAGCAAGCTGACTGAGGTCAATCTTCGGGAGGCGATCTGGCATGCGAATGCTAACCCGGGACTGGCCACGATTGAGGTGGCGGTGGGAACAGACCTTTCTGAGAATGGAAGCTCCGATGATAATGCCGTGCTTGGCGGGTGATCTGGATATTAAAAGCTCTCATGCGGTAAGCAATCGAGTTTGCCAAGGGCAGTGGCCTGCAGACACAATGAGAGGTGCGTCATGCAATAGATCATTACCACTAGGTGGATGAAGATCTTGGTCGTGTCCGTGGTGAAAAATCGAATGGCTCCGCCTCACTTCGAACCCAGCCAAACACGAGAGAGGCGAGCCAATCAGTAAATTTTGTAAAGAGAGTTAGCGCGCCGTTTCTCCGTGCCACCTCCGTAACTTTTCAGGTCGCGGGTGCCTTTACGATCAAGGGTTACGGAAGGTCGTCAGCGACTGTGGGAAAAGCGACCGGCTCTTGCGGTGTAGTAAGTTGTTGGAAATCATACCCGGTGGGTTCTTGAAAAATTCGAAGATCAAACTCCGGGGCCACGGCGTATAAGTGATCAAAGACATCGGCTTGAATACTTTCGTAGGCATTCCATTCTTTACGAGAGCTGAAGCAGTAAATCTCAATTGGAATACCGCGCCCCGCAGTGTTAAGTTGGCGGACCAGAAGAGTCATCTCCTGATTGATGTCTTGGTGGGTCTTGAGATATCCCTCGATGTAGGCGCGAAAGGTTCCGACGTTGGTAAGACGTCTACCGTTCACCCGGTTATTGAGATGGGACTCGGCGATTTTCGCATTGGCCTGCTTGATTTCCTCTTCTTTGACGTCGAGGTATGCCGAGATGTGTTCGATCTTCCGGAATCTTCTGAGCATCTCCTCGTTGCAAAGTCGGATGGAGTTGGTATCGATCAGGAAACTGCGCTTGATTCGGCGTCCGTTGCTTTCTGTCATTCCTTGCCAATTTTTGAATGAATCACTGATCAGGGCATAGGTGGGGATGGTCGTGACGGTGCGATCCCAGTTTCGCACCTTGACGGTGGTGAGCCCGATCAGTTCCACCGTGCCGTCCGCCTGATAGTTGGGCATTTCCAGCCAGTCGCCCCGCGAAAGCATCCGGTTGGTGGCAAGTTGAATTCCGGCAATAAAGCCGAGGATGACATCCTTAAAAACGAGCATCAGCACCGAGGCGAAGACCCCAAGACCGCCGAGAAGAACGAGCGGCGATTTGCCAAGAATGACGGCGAGGGAAAGGACAATCGCGAGAAGAGCAGCCAGCAGCTTGGCGACCTGTGAGAAAGTGGTGAGGTTGATTTTTCCTCCTGCGGAAGTTTTCGAATAGATGGCCTGGAGCGCATTGATCATCGAATCAAAAACCAAGTAACAGGCGACTAGGAGGTAGAGTGAGGAAGTCGTTCGCAGGATCTGTGCGAGGGAGGGTGCCGATTCGAAGAGCCCCGGCGCGACGAGAAAAATGAAGACTCCGGGGAGCAGATGAGTGAGCCATCTGAAAACTCCGTGACCCATGAGCTCATTGTCCCAGGTGGCACCGCTTTTGCTGACAAAATGCTGAACCCAGCGCAGAACGAGAGGCCGAAAAACGAGGTAGATGATGGCAGAGACTGTGAGCATTCCCAGGAACAGAATGAGCACCGCAACGGAATAGTTCAGAGAATCCGGGACCCAATTCTGGTCGTCGATCCAGGCCGAAAGACTCTGAGCAAGATTCGACATTTTGGAATCGATCACCTCCGCTTGGGTCGCAATCATTTGGGGGTCTGGCTCTGGTGTGTCCGAATCTTCAGGCATGGTGGGGAAAGGTGAGAAATTGGGTTGTGATTATTATGGCAATACTGCGGTGTCGGGCTGCTCTGCTGCTCCCACGCTGGAAACAAAGGGAGTGTCTGATTGACGCTCAGAACGCCCAACAAATTTACCCTATTTTAAGTATTTTAACGGCTACGATTTCCCGATTTAAGTCAAACTCCGGAGCCATTTGTTAGGCCGGGTAAAAGGGGAAACCTCTGGTGACGAGGGTAGCTTTCCAGGCCTCCGTGCCAAGAATCAATTTAAAGGGGGCGGTCTCAAAGAACGAGAGTCGGGAGTTCAGGATGGGGTTGGTGGCCTGGGAATTTCTTTTTGGCTGGGATGCTTAAGGATGCCGTTGAAGAGATCAGAGAGGTGTCAAAGAAGGGGGCTGCGGCGTTGGAGTTTCGTCAAGGAACTCTCTGTTGAAGGCCTGGCGTGGAGAAAAATTCACGAGACCTTGTAAAAATGGGCTCAGCGGACTTCCATGATTTCAATTTTCGATGAAAGTGATCGTGGCAGAAACGAACGAGCTCCCCCCAAATACCTTTTACCTTGAAGTGACTGGATCCGGTATTCCCGAGGTCGATGGTCTTTTTGTCCCATCCACCTCCCCGCCCGTTGAATCCGAGTCCGGGACAGTTTCCAGTTGTAACTACTCAGGTCTTTAAGAAAGTTTAATCACCTGATCTGCGTAGAATCATGGTGCAACGACCGACCCGTGACGAACTCATCGCCTTGGCAAAGGCTGATCCCGAGGCTATCGCGGACTTGGTTCTTATGCTTTGGAAAAAAACATGCCAGGCTGGTTTTGAAATCGACAAGGTTGGGGTTTGAGGTAGGGTAGATGGATAAAGTCGAAAGTGCTTGAAGGTAGAAGGTATTCAACGACGCTTTTCAATTGTCAGGACTTCACTACGTTGTTTTTCCAGAAAAAACATGTCAGGCATGAATCATGGCAGAGTCTGGCGTATCCCTGTATCTACGATGATAGTACGACGGGGTGGGGCGGAGTGAGTTGGCGCAGGAATGCCTTTCAAGTCGGTCCTAGTGGTATGCCTGTCGGAGGTTCGAAAGTCCTAAGCACCCCGTCCGGTAATCGACCGATGCGGATCGGCAAGTGCCCCATCGCAGACAGCGTGCCGCTTTTTGGGGCCCCTCTCCTTTCCCGCCTCTCTGATCCTCCTGAGGCACTCCAGAAAGAAAGAGAAAATCTCGGCAATCCTTGATCATCTCACTGGGATTCACCGGAGGCAGCAAGGAAAGCAATCCGCTCCCTTTCCTAAGGAAAGACTCCGAAATAAAGAAAGACATTGCACTCGATCTCGGACTCGTCAGCTTCGTTCGACTTTTCCTTGAGTAGTCCACTACACAAAGGGAAGTCTGCCTCACTGACAGTCCCGATTCCTTCGCTTGATATCGTCATTAATTCCCTCGCCGTCCCTAAGTGTTCGGTCCGGCTTGCTCCGCTCCACGAACCGGATTGGAGGGATAGGCGCGCTCCATGCCATTGCGCGCCTCCGCCAGTTTCTGGTGCATCTCGACCCGGATCTTCGGGTCTTTCAGATCAATCGACCCAAAGGCCTCTTCCGGCGTCAGCCATGTTCCATCGAGTTGGAGATGACCCAGAACCTGATGCGCCCTCTGGTGATCGCCATCCACTTCGATCAACTTTCCGGCGAGATCCTTCACTGGCTCAATGAATTCGACCTTTTGATCCTGGGCCCATTTTTAAAGTTTGCCCATCACGAAGGAATTCCCCAATGGATTGCTCTTTTCGACGGGAAAACAAGCAAGGGTTGGCGGAACCCCTACGAGTGGGGGAAAGTTGAGGTAGTCGAGGGTGAAATGCATCTCACCGGAAGCCGGAAGTTCTTTCTCGTTTCCGAGAAAACCTATGCGGATTTCATCTTTGAGGGAGAGATTCTCCTCCCGAAGGGCACCGCCAATAGCGGTTTCATGTTCCGGGCTCACGTCGGACCCAACCAGGTCTGCGGCTATCCGGCTGAAGTCGATGGGTCCTCACGAAAGTGGGCCGGAGGTCCCTACGACGAGGGGCCCCGGGCCTGGTTCATTAGCCCGAAGGGAGGCGATAAGGAAAGCAAGGCCGCCTTTCGAAAGCGTGCGGGAGACGCCTTTAAACGGCACGACTGGAATACCTACCGCATTACATGCAAGGGGGATCGCTTGAAGATCGAGGTCAATGGTGTCGTCACGACCGATGTGAAGGATGACAAAGACGCCGCAGGAGTGGTGGGAATCCAACACCACGGCGAGAAGGGGCAGACCTATCGTTTTCGAAACTTAAAAATCAAGGAACTAAAGTAATGGCAATAAAATCACTTCTAATTCTCTTCTTTTTCTCTCTCTCTTTCCCCTTCATTCTAACGGCGGAGGAGTTGGACAAACGGATGCCCCTCCGGGTTCATTTTATTTCAGGGGCCAAAGAGTATCGATCGGCTGAATCACTCAAGAAGTTCAAGGTCGACCTTGAAAAACACGAGCGGGTTGCCATCACCGCGTCGTGGGTTGAAGACAAGGCCAAAAATCTCCCCGCATTTCAGAAAATAAAAGAAGCGGATGTTCTTGTTGTTTTTGCCCGCCGCCTCGATCTCCCCGAGCATCAAATGGCAATCATCCGTGCCCACTGGGAGGCGCAGAAGGGAATCGTGGGTATCCGCACTGCCAGCCACGCCTTCTCAGACGAAGAGAACAAAGCCTTTGATCTTAAAGTCCTCGGCGGCAACTACAAGGGACACTTTGGCAACGAGGTGGTCTCCGTTGAGCCCACTTCTCCCGGCAAGGCCCACCCCCTCACCAAAGGACTCACACTGCTTCCCTCACAAAAACTTTATAAAGCCGGAAGCCTCTTCCCTGGCACTATCGTTCTCCAGACCGGGACCATCACGCAAGACGACGGTTCCTTGAGGTCCCACCCCGTCACTTGGATCACGCCCTACGCGAAAAATGGCAACGCTTTTTACACCTCGCTGGGCATCCCGGCTGACTTCGATTCCGAGCCATTTTTAGAGATGCTCGCCTGCGCCCTATTTTGGTCCACCCACCGGGACATCGCAGGTAAATGAGTGACAGCTCCCGGTATCGCGAGGTTGCTCACAGGACTTGAAATCTGATCCCGATTGGGAAGGCTCTCTTGAGGGACCGAAAGCGTGGCGACCTTTTCAAGGACGCCGTGCCACCCAAGCGACCTCGACGTTGGCTTATCAGACGCCCCTTGAGCGTGAGAGATTTCTGCGACCTCCGTGTTGGGGCGTGTTTTAGGATCGCAGAATTTCCAAAATGAGGTAGAAACCCGCTATGATATGGCGCGCGCTCACAGTCCTCCTTTCCTTTTTCCTGTCCTCTGCGGGATCTGCTGGTGACAGCCATCTTTTCATCCTCTCCGGTCAGTCAAACATGGTGGGGTTGAAGCCGGAAAACGCTTTCCTGCCCGAGCTCAAGAAGCTCCTGCCCGGATCTGATATCGAGCACGTGAAGTTCGCGAAGGGCGGGCAACCGATACGGAAGTGGGTCAAGAACTTCGATGAGATCGCGGCGAAGAGTAAGCTGCCGGCCAAGAAGGATTCAGGCGCCTTTTATGACCAGACCCTCAAAGCGGTTCGCGCCAAAATCGGGACCAAGGCGCCGAAGACGATGACCTTTCTCTGGATGCAGGGCGAGCGTGATGCGAAGGAGAATCTCTCCGCAGCCTACGAGGAGAGCATGCAGACTCTCATTGCGAATCTCCGCAAGGATCTCGATGCGCCGGAGATGAACTTCGTGATTGGTCGCCTCAGTGATTTTTCGACGAGTGCGCAATGGGAAGCGGTGCGAGCGGCGCAGGTCAAGGTTGCGCAAGACGACCCCCGCGGTTCGTGGGTTGATACCGACGATACCAACAACAAAATGAAGAATAACAAACCCCACAACGATCTGCATTATACCAAGGAAGGGTATGATCTCTTCGGGCAGCGGCTCGCGCGGCAGGCCGTGTTATTGATCAAGGGCGGGAAGCCGGACGGAAAAGGGCGGCCAGAATAGGGGCGGGGCATCCTGATTTCTCCTCCCCTACTCGTTGAGGATCTTTGCGGCGAGTCGGTCGGCGATTGGTTTTTTGTTTGGGGGGTGGACGTTGGGAGAATCATAGCCGATGTCCCGGGTAAGAATGAGGTGTGTGTTGGGCAGTTTCTTGGCGACTTGGGCCTGGGGTTTTGAGCTGAGTGAGCTGATCTTCCCTTCGATTGTGCTGCCGTTTAAGGTGACGGCGATCGTGTCAGAGGGTGCCTTCCTCCCGCGGAGCGTGACTTGCGCATCCATGGGAAGGACTACGTTCGAAGAAAATGGCGAGGTCAGTCCAAGCCCGTGAGCAGTGAAAATTGCGAGGAAGGCTACGACAAACACTTTCATGAGCATGATCGATACCACATCGGGGGGTCCTAAAAAGGATGTTATTGAGGCGATTTTTTAGATTTGGTGATATGCGGCGGGCGCAGGTAGAAGGCTTCGGTCGGGGTGTTGAGGAGAAGTTTCTGCTCTTCGGGTGAGCGGGCCAGCCATGACTTGAGCAAGCCCTCGGCGGTGGAGTGTGCTTCGGTGTAGTCGATGCCCTCAGGAAGGCGGGTTGGAGATTCGAAGGTGACTTTGGGGCCCTCGCACTCACCCAGGCGGGCGAGGAAGTCATTTTCCTCCAGCAAGAGCGGGGGGATCTGGGCGCGCCCTTTGATGACGGGCATGAGGAAATAGCTGCCACGGCGGGCATCGCCGACGGCCCAGAGGGTCTCGTTTTCGGAGACTCCCGGGACGCCTTCGAACGAGCAGAGTCCGGCGACGCGGCATCCGTGGGTTTGGGCGATGGCTTGGGCGGTGGCGATACCAACGCGGGCTCCATTGTATGATCCGGGGCCGGTTCCGACGATGATCCGGGAGAGGCGCTGGTTCTCCGGAAGTCCGGCGAGGATGCTTTTGAGAGGAGCAAAGAGGTCACATTCTTGGGATCGCTCGCTTGAGAAGGCCCGTTGGTCGAAAATTTCGCGGCCGCGAGCTAGGACGAGGGTGGCATGAGTGACACTCGTTTCGAGGGTGAGAATCCATTCTGTGTTCACGAAGGTGATCTTGGCGAAACGGTTAACCTTCTTAAACTAAAAAACTGAAACATTCTTATCTGGAAACTCTTGCGCGGTCGTGGAGGTGGCAGTATTGCTTTGTGTCCTACATTTTCACCAAATCTATTTATTTATGTCTGATTACGCCAAAGGTCTTGAAGGGGTTATTGCCAACGAATCCGCACTCTCCAATGTTGAAGGTCTTGATGGCCGTCTTTCCTACCTTGGCTACTCTATCGACGAGCTCGTGGAGAACTGCAGTTTTGAAGAGGTCACTTACCTTCTGCACTTCGGCAAACTGCCAAATGTCGGTGAGTTGGCGACCTTCGTTGAGGGCCTGCGGAGCCACCGGCAAATCCCGCAGGGTGTCATCGATTTTCTAAAATCTGCTCCCAAGGATGCCAATCCCATGGACATTCTCCGCACCGGGGTTTCCATGCTCGGTCTCTACGATAAGCGCGCCAAAGTGGGCGAGCCTGATCAGGAGGCCAACGCCCAGGTCGCGATTTCCCTCTGTGCCCAGACTCCGGTCATCGTGGCTTACTACCACCGCGCCCGGCAGGGGCTTGCTCTCCCACCTGTCCGCACTGATCTCTCTGAGGCGGGCCACTTTCTCTATCTCATCACCGGCGAGGAGCCATCGGAAGCGGCTACTAAGACTCTCGATGTCGCTTACATCATTCATGCTGACCATGGCATGAATGCTTCCACGTTCTCCGCTCGTGTGACCGTGGCAACTCTTTCTGATTTCTACTCCGCGATGACTTCGGCAGTGGGCACGCTCAAGGGACCTCTGCATGGTGGTGCCAATGAGGGTGTCATTAAGATGCTCCAGGAGATCGGCAGCCTCGACAAGGTCGATGCCTACGTGGAGGACTGCCTCGTCAATAAGAAGAAGATCATGGGAATCGGTCACCGTGTTTACAAGGTGCTCGATCCACGGGCTCCCCATCTCCAGAAGATGGCGATCAAGCTCACCAAGGAACTGGGCGATTCCAAGTGGATCGAGATGTCCGAGCGGATCGCGACCATCATGCGCGAGCGCAAGGGGTTGAATGCCAATGTCGATTTTTACTCGGCAACGGTTTATTACTCTTTAGGAATCCCGACCGATCTCTTTACTCCGATCTTCGCGATTTCGCGCATGGCCGGTTGGACCGCACAGGTTCTCGAGCAACTCGAGGACAGCCGACTTTACCGTCCCTTGACCAAGTATGTTGGGCCGACCGAGCTTTCCAAGGTGACTCCGATTGAGCAGCGCTAGGCGAACCAGAGAGATTTTCAGATCAACAAAATCGCGTGGCAGAAGTGGCCCCGGGATTTTTTGTGTTCTGGCCTGAGGTTAAGGGAGGCTGCCGCCTTGGGTCGTGGCGCAGCATCTCCGGGGGGGGGGACCAAACGGATCGCGTCACAATTGGTGAGACCGAGGCCCTTTTTCTTGCTCCGTCACCGACCGATGACCTAACCCAAGTTTCGCATTTTTTCTGGAATTTCGTTCCAAAATCGCCGATTTCGGTAAGCGTCTTAAAAACGGGCTTATATTTTGATCTGGGCGTGAGGATTTCTGCGGGTATCTTAGGCCGTTTTTTGCTCTTCGAGCTTGGCTTGGGCGGCGGCGACGGCAGCCGGGGTCAGTTCGTTTGCGCGCCTAGCGGCAGCGGGGTCGCGCAGGGCTTCGATCACTTCTACGAGGTAACGCTCGGGGTCGAGGCCGTGGACTTTGGAGTTCTCAATCAGGGTGTAAAAGAGGGCCGCGTTTTTGCCGGATTCCGCGCTGCCGAGAAAGAGCCAGTTTTTTAAGCCCAGTTTGAGCGGGCGGATTTTGATCTCGATCATGTTGGTATCGAGATCAAGCTGCGGGTCAAGGGCGCTCGCTTTGACCTTGTCCCATTGGTTTTGGGCATAGGTGAGCGCGGTGCCCAGTTTACTTTTGGGCAAGGGTTTGGTTTTTGCGGCGGTATTGGATGAGGTCTTTGAGTTGGGCGAAGAGCAGAAGGCTGCGGGATCGGCGAATGAGGTCACGACAACCGGGCGGGGCGTTGCTGAGTTTCATCGCTCTCTCGATCAGGTAAATTTCCTGGATTTTGAGCAGGATGGGAAGGCTGTGTTCAGGGGCTTGTTGGCGGGCTTCGAAAAACTTACGTCGCAGGTGAGCGAGGCAGCCGGCGAGGAGGATGCCCGCAAATATCCTGATCAGTTTGAAGTAGGCGCTGTAGCCGTCGCATTGGATGAGGCCGGTGAAGAGAAGGGTGTTGGTCTTTTCGTCGTAGCCGAGCATGTCGAGCAGGCACTCCATCGCGCGGCTGGTGTGCCAGTCAAAGTAGACTGTGCCGGCGGTAAGCCCACCAGTATCCAGTTTGGGTTTTGCCAGTGCCAGGGGCGAGGTAGTCGCCGGGAGATTCGTCAATCTGGAGGAGGTCGGTGTCGAGGCGTTCGTCCTTGATGGCTTGGTTCACGGGGCGCAGGAGGTCGGCGAGCTTGCCGGTCCATGCGTTAATGGTGCTCCGTTGGAGCGCTATCCCGTGGCGGCGCTCAAAGCGCTGGCTCTGGCGGTAATGCGGGGGGTGGTCACAAAATTTATCACAGACAATTTGGCTGATGAGGGTGGGACCGCAGAGAGTGCCAGGAACGCTGGATGGCGGGGCCGGGCTAGCGAGAGGTTTTTGGAAATCAGCACTTTTGAGGACGAACTTGAGCACGAGAGTGACACGCCAGTAAATGGCGGCTCGGGTGATCTCAAGTTCGCGGTGCTCGCGGCAGTCGATCTGGCGGTAGGCTTCGGGGTTTGCGCGGACTTCGTCTGGAATGAGTTCATCGACGACGATGCTTTTGAGCCAGCGGGGAAAGAGTTGGTCCTTGGTGCGACGGGTGCGCTTAGGTTTGGTCTTTTTTATTTTTTCGTTGTCGTTTTCTTCCTCCTCCGGTCCTGATGTTTCTGGATCGGAGGGTTCGGGTTTTCCCAGCACACTTTCATCGAAGTCGAGGTGGCCTTGGTCGGGGTCCTAGCGTTCCGACTTCGCGCCGTAGAGTTGTTTTTGTAGGTAGGCGATGTGCCGTTTTTGGGTCTCAATGAGCTCTAGGGCTTCGCTCAGGGAGTTCTGGTTTTCTTGGTGCGCGGC
>JBLIDI010000115.1:0-11531 GCA_047634075.1 Akkermansiaceae bacterium
AGACGACTTCAGCGCGATCCCGCCCAGCATCCGCCCCGTCAGACAATCCGCCTTCTCCAGATCCGTAAGTTCCCGCTTTCCTTGGTCCTTCATAGCTTTCACGCCCCTCTCCTACCCCCCACCACGGCCCAAGTCGAGCCATTTCTTATATTTAGCTTGTCACCTTAATTTTTAATTTTAATTTCTGTGGATCAGTCATTTTCGATATGCCAGGCGTAATATTTTATAATATTTTGTTTTTCGGCATACCAAGCGTGGTATTTTCTTTTTGTGATAGCCCGCTTCATCGCGACCGCCCATGATTTCGGGATGAAACCCATCCTGGTGATCAATGACGACAACTCAATCCTTGCTGAAATGGTTCACGTTCTCCGCGAAGGAAACTACCATCACATCGCGGCCTCCAGTGCAAACCAAGCGCTCACGATGGCGACCGGTTACGATTTTAGCCTCGCCGTCCTCGACCTCAAACTCCCTGATATGGAGGGCGACGAACTCTACGAAAAGCTCCTCAAATGCGAGGCGCACTATCACCTCCCTATTGTCGCCTTAGTCGACACCATGGATCCTGACGAGGTCAAAGTGGTCAACCGCCTCCTCCCAAAAGGCACCGTCACTCTTCTCTCCAAACCTTTCAAACGCGAATGGCTCGAAGATCTTTTTGCCCGTTACGGAGAAAAAAAGCCCTAAGTCATTTCAAAGGCGGAATCCCCAATTGCGCCGGCAAAGCGGTCCGGGGGCGCCAGGTCAGAATCTCGGGATCTCCGTTGGTCACCAGCACGGTGTGCTCAAAATGGCACGAAGGTCGTCGGTCGGAGGTTGAAACCGTCCAACCGTCATCGAGCCAGTCGACCGTGCCCACTCCGGCATTGATCATCGGCTCGATCGCCAAGATCATTCCCGCCTTCAAAATCGGCCCCTTTCCTCCGGGATGATAGTTCGGTACTTGCGGTTCTTCATGAAGTTGCCGACCCACGCCGTGACCCACCAAATCCTTCACCACCGAAAATCCAAATTGCTTCACATAATCTTCCACGGAGGCACAAAGTTCATAAAGAGGCTTCCCAGCTCGGGCATGGGAAATCGCCACAAAAAGTGACTCCTCAGTCACCGAGAGAAGGCGCTTCTGCTCCCCATTGATCTTACCAACCGGAACCGTAAGAGCATTATCGCCGATCCACCCTTGTCGTTTCACCCCAACGTCGAGCTTGACCAAATCACCATCCACAATGACCCGGTCCCCCCCGATTCCATGGACCACCTCTTCGTTCATTGAGATACAGGTATACCCCGGGAAATCGCGATACTTATGAAAAGCACTCTTCACCTTGTGCCCGTCCATGAGGGAAAGGGCATATTCATCGACCTCGCGCGTGGTCTTACCGGCCCCAATGAAGGCAGCCGTCCGCTGGAGGACATCGCTTGCGACCTTGCCAGCCTCACGCATCATATCGATCTCTTGTTTGGTCTTAATCGGGATCTTGAAACGCTTCGCCATAACGAATGAGGTAGGGTCTGAATCCCTTGAGGTCAAGCCGTAGCAGATCTCATTGAGATGCCACCCCGAAGTCAGTTGATCCCCGTATCAAGCGCTATCCTTTAACGCGGGCGTAGACCTGATCAGGGGAACCTGTCCCATTGATAATTCTGGCGCGCTGGAGATCACAATAATAAGTGATGGCCGGAATGACAAGGCGCCGATATTCGGCAAGGCGATTTTCAAAACTCGCCGAAACATCATCCGCCCTCGGAGCGAGGACGCCACCGCATGTCGGACATTTCTCACCTTCACCTTCGCGTGCGACCCGGTGGCAATCTAGGCACTCGAGACGACAGGCGACCCGACGTCGCAACTCATCATCGGGAACGTGTAAAATGATGGCAGAAGGCTTTTGGGTCAGTGCAGCGTCCAAGGCCTCGGCCTGCGGCACCGTTCTCGGGAAACCATCGAGAAGCCAACCCTCTTTTTGCTCCCCGACCCAAGCCAAAACCATCGGCACCATGGTCTCATCCGGGACGTATTCGCCTCGATCAAGAAAAGGTCGCGCCTGCTTCCCGAGACCAGTCCCATCGCGAAGAGCGCGCCGTAAGAGCGCGCCCGTCGAAAGATAAGCCAAGCCGTTTTCATCGGCGAGGCGGCGACCCTGTGTCCCCTTTCCCGACGCTGGAGGGCCGAGAAAGACGAGGTGCCGGGATCTCATTTTACTGGCTAATAAGAGCGACCACTGCAATCAGAACGATCACCGCGAGAACAATCCAAATATAGAGAATCGACGAACTTGAGGCCTGATTCCCAGAAACCTGACGTTGCTGGCGCCCCTTGATCTTACCCTTGCGGAGGAAGCCATCATATTGGCGCTGAAGGAGATGGGTCTCGATTTGACGCATCATATCGAGAAGCACCCCGACGAGAATAAGAAGACTGGTTCCGCCAAAAAAGGAGGTGATCAAACTATTCGCTCCGAGGTCAAGGGCCAGTCCGATGAAGAAGGGCATCATGAAGATCAGCGTCAAGAACAGAGCCCCGGCAAAGGTGAGACGAGTCATGGTGTAATCTAGGAAATCAGACGTTGGTTTACCGGGTCGGACTCCGGGAATATAACCGCCGCCCCTCTTGAGATTCTCGGCAACCTCGGAAGGCTGGAACATCGTCGCGACCCAGAAGAAACTGAAGAAGAAGATCATGAAGCCTGAGAGCAAGTAGAACCACGGGCCGTTGGGAGAAAGAATATCACCCATCGTGCGCACCCAAACGGCATCAGTCATTTGACCCAAAAGTTGGGTCGGAAGCTGGAGAATCGCAGTTGCAAAGATCACCGGCATGACCCCTGCGTAGTTCACTTTCAAAGGAAGATATTGCGTCCCACCGGACATCTCACGGCGGCCTGCGACGCGCCGGGCATATTGCACGGCAATTCTTCGTTGCCCCTGCGTGACCGTGATGACCGCGGCAATCACGAAGAGGAAGAGCACCACCATCAAGACAATCAAGAGGGGGCTGAAGGGATTATCACTTCCGCGATCGATCACGAAGGTGTTCCAAATTTGGACGATGACACCCGGGAGCGATGAGATGATGTTCACCGAAATGATCAAGGAAACACCGTTTCCGATGCCCCGCTCGGTAATCTGATCGCCGATCCACATCAGGAAAAGAGTTCCTGCGATGATGATCAGCACGGTCTGGGCCACGAAAGTTCCGCCCGCATTGGCCGCAAAAGCCGGAACAAGATCCTGCCCCGTGGACTCAAGCGCTTTCCCAATTCCCCGGAGGAGCGGGTTCTGGGTGGGATTCTCAAGCGACTTGGCGAGGAAGAAACCCTGAATTGTGGCAATCGCAATCGTCACAAATCGGGTCCATTGGTTGATTTTCTGCTGTCCACCGTCTTCTTTCTTGAGGCGGGCCAACTTGGGAACCACCGCGCTCAAAAGCTGCATCATAATCGACGCCGAAATGTAGGGCATGATACCGAGGGCAAAGAGGCCCATGCTGGTCAAACCACCTCCTGAGAAAACGTTCAAAATGGCACCGACACCACCACCGGCTCCTTCCTCGTTATCTTTTTTTAGGATATCAAGATACTCACGGATGACATCCATGTTGACCCCGGGAAGAGGAAGATGAACACCAAGACGCACGATCACGATCATGGCCATGGTAAAAAGGATGCGATCCCGAAGCTCGGGAATCTTCCAGGTATTGGTAAATGCGGAAATCATGTGGATTTAGGTGTCAGAAATTTTTAAGGGGTGCCCTCTCCGGGCATCGGAGCGGGATTATGGTGGGCCATGATGGCCCTTTTGATTTCGGGAGTCAGTTTCCCTGAGAGAAAGAGTTCCTGTTGTGCCTTATGGTAGGCAGCAAACGCTTTGAGGAATTCATCGTGTTGCGGGAGAAGCTTCCCACTTGCGACAGACTTGGAGTGATCGATCGCGGCTGTTTTGATTTTCAACTCCTTCAGTTCTTCGCCGAGTACGGTGAGTGACTGAGCAGCTTTCAGGGGGTCTCCCCCTTGCTCGACCTGATCAAGTAAACTGGCCATTTCCGTGAAGACTTTGGTCTGCTCGTCGAGGACTTCGACCATTGGCCCCTTGTCCTCTTGACAGGAGCCAAGAGTCAGGAGACCCAAAAACGCAAAAAACGTTGCCGCCCGGAGGACCGGGCTCAACGTGGAATTTGCGTGAGGAGAGTTCTTCACCAGAGTGTTTCAGAAAACCGGCGTTTAGAGCTCCAAGGAGCCGCCGGCTTTCTCGATCTTCACTTTTGCGGAAGCACTCGCGAGATCAACCGTAACCTTCATGGCCTTGGTGATCTCGCCTTGTCCGAGGACCTTGACCTTGTCGCACTGGCCCTTAACGAGTCCGACTTCACGGAGAGTCTGCTCGTTCACTTCGGCATCGGCCTCAAAGTAGTGCTCCAACTGGGAAACATTTACAATAGCGACGGTGTCACGGAACTGCAGGTTTGAGAAACCGCGCTTGGGGAGACGCCGGGCAAGGGGCATCTGACCCCCTTCGAAACCAGGACGAACGCCACCGCCCGAGCGGGACTTCTGACCCTTGTGGCCTCTACCGGAGGTCTTTCCCAGACCGGAGCTTTCTCCGCAACCAAGACGCTTTTTGCGATGCTTGGCTCCTGGATTGGGCTTGAGATTATGGAGATTCATTATTTGTGATGTGATTCAGGATTTTGGAGAAACCAAAATTAGATGGCTTTCTCCTTCTTTATTCCGCGGAGAGCAAAAACCTCCTCTTTACTGCGAAGCATGGTGAGAGCCTTGATCGTCGCCTTGACCACGTTGGCGTGGTTGTTGGAACCGATTGACTTAGCGAGAACGTCATGAATGCCAACGGCTTCACAAACAGCGCGCACACCCCCACCGGCGATGACGCCAGTTCCAGGAGATGCGGGCTTGAGAAGCACCTTGCCACCCCCAAACTCAGCGTAAACTTCATGAGGGATGGTAGAACCACTCAGCTTGACCTTTTCAAGGCTCTTCGTCGCTATCCCAGAGGCCTTCTTGATGCACTCGGCAACTTCGTTGGCCTTACCGAAACCATATCCGACAGAACCTTTTTCGTTTCCGGATACGACGAGAGCGGAGAAGCTGAAGCGACGTCCACCCTTAACCACCTTAGAACAGCGGTTGATGAACACGACCTTCTCAGTGAGTTCGTTCCCCTCGGAGTCGGTGGGAGTTGCCTCACGCGGACGGCCGCCAAATCCACCACGTTGGTTCCCCCCCCCTTGGCCGGGGCCACCGCCGCGATTGAAGCCACCGCCGCGATTGTCACCGCCGCGATTATTTGAGGGAACGTCACCGGCTGGTTTGGCAGCGGCATCGCCTGGTTTGGCAGCGGCATTTGCATCCGCTGGCTTTGCTGCTGCGTTGGCAGCAGGCTTTGAGTCTTCGTTATTTGCCATGTTGATTCGGAGCAAGAATTAGAATTTAAGGCCACCTTTTCGGGCGGCATCGGCGAGGGCTTTGACCTTACCTGTGAAGAAGAAACCACCACGGTCGAAGACTACGGCCTCGATTTTGGCGTCAGCGGCACGTTGCGCGACTAGTTTTCCGACCGCCTCGGCGGTTACTTTGCTTGCTCCGGTCGTCTCGATAGATGAATCAAGAGTGGAAGCAGAGCAAAGAGTCTTGCCAGTGATATCGTCGATCACTTGGGCGTAAACGTTCTTGTTGGAGAAGTGAACAGCGAGGCGTGGACGCTCAGCGGTTCCGGAAACCTTTTTCCGAATGCGGCGGTGGACCTTACGGCGAAGTTCCTTTCGATTGAGAGTGCTCATTTAAAATATGAAGTTCTGGGTTGTCGTCAGGAATTACTTAACGGACTTACCTGCCTTGCGGCGGACGTATTCGCCAACGTAGCGGACTCCCTTACCCTTGTAGGGCTCGGGCGGGTAATAATTGCGCACCTCAGCGGCAAACTGGCCGACGAGTTGCTTGTCGATTCCTTCCACCTTGATCTTCGTGTTATCAGTGACCGTCACGATAAGACCTTCGGGGATGGGGTGGAGGATGGGGTGAGATTTACCAAGGCTGAGATCCAGGTCCTTACCTTTGACGGCAGCCCGGAAACCAACACCTTGAATCTCGAGGTCCTTCATATAGCCTTCGCTCACACCGATGATGAGATTTTGAACGAGGCTGCGGAACGTTCCGTGGAGAGCACGCACATGGCGTAGTTCGCTGGCACGGATAATGGTGATCTCCGAATCGCTCACCTCGACGGTGAGACCTTCGGGAAGATCTAGGGAAAGTTTACCCTTTGGTCCTTCGACGTTGACTTTTTTCCCATCAACTTTGATGGCAACTTTATCGACAGCCGGGATGGGCTTGAGTCCTACTCTTGACATGGTTCTGTTTTTTGAGTGGAGGTTTCTACCAGATGAAGGCGATGATTTCGCCTCCGACTTTTTCTTTCTTAGCTTTGTGGCCGGTCATCAGTCCCTTCGGGGTCGAAAGGATGGAGACTCCCATGCCATTCAGCACGCGGGGAATTTCTTGTGAACCGGTATATTTACGACGTCCGCATTTAGAGATCCGTTTAAGATCGGTAAGGGCGGGAACGCCATCAACGTATTTGGTCTTAACGACGATTTCCGGGAATTGCGCGGAAGTGTCGACCTCGTAGTTCCAGATGTAGCCCTCCTCCTTGAGGATGCGGGAAATTTCCACCTTCATTTTGGAATGAGGTGCGCGAAATGAGTCATTGCCAGCGCGTGAAGCATTCTTCAAACGAATGAGGAAGTCAGCGATGGGGTCAGTGAGTGTTGCCATGGTATTAGTTTTTCCAGGTCGTTAAAGTTAGGCGGCGTCTTCCTCGGTTTTGGCACTATCGCGGAAGGGCATTCCGAGAGCTTTAAGCATTGCCTTGGCCTGAGCGTCGGTCTTCGCGGATGTCACGAAGATGAAATCAAAGCCGATCTGGCGCTTAATCTTATCGAGCTCAATTTCAGGGAAAATAGCCTGGTCGGCGAATCCCACTGCGTAGTTCCCACGTCCATCAAAGGACTTAAAAGGAAGACCACGGAAATCGCGAATATTCGGGCAGGTGATGCAGATGAAGCGTTCGAGGAATTCCCACATGCGCTCACCACGAAGGGTAACACGGGCGCCTACTGCTTCGCCTTCGCGAACCTTAAAGTTAGCGACGGATTTCTTGGCGAAAACCACGGATGGCTTTTGGCCGGTGATCTTAGCGACTTCATCAACGGCATCCTCAACAGCAGCCTTCCGCTCATTCGCATAGTGACCGACGTGGGAGTTGATAGAAATCTTCTCGAGGCGGGGAACCTCGTTGACGTTTGTGAGGCCTAATTCTTCTTGGAGGGCCTTAACAAGCTTATCCTCATAGAGGCTCTGGAGTGTTGGTTTCATTGTATCTTGGCGGATCAGCGTGATGAGTGAGTGCTTAAGCGCGCAGGGTGCCCCCTTCCCGATCTATTCGAGTGGTTGGAGCGGGCCGGGTTCCTGACACAGTCAGGAGGTCCGGGCTAGACTTTTTTTACGTTAGAAATGTGAATTGGCCCGTCAACTTCCTCAATGCCCCCTTCAGGGTTGCCTTCGGAGGTTTTGATAGACTTCTTCATTTTGCGGGCACCCTCGACGATCACTTGCTTTTTAGCAACATTAATGGAGAGAACGGCGCCTTGTTTTCCTTTGTGGTTTCCAGAAATGACGATGACTTCGTCTCCTGGCTTCACGTGGGTTTTAATTTTCATGGTCCGGTAAAAGTGGGGATTAGAGAACCTCGGGAGCGAGGGAGACGATCTTCATGAAGTTCTTTTCACGAAGTTCACGTGCTACCGGACCGAAGATACGGGAGCCCTTGGGATTGTTGTCCTTATCGATAATGACGATAGCATTCTCATCGAAACGAAGAACAGAGCCATCAGCGCGGCGAACGGGATAAGCGGTGCGCACAACAACAGCCTTCACCACGGAGCCCTTTTTCACGGCAGCAGTGGGGATGGACTCACGAATGTGAGCGGTGATGATGTCACCGACGCGGGCGGACTTGGTCCGCTTGCCGATAACACCAATCATCTTGGCAAGGCGAGCACCGGTATTATCGGCGACCACAACTTTGGATTCCATTTGGATCATGGCAAATAAATATCTTTAGAGAGTTTGTTTGGGGTGGCTGGTAAGGCCGGTTTATCTAGTGAGTGAGAACCTTCACGAGCTTCCAGCACTTGAGCTTGGAGATCGGGTTTGTCTCTTCAATGCGGACTTTGTCGCCAACAGCGGCTTCGCCTGCTTCATCGTGCGCATAGAATTTCTTCGATTGTTTGATGATTTTCTTGAACTTGGGATGAGGAACGCGGTTGGTGTATTCCACAACGATCGTTTTGTCCATGCTGGTGGATTTGACGATCCCAACACGGGTTTTCTTGTTCTTGGCTGGTGCCTCGGAAGGCACAAAGTCTTTTTTAGCCGGAGCTTCCTGATTTTCAGACATCTTTAGAAATGAGTTAAGAGATTGGGTAAATTCAGGGATCCTTAGGCGGACTTGCGCTGAGTGATTGCCGTCATGACCTGCGCGATTTCGCGACGGACAATACGGCGGCGGGAGGTGTTCTCAAGTTGGCCGGTGGCCTGTTGAAGACGGAGGTTTAAGGCCTCTTCCTTGAGATCACGGAGACGGGTGGAGAGTTCTTCGACGCTGAGTTCGGAGATTTCGGAAAATTTTACTTTGGGCATGGACGTGATTCCTTTCGGTCAGTTCAATGATTGATAATGAGTTCCTGAGGCAGCTTTAGTGCTTGGAACGAGAGACGAAACGGGTTTCAAAGCCGAGCTTGTAGGAAGCGAGTCGCATTGCTTCCCGAGCCTGGGACTCGGGGACACCACCCACTTCGAAAAGCATGGCGCCAGGACGGATCACCGCGACCCATGCATCCACAGAACCTTTACCCTTACCCATCCGGGTTTCAGGGGGACGGCGGGTGACCGGCTTGTGGGGGAAGACCCGAATCCAGGTCTTACCTTTACGCTTGAGAAAGCGGTTAATGGAAACTCGGCAAGCTTCGATCTGGCGGTTGGTCATCCATCCACGACCGAGGGCTTGGAGACCGAAGTCACCGAAACTGACATCGGTGCCACGCTGGGCGTTACCACTCCGGCTGCCGCGGTGGGCTTTCCGGAACTTGGTTCTTTTGGGCATCAAAGGCATAATTCTGTCCTCCTAAATTTTGGTTTTAAAATGAATGCTGGTCTAGGAAGCTGCAGGTCTAGGTGCGCCCCCACCCTCAGCGGGCTTGTTTTGATTATTGTCAGGGCGGCCTCCACCACCTCCGCGGCGATCTCCACCACCTCCACGATTGTCGCCGCCGCGACCTCCGCGACCACCACGACGTGGGCGATCATGACCCGGAGGACGTCCGCCCTTGTCTGCGTCGTCGTCCTTATTGATCCAACACTTGACACCAATGATCCCGTAAACGGTCTTGGCCTCGGCAAATCCATAGTCAATGGGAACACGGAGAGTTTGAAGAGGCACCTTGCCTTCGCGATACCACTCGGCACGAGCGATATCAGCACCGCCGAGGCGACCGGCACAACGGACACGAATTCCGTTGGCACCAAATTCCATGGCAGTTTGGATGGCACGCTTCATGGCACGGCGGAAAGCGATACGGCGCTCAAGCTGGATAACGACCTGCTCGCAAACACATTGCGCATCAAGCTCAGGCTTACGAATCTCGACGATGTCGATCTTCACCTGCGACCCCCCGGCAATCTTGCCGATTTTGGTGGTCATAATCTCGATCTCAGATCCTTTGCGGCCAATCACAAGTCCCGGACGGGAGGTGTGAAGAGTGACACGCACGCTGTTCCAGGCCCGCTCAATGATGACTTTCGAAAGTGCCGCACCTTGAAGGCGATCGGAAATGAATTTCCGGATCCTAAGATCTTCGTGCAGCTTATTGGTATAGTCCTTGCCTTCGGCAAACCACTTCGAGCGCCAGTCTTTGTTGACGGCGAGGCGGAAACCGATTGGATTAACTTTTTGTCCCATGATTCTTTAAAGATAAATTGTTCAGGTTGGCTTATTCAGCGGAATCCCCGATGGCCTCTGTCCTTTCAACAGCCTCCTCGGTCGGAGCTTCTTCAGCAGGTGCTTCCTCCTTCACGGCGGAAGGCTTTGCCTTTTCGCCGAAGAGAGATTTGATGGTATCACGCTTCTTGGGCTTACCAGAACGCTGCTTCTCCTCAGGAGCCTCGAACTCGTCAGTCAAAGTGATAAAGATATGACTGGTGCGCTTGCGAATGGCTCCAGCAGATCCCCGAGCACGTGGCTTGAAGCGCTTCAGAGTAGGTCCCTCACCGATGGTGGCCTCCTTGACGATTAATTCGTCAGCGGAAAGCTCGTGGTTGTTTTCGGCATTGGCGATGGCGCTTTTCAGCGTCTTCCCAATCAGGTGAGCAGATTTCTTAGGAGTATAAGTCAAGGCATCGAGAGCATCAGAGACAGCGAGTCCCTGAATTTCACGAGCAACATGGCGTGCTTTCTTCGGAGAAATCCGAGCGTATTTGGTGGTCGAACGAACTAACATCAGTTTGTCGGGTCAGAATTGAATGATTTTGGCGAGGTCGCCGGCTTGAACCGGGACATCAGGATTTGTGAGAGGTTGCATCAAGAGCCCACTTATATTGGGCCTTGTGACAGCGACGACAGCGTCGCAAATATGAGCTCCGGAACGTTCGATGCGAAATCGCATACCAACACTGAGTTCCGCATTTGAACCAGCATTTATAACGGCGAGTCCGGTATTGGAATCAATCGTAACAATGCGTGCTTCTTGAGCGGTCCCCTGCTCGACCTTGCGCTTGGGCTGCTGACGCTGACCAAGTGCGACTTCGAGTTCGCGGATTTTTACTTCAACCGCCATACGGGCTTCGGGGTCCGAAGCAACCGCAGTGCGGAGGTAGTTTTGAATGGGAAGGAGAAGATTGCTTGCGGCGGTCTCAAGCTCAACGAGGCTTTCGCGGGCAATTTCATAATCGGTAACAGCATGGCGAAGCTTGGTGTCGCCACCCTCGAGAAGGTCTTTCCCGAAGAGAGCGAAGAGCTCTTCGTTTTTAGTGAGAGCCCTCGTTTTGGTGGCCTCCCGCTCGAGGGTGGAGGCCAAACTCAGGTTAATATTCGACAACTGAAGTTTCAGTTGTCGATTCTCACGCTGTAACTTCTCAAGCGCTGTTTCCTGAGCACCAGCCAACGCGACACCAAGGACAAAAAGTCCGGCGACGAGAGGGTTAATGAGGGATAAGCGCATAGCGAAGGGATTCTATAAAAGGAGATTACTTCTTACCGATACCACCGTGAGCCTTAAAGATCCGGGTAGGAGCAAACTCACCCAGCTTGTGGCCCACCATGTTTTCGGAAACGAAGACAGGGACGAATGTTTTGCCGTTGTGGACGGCGAAGTTGTGGCCAACGAAATCCGGAGTGACCATGGAACGACGGCTCCAAGTCTTGATGGGCTTCTTGTTACCGGACTCAACAGCGGA
>JBLIDI010000116.1:0-11465 GCA_047634075.1 Akkermansiaceae bacterium
GCTGAATGAGAACACCAAGCTGAGCACGGTGGGGACGAGGAACATGGTGAAGATGGTGGAGACGGCGAGGCCTCCGACGACGACGGCTCCGAGACCGCGGTAGAGTTCTGATCCGGATCCGGGGAGAAGGACGAGGGGGAGCATGCCGCCGACGGAAGTCAGGGTGGACATCAGGATGGGACGGACGCGGGTCGAGACGGACTCGCTGATGGCGTCATTGGCATCGCGGTCCGGATCTTCCTTCATGAAGTTGATGGTTTGGTGGACGATCAGGATGGCATTGTTGACCACGACACCGGCAAGAATGACAAAGCCAAGAATGGTGAGGACATCCATGTTCTGCACCGGCATGTAGGGGTCGGCAAGGGAGGCATGGTGAACGAGGAAGAGGCCGAGAAGCCCGCCCACGGTGGCGAGGGGAACCGAAAGAATGATCACGAGTGGGTAGGACCAGTTTTGGAAAAGAACGACCATGAGCAGGTAGACCACGAAGAGGGCGAGGAAGAGGGAGCTGCTGAAGAGTCCGGTGAAGGAACCATCGCCCAGAAGGGCCTCTTTGATTTCGCCCAGGGCATCGGACGAGCCGGCAATCTTAACTTGCACGCCGGGCGCGATCGTTCCGGCGGCCTGCTGGGCCTTGATGAGTTCGTCGACCTTGGCGATGGCATCTTCTAGGGCCATGGAGCCGGGCGGGGTCACCTCGAGAGTGACCGCACGAAGACGATCGACGTGACGAATCTGTTCGGGGCCGAGAACTTTTTTCAAGGTGGCGAGAGATCTGAGGTCGACAATTTTCCCTTCCGGAGTGGCGACCGGGGCCGTCAGGAGGGACTCGAAGGGCAGATGAGCGAGGGCGCCTGCGGTGATGATTTTCATGTCCTTGAGTTCGCCGTTTTTCTCGTAGTCACGGAAGAGGAGAATTCCTTCGCCGGAGGCTTGCACGGCGAGGCCGAGATCGGTGCGGGTCATGCCCAGCTCGCGAAGGCGTTCGTCATTGGGAACGATGCGGAGTTCCTCGAGGGGCTGGGAGAAATTGGGTGGCGAAGGTTGCACACCTGCTGGTCCGAACGCTTGCATGAAGCTCATGAGAAGCGCCTGGGCCGAGGATGCCACGCCCACGAGATCGGATCCTTTGACATCCACTTTAATCGCGGAGCCGGTGGTGCCGGCCACCCGAAAAAGGGGCATTTGAAAGGCAAAGGCGCGGGTATCGGGAGCGGCCCCTCCGGCGGTGGCGGCATTGAGGAGAGGGACGCCATCGATGACGCGCTTCTTATCCTTGGAGATGGCGACTTGGAACATGCGGCCCTCGAAGGAGACGAGGAAGTAGTGCTCGAAGGGCGGAGGCATGACCGTGACCATTTCGCCTGTTGCATCCCGACCAGTCACTTCTTGGCGTTCGTCATAATGAGCTCCGCGCTCATTCCCGCGGATGACCTCCTCGACCTGGAACTTATCCTCGGTCGCTTCCCAAGCGGGCGCGACGGTGGCTTCCATCCGCTTGCCGGTTTCCGAAAGTGCGTCGAGATTATAGCTGGGGGCGGGGAAGAGGAGACCGAAGACGAGGTTCCGGTTTCCCCGGGGAAGATAGTCGAGTGGTGGAAGGAGAATCTTGACACCAAACGACGTCATTAAGACAAAGATCACCACCACCGTGACCCGCCGTAGGGTTGAGGCGATGAGCCAACCGACGGAGTTCCCGACGAGAGTGGGGAGATTGAGGAAGAGCCAAGCGAAGGGGCGGAAGGGCCAGCCAATGATGCGAAAGAATTTGCCACTAAAGATCTTGTCGAATGAGCTTTCGCCTTGGGATTTTTGGGGTTTTAGAAAGCGCGCGGCGGCAGCGGGAATCAAGGTCAAGGAGACGACCATGGAGAGGCCAACGGACACCATGATGGCGAGCGCGATATCGCGGAAGAGTTGGCCGGCCGTTTCCTGGATCAGGAGGATGGGCGCAAAGACGATCAGGGTGGTCAGAGTGGAAGCGACCACTGCTCCGGCGACTTCCTTGGCCCCATCGAGAGCGGCCTGGGCGGGCTTTTTGCCGAACTCGAGGTGGCGGTAAATATTCTCAATCACGACAATGGCATTATCGACCACCATCCCGACGGCGAAGGCGAGGCCGGCAAGAGAGATGATATTGATGGAGCGCCCGAGGGCCACGAGAACGACGAGGGAAGCGATCACGGAAACCGGGATGGCGAGGGCAATGATCCCGACGGTCCGAAGCGAACGAAGGAAGAAGAGAAGGGTCAGGGTGGCGAGAATACTGCCGACCAGAATATTACTGCGGACGAGGTCGATGGCGTCCTCGACATAGGTCGTTGAGTCGTAGGTCTGAACCAGTTCGAGGGTGCCGTTGAGACCAAGGTCACGTGCTTCCTGGGCCAAAAGACCATCGGGGGCATTGAGGGCACGGACTTCCTCACGGAGCAACGCCATCGCCTCGAGAAGGTTGGCACCGCGACTCAGCTGGAAGTTAAAGAAGGGCATTTGGATTCCGCGTGCCCGGACCCAGGAGGTGGGCTCCTTGAAGGCTGCTTCGACGGTGGCGATATCACGGAGGTAAATGATGCCGTTTTCATCGCGGCGGATGATCATGCCCTCGATATCCTCGGGGGAGCTGAATCGTCCGGTGGAACGAATACGAATATCGCGTTTGCCATCGGCAAGTTTACCGCCGGAGAAGTTGGCATTGGCCGCGCTGATGGATTGGCGAAGGGTGGCATAAGTGATCCCGCGCTGGGCCATCGCGGCGGGATCTACGATGATATGGAGTTCGGATTGCACCGATCCCCGGACGCCCACCTGGGAGATGCCATCGATCCGCTCGAAGCGCGGACGAATGCGGCGCTCCATGAGATCATCGAGGGTTTCAGCGGGAAAATTCGGATCACTGGAGGAAAGACCGATCCAGGCAATGTAGTCCACCGACTCGATATCAACAGGCTCGACCCGGGGTTGGAGGACGCCGTCGGGGTAACCGGGAACTTCGTCGAGCTTCTGGAGGACATCGGCGGTGGCAGCTTCAATGTCAGTCCCGGTTTGGAATTCGAGACGAACGGAGCCCTGGCCGTTGGCACTGGTGGAGGTGAGGGAAACAAGACCGGTGACTTCTCCCAGGACTTTCTCCTGCTCCTCGATGACATCGGATTCGATCTCATCGGCTGAGGCCGATTCCCAAGTGGTGACGACGGAAACGACGACCGAGGAGACCTCGGGAGTCATGCGAATGGGCACCACGGTGACGGCGAGAATCCCGGCGAAGACCGCTAGCAAGGTGCCGACGGCGACCGTGATGGGTTGCGAAATTGCGATTGCGATGAGGCCGCGTTTTGGCGCCGCTTGAGAAGATGATTCGTCTTTCACTTTTGGGGTCCCGGTGAGGTTTCAGGTTCGCGTTCGGCGATGATGAGCGGTTGAAATGGAAAGAGGCGTTCGTTGCCTTCCACGATCACCTGATCACCGGCCTTGAGCCCTTCGGCGGTCAGGTAAACGAACTCATTGTCTTGAAAAAGAATTGTCACCGGGAGGCGGCGCGCGACGGGCATGGGAGAGCCTTCCTTTTCCGAGGGAACGAAGATTCCGGGACCGGCGTAACCTTGGACAACGGCATTCACGGGAACGGCAAGGCGTTCCTCATTACTCGTCACGGGAAGCTCGGCACTGACGGACAGTCCCGAGATCAAGGTTCCATCGGGATTGGGAAGAGTGACGACAACTTGGAGCGTTCGGGTGGTGGCATCCGCTTCGGGAATGACGGTGAGAGAGGTGGAGGTGACGGTTTGTCCGGTCGCGGAAATTGTCACCGGAATTTCTTTTCCACGGACAGAGGCCGCGAAGCGTTCGGGGACTTGCAGCCAAGCCTCAATGTCGCCGGAGGAGACTAGAGTAGCGACATGGGACCCGGCGTCCACCCACTCGCCGAGATCGGAGTGGCGCTCGACCACGCGGCCATCGAAGGGCGCACGAACCTCGAGGTCATCGAGACGAACCGAGAGGAGTTCGAGACGCGATTGGGCGGCTTTGAGGGAATCCTCGGTGGCCTTAAAGACGGAATTATCGACATTGTTGGCGGAGCGGGCGTCGAGGACCTCGGACTCGGAAATTGCTTTTTGAGCGAAGAGCTTTTCCTTCATTTCGAGATCGATGGAGCTGCGCGCCACTCGGGATTTTTTCTGATGCACCAGAGCCGCGGCGACAGTGATCTCGGCCTCGGCCTCGGCCATTTGGGCGGCGAGACGCCTGCCATCGAGAGTGGCCATGACATCACCTTGTTTGACGAGGTCACCTTCATCGACGTTCATGGTGAGGATGGAACCGGCTTCGCGGGCCGCGATTTGTGAACGCGATCTGGCGCGAAGGCTCCCCACGATCGTCTCGGTTTGCGCGGAAAGACGACCCTCGACCGGGGCCATGATCACGGTGGCAGGCGGAGGTCCACCCGCGGCAGCGCCGGCGGCACCTTCGCCGGGCTTGGCTTCCGAAAGACTTTTAATACCCCACCAAGAGATCCCGATGACCACGAGGGCGAGGACGATAAAGACGAAGGGCGAAATGCGATGAGAAGATGAGTCGGACGACATGGCAGTGGGTTTACGAAACAGTCAAATTTGAAGGATCAGGAAGGATGGCACCGATGAGACGGCCCACGCTTTTGGGGAGACGGGCGACAGGATCGGCCTTATTGGAAATTCGGGCTTGAGTGAGTGCGCCCTCGACAAGAGTGAGGACATCACGCGCGACTTCCTCGGCATCGTCGATCTCGACCGAGCCTTCGGCGGAGGCATCGCGCAGCGTGGTGATGAGATAATGACGGTGGTGGCGGAGGATCTCGCCAACCTTGGCGGCAACATCGGGCTCGAGTGTTGAGAGTTCTGATCCGATATTAAAAAGCGGGCATCCGTAGATCCGACCATGCTCCTCCTGGCATTGCAGGGTCTTCTCAAGCCCGCGAGACAACCAATTAGACAGCCGGATTAGGGGAGGGTCGCATGGGGAGAAGGATTCATCTAACCACGGGCGGGTCTGGGTCTGCCAAAAGTGCTCGAAGGCATCGAGAGCGAGCTTGGCCTTATCCGGATAAGCGTGGTAAAACGATCCCTTTTTGACTCCGGCCTTCTCACAAATGGCATCAATTGTGACTCGCCCATAGCTCTGTTGCCACATGAGCTCATAGAGCGCTTGTTGCAGCTTGATGGGAGTGGGAGTGTTTTGCGGCACACATTAACGCTACTTGACTAATTAGTCAAATCAAGGGGCAACCGTGAAAAAAAAATCATTGTCGGATTGAGTCGGATTGATCCTCCCACAAGAATCCGGCATGACGGAAAGACTGACGGACCATTGTTATCGGACGATTGATCCCACGAAATTGATTCTCACGATTAGCAAGATGGCGGATCGGGTTGAGGCCCAGTTTCCCAAAAGCGGGCTCTCGGCAGTGGCCAATGAAGTGGCCGCGGTGGCCGAGGGAACGGTGGCGCGAGTTATCGACATCAAGAAGCCTCGCCTGATCCTGCGTTTCATTGTTGGCTTTCTGGTCCTGCTAGTGCTTTCGGGTCCCCTGATCTTCTCCCTCCTTCTGAGCTTCAGCGAGGAGGTGACAAACTTGGGAGATTTCCTGGAAGCAACCGATGCCGGGCTGCACATGCTCCTGGTTCTCGCAGGCGGCATTGTCTTCCTGGTCGGGATGGAAAACCGGGGACAAAGGAATGATGCCCTGGAAGCCTTGGCGGAGTTCCGCTCGCTGGCCCACTTGGTCGATCTTCACCAAATCAACAAGGATCCGGGCCTCGATCTTATGGTTGCTCCGGAACACGACATCCGCACGGTGCGCACCGACGAGGAGCTCGCGATCTATCTGGATCTCTCGGGCGACCTGCTCTCGATCGTGGGGAAGCTGGCGGCCTATTACGCGCAGAACCTCTCGGACCGGGTCGTCCTCGATGCGGTCAATGAAATCGAAACCCTGACCAGCTCGCTTTCGAACAAGCTCTGGCTCAAAATTCTCGTGTTGCGCGAGATGATGGGGCGTTCCTAAATCGGAGAGTCGGAGAGTCGGAGAGAGCCTAGCGGACGCCCTCGATTCCCTGCGCGCCCGGATACCATGCGGGAAGGACGCCTGCTTCTTTCTCGAAGATCGCAAGTGTTTCCTTCTTCACGTGCTTCTTATTCACGATGATGGTGTAGACATGCTCGGTGAACCACTCGTCATAGAGGGTCCATTTACCTTTTTGACCTTTGGCATCGCCCCAGCTGTTTTCAACGAGCCACTTTCTGGGTTCGCCATCCTTCAGGTCGACACCCATGAGAACCATGGCGTGATTCGAAGCACCGGAGCCGAAGCGTGAGCGCTCGGCTTTGGTCAGATCAAGCTCCAGGCCGAAGAGCGTTTCGTAATCGAACAAGTCAACCTGCATCAGTCCGTGTTCGCTGGACTGGTCGAAGCCCATGTTCACCGCGAACCACATGGGCTCATTGGCGAGGACTGATTTCACGGCGGTCTTCTTCATCTCGTCGATCGCGATATTGGCAAAGTGCATGTCCTTCGCTCCGGCGATATTACGGGCACGGTCGAAGCGAAAATGCCCGCCCATTTCCTGGCTGGGGTCATTGTAGAGGCAGACAAAATCGGCGAGGTCGATCCCGACAAAATCACGGTAGAAGGACTGCGGAGTGAAGCTTTTCCACTCGGTCAACTTCTCTTCGACGGGAGGAAGAACACCCTCTATCTCGTCGTCTTTCTTGTCATCGTCCTCCGCTTTTGATTTGTAACGGTATTCAAACTCGGTGGGAGGCTCGCCAAGATTGATGACAAGGAAGCGGTAGACTTCGGCGAGGCCCTTGTTCTTAAGTTGGCGAAGGTCAGCGACCGAGGCTCCCGTCTTGGCGGCTTCCAAAATCCCATTGGCCTTGGCGCGCAGGAGGCGATCCAGCACGAGATTCATGGTGCGGGTATTTTCGCTGCTGTGGGTTTCCGGCATGACGGAAGTTGGCACAACTCCGTATTTTCCGACGAGCCCGACAAGGTAGTTCCACCAACCCCCATCGCCCACCATCCACTCGTTGATGAGGAGCCACTCACGATCGAGCCGATCGGCATCACGAAGTTCGATGACGTCCTCGAGGTAGAGATTGGATTTCTCCATCTTGTCCCAAAACTGGAGATAGGAAGTGGAGAATTCAAAGCGGTCCAGACCTTGCTCATGAATCACCTTGGGCCGCATGACGTTGAAGCCGGCAAACATCCAGCAACGCCCTGATGACTTCTGATTGGTAATCCCCTTGGTCTTAATCTTGTGGCTGAATTGGCCATCTTCTCCGGCGATAATTTTCCGGTTCAGAGCGAGCTTGTTGATCTCATTATTCGTGATCGCATTATGCCTCACGAGATCAGTAGTGCTCATTTCGTAACCACCCCGCAGGGTCGAAAGAAGTTCGGGAGTCAGGGTGCCGTTAGTTTGTGCTTCGGAGGGCATAGTGAAAATTGTGCTAATAACCGCAAACGCCGTAATGAAAGGTTTCATAGTGATTCTGCCAGTATCGTTCCTGTGTCGCGAATGACAAGACAGGGGTTAAAGAGACATTCCCGAGAGAACACAAGTATTTCCGTCCTCTTTTTCGGGAGCGCAAATCTAACAGTGCTTGATTTATCCTCTGACGACGTTCTTGGATCGAGACCTTAATTTTTATTCAACTCACTGAATTTTAAGTACTTTTATCACTTCTCGCGCCAACGCCATGGAGCCTTTTTTATGATAATGGACGTTTGCCTTAATCTGGATCTTTGAAATATTTTTTAGCGTAAATGAATACAAATCATGGATCTCAGTATTTCCTTCTTTCATCACTTTGGACGCGATCTCGTTATATCTCGCAGCGTCTCCAGGGACACGTCCCCGAGAGCCCTTGGGAACCGGAGTGGTGTTTCGCCAGATTAAGCGGGCCCCAGTTTTCTTAAGCCGTTTTACCAATTCACGAAGGTTTTTTTGGTAATCCTCCGGTGACACCTGTCTTTGACTCGTCTTGGCCTTGGGATCGGTCAGATTCTCGCCGTTCGGGCCCATGAATTTGAGATCGTGAAGGCCCCAGTTAAAGTGGATCACGTCCCACTTTTTCTCCTCTCCCCCGATCGCGAGCCAGCTGTCCAGTCCCTTCAGGCCATGAATGGTCGCGGCACAATTGGTCGGCGGGCGGTGGACATTCGCTTTCCCTTTCAAGAGCTCCCGAACTTGGAGGGTGTAGCCGATAGAGATCGAATCGCCGATGAGCAGGACCCGAGGGAGGCCTTCAACATCTTCAATTTGCTTTAAAGGGCCTTTGAGAGGAGCCGCGACCGCGACTTGAAAAACGACCATGAGTGGAATGATCAATCGGAACATTCCTTTTGTTATGCTATCAAGGGGGTCGAGGCAAGGATCCTTCATCATCCTATGAGCTCATCTTCCCAAGTGAGCTAATTTTTTTTATGCCTTCATCCCCTCGATTTTGATTATCTCACCCCATGCGGCATTTTCTCTTACTTCCCTTCCTGCTCACCTCCTTCCCCCAGTTAGCCTCTGCCCAGACCAAGCTCGAATTTGAGGACATCAAAAAATCTACAAAACCAGCACCCTCAAACATCGTCATCATCATGGCCGATGACCTCGGCTTCTCCGACCTCGGCAGCTACGGCTCCGAAATCGAAACGCCCCACCTCGACGCCCTCGCCCAAGACGGCCTCCGCTTCAGCCAGTTCTACAACACCGCCAAGTGCCACTCCTCCCGCGTCTCCCTCCTCACCGGCCTCTACTGTGACCAGGCCGGCGGCGAATCACTCTCGCGCGGAGCCACCATCGCCGAAGTCCTCGCCCCCGCCAACTACCACACCATGATGGTTGGCAAATGGCACCTCTCCAAGCAACCCACCGACTTCGGCTTCGACCGCTACTGGGGCCACCTCTCCGGCGCCACCAACTTCTTCACCGGCGACGAGACCTTCCGCCTCGACGGTGAAAAATGGGCTGTCCCAAAAAACCACAAAGGCAAACCCTTCTACACCACTAACGTCATCACTGACTTCGCCATCGACTTTCTTGATGACTACTGGGCCAGTCGCTTTGGATCTATCAATGGCTCAATACCTTGGGAAGAATCCCAACGAAAGCGGAATCAACCCTTCCTCCTCTACTGCGCCTATAACGCTCCCCACTACCCCCTCCAAGCCCCCGAAGCCGACGTCAAAAAGTACGATGGCAAATACGCCGAAGGCTGGGACGTCCTCCGCGAACGCCGCCACCAAAAACAAATCAAATCCGGCCTCCTCCCCGCCAAGTGGAAATTCTCCCCCCGCGCCTCCCACATCCCCGCCTGGGACAGCCTTTCTCCAGAGGAAAAACAATGGGAAGAAGACCGCATGGAAGTCTACGCCGCCATGGTCGATGTCCTCGACCAAAACATCGGCCGCCTCATCAAGAATCTGAAGGAAAAAGGCCTCTACGACAACACCCTCATCATGTTCTGTTCCGACAACGGAGCCTGCCCCTTCGACCGCACCCGTGGCAAAGAACTCAAACCCTGGGACCCCAAATCCTACTGGTGCTACGACGTCGGCTGGGCCTCCCTCGGCAACACCCCCTTCCGCCTCTATAAACAAAACCAACATGAAGGCGGCATCTCCTCTCCGCTCATCGTGCACGGCCCCAAACATCTCCTCAAAACCAAGCCCGGCTCCACCACCGACCAACCCGCCCACATCATCGACTTCATGGCAACCGCCCTCGAAGTCGGGAATGCTTCGTACTCGAAAAAAGTGAGCAACCGTATCATCGATCCCCTCGTCGGTAAATCCCTCCTCCCCATCCTCGCCGGCGAAAAACGCCCACCCCACGATCCCCTCTACTTCCACTTCAACAAAGACCGCGCCCTCCGCTCCGGCGACTGGAAAATCGCCTCCGCTAAGCTCGGACGCTGGGAACTCTACAACCTCGCCGAAGACCGCACTGAGCTCCACGACCTCGCCGCCAAACATCCTGGGCGCGTCAAAACCATGGTGGCCCAATGGCACGACATCGCCAAAAACAAGGAGCGCCTTCCCAAAACCCAACTTAAGCCCGCCAAAAAGACCCTTGCGCCCCAATCTTTCGGGAAACGCGCCGACCCCGGATTCAAGACTCGCAAGAAATAACTAGGTCTCCCTGAGAAAGGGACTCAGGAAGCGTAAAAAACATAAAAAACATGCCAGGCTGGTTTTAAAATCCGGATGCCGGAGAAGTGCTGCTACTCATGGACGCGGGCGGAGCCAACGCCGCGCGAAGCATCCAGTTCAAACATGAGTTGCTCAAGCTGGCGACACGCACGGGCCTCAAGATCCGGGTGGCCCACTACCCACCCTATTGTTCAAAATGGGATCCGATGTATGCCCGGCATGTTTTTCCCTAGCAAAATAACCAAACTGAAACTCAGACGATCAACCTCATGAGAATCGATACTTTTACAGAAAAAAAATTGCGCTGCTGAGCCCGCAATCGAGTGCCCTCAGGGAGAGGTAATTCAAAGGTTACCACCACCTTAAGCTTGTATTTTCGGATGTTAGACCGCTAAGCACTGTCCCAGATCCAGTCGCAACCGCAGATATCACAACCATTTGCGACTCTTCAGGCTTCACAGAGGTCATTCGTCTTTTTATTTTCCGAGAACCTTGCCCAAGATCTTAGCGCGATCTAAACCTCCCCAAAAGCGGCTATCCAAGGCGTCGGCGACGTTGTCACCGAGAACGAAGTAGCTACCCGCAGGGACCTTGAAAGGGAGGGTGATTGGCTTAGGCACACTTGCTCCCAAGTCCTCCTTGGGTCGCTGGTAGGCACCAATGGACAGGTGTGTCGGCAGCGCCTCCTCCCTCCCATCGATCACGATCTTGCCGGAACGGATCTCGACGGTCTCTCCGGGTAAAGCAACGATTCGTGAGGCCCAATGTCCGACGCCTCCAAGTGGGGACGCGAACACCACGACGTCCCAACGAATCGGCCCAGATCCAGAATAGGCCTTCAAGTCTACGGGAATGACTTCACCCCGCTTGATGGTCGGCTCCATGCTAGAGGAATCCTGACGCATCTCCTTCTTAGAACATCCCACGAGGGCAACCATGATCACGATCATGGGGAGGGAACGGGAGAGAATTGCGGAAGACATCATTTTTTGTGACGAAGGTGAAAGCAATGGCGCGCCGGAATCAAGCTCCGAGTTCATGAGACAGCCCCCACGTCGTGGCCATCTTTCTTCTGAGTGCCTCCAACATGTGCTGAAAGAAAAAGAGGTTCAAGTCCCATCCCCGCGAAGTCATTTCAGCTTAGCTAAAGGAAAACGCGTATGGCCGGTGGTGTGGGCTTACTATTACCCACAAGTAGAGGTTGTCTGATTCGCAATTTCTGCGCCCTCGCATAAATCCGTAAGTCGCTTCCATCCTCTCCAGAGGGTGATTGTCC
>JBLIDI010000117.1:0-11459 GCA_047634075.1 Akkermansiaceae bacterium
AACCCGGCAACCCACTAAAATAATGTCAGAAGAAAATACTGCCGCTGAAGAGAAGGAAGGTCCAGTCAAGTTGAACCGTTTCGAACTCCCAAATCGCCTCGTCAAGAATGAGGACACCGCAACCGATACCTACGCCCAGTTTACTGCCGAGCCATTCGAGCAGGGATTTGGACACACCATCGGAAACTCCCTCCGCCGCGTTCTCCTTTCCTCATTGGAAGGTGCCGCCATCACTTCCGTGCGGATTGCCGGAGTTCAGCACGAATTTGCGACTCTCCCTGGAGTCATTGAAGATGTCACCGACATTGTCCTCAACCTCAAGAAGGTAAAGTTCATCGCCCATGCCAAGGAACCCCGCGTCCTGAGCCTCAAGGTCGAAAAAGAAGGAGTGATCACCGCTGGTGACATCCAAGACGACAATATCTACGAGATCGTCAACAAAGACCAGATCATCTGCACCCTCGATAAAAAGGTGAAATTTGACGCTGAGATCGAAGTCCAAGTCGGCCGTGGCTTCAAGACCGGTGACGAGAACAAGCGCGAAGGCGCACCGATCGGTGTCATCGCCATTGACTCGATCTTCTCCCCCGTGTCCCGCGTCAAATATGAGGTAGGAGCTACTCGGGTGGGCCAGATTACCGATTTCGACAAGGTGATCCTCGATATCTGGACCGACGGTCGTATCGAGCCTCATGACGCTCTTCTGCAGGCTTCGGCAATTCTTCGCCACCACCTCGATGTCTTCGTCAACTATGACGACGATGCGGTTGGATTCGAGGAGGCACCAGCCGAGCAGTCCGAAGAGAATGCCGCGCTCAAGAAGCTTCTCAATATGAGCGTCAACGAAATTGAACTCTCCGTTCGTGCCGCAAACTGCCTCAACAACGCAAATATCACCTCCGTTGGTCAGCTTGCGCTTAAGACCGAGGCTGAAATGCTCAAGTATCGCAACTTCGGTAAGAAGTCTCTTAACGAGATCAAAGATAAGCTCCAAGAGCTTGGTCTCGGTCTCGGTATGAACCTCGATCCATCACTCCTGACCGGACCTGCTCTCGGTGCTCCTGCTGCTCCTCGCCTCGGCGTTGAGGAGGAAGCTCCGGTAGGACTTGCCGATCTTATCGCTCAAAACCTCGACCAGTAAGGTCGTCCAAACCACGCACTTTTAGAAAGAACCAAACTGATGAGACATCGTTGTAAAACAGTAAGACTCCAGCGCAAAGACGGCCACCGCCGTTCTCTGCTTGCCAACCAAGCCTGCGCTCTCATTGAGCACGGTCGTATCCGGACCACCGTCGCCAAGGCCAAGGCTCTCCGCCCCATCGCGGAGAAGCTCATTACCTTGACCAAAAAGACCGACGGAGTGCACGCCCGCCGGATGGCTTTCCGCTTCCTTCGCCAAGCTAAAAGCGTCAAACGTCTCTTTGACATCGTCGCTCCTGTCGTCGGCGATCGCCCCGGAGGCTACTGCCGCATTACCAAGCTTGGACCTCGTCCTAGTGACTCCGCACCGATGGCCTTCATCGAGTGGGTTGATATCGAAAACCTCGCCGATGACGAGATCGCGATCGAGGACACTGCCGTGGCAGAAGAGGAGTAGGATCCTTTTCTAGCAAAGAATTTAAGGGCTGGCTTCCGAAAGGGAGTCCGCCTTTTTTGGTTGTCTCTCCAATCCGTTCAATCATGATTTCGATCTTGATTGCCAAATTGAATTTCGTTTCTTTCGCCGCAGCTTTGTCCTGCTTCTTCCTGCCGTAGCTGGACTTTCAGTGCTCCGAAAAGGTGGTGGTCAGTCAATCGGGTTTTCAATCCACTTATGGCGGAGGAACGGTGGGTCCTGAAATTTCCGCGCTCGGAGGAGACCAGAAAGAAAGTCGACCATCGAAGGAGGTCGATCCTGCCGTTTTCGTTGCGGGAGCATTCTTTTGTGTTCTTACGGGACTTTTTTTATCTCTCATCGCTCTCTTTCGGAGCGGTCGGAACGGTATGGCCATTCCCGGGCTTGCGGGGATCGGAGTGATTTTGGTGGCGCTTCAGTTAAAAGTGGGATTTCCATTGGAGCGAGCTGTGACCAAATCGACCACCAAGGAAGGGCGGCCAAGTGCTTTTCAGTTGGGTATTCGGACCGCCATAAGCACCAAGATTGTCTACCGACCTTGGATTTACCTTGAACTCGGGTTTCTCGTTTTGCCACTGGGAATCGCTTTCTTCGCGATGAAGCCGAAGAAAGCGGAGCCCCGCAGTGAATCGTAATTATTTCTGTTCTCCGTAAATGGGGGCCTTCCAACCTTTCTCGGGAGTTCCCTGGGGGCGCACTCCGTAGGCCTCAGCCGGGATCTTGGTGTCCTCAGCGGTTCGAAGGGGGAGGTCATCGGGAAAGTGCTTCATGCGGATGTCCTTAAACTGAATCTCCATAGGGGGACCCACGTGGACCTGAAAACCGAAGATTCCCTCGAGTGTGCGACCTTTGGCATCGAGATCAATGAGGTCTCCGGTGGGATGTCCATCGATCCAGTGTTGGTGGTGATTGCCACGGACGATCACGCGGTAGTCGTGCCACTCGTTGGGCGCGAATTCCTTCACCGGCATTTCGTCAATCACCCAGGATTTCCCTTTTTCGTCCACGATGACTTTTTGGCCGGTGTAGGCGAGAATTCGACGTCCGCGTTCTTCGTAAACCATGCCATTGAAATTTTTTGGGCGAGCCATAACGTCGCATTGGTAACCCGTTAAAACATCGAGATCGACCGCGGGGAGGATCTTGCTGCGATACTGGATGCCACTATTGGCGCGATCGCTGAACTTCACTTTGACCTGAAGTTCGAAGTTTTGAATGGTCGAGGCGTTCCAGGTGATGAAGCGGTTCATCTTGACCGAGCCATCGGTGATCCCGGTGAGGGCACCGTCCTTGACTGACCAGTATTTCGAATCACCGGTCCAGCCATTTAGGTTTTTACCATTGAAAAGTTTTACAAAACCATCAGGTCCGGGGCGGACGGTGACGGCTGCCGAGGCGACCGGGTGGGGTGGGGTGGAAGCCTCAAACTTGCGCTCGGGCGGATCGAGCGGGCCGCCGAGCTCCTTGATTCGGTTATCGGTGCGCTTGCGCATTTCGGCAAGGGTCTTGGCGTGCTTGGGGTCTTTCGCGAGGTTGACAAGTTCGTCGGGGTCGTTCTTGAGGTCATGGAGAAACTCATGGTCGTGATCAATATAACGAACGTACTTGTAGTTTTTAGTACGGATTCCCTCGTAAGCCGGGATCCGGTGGCGGACCGCAAAGTGCTCGTGAAAGGTCTCCTCGCGCCAATCTCTGGGAATTTTTCCGTCGACAATGGACTTGAGGCTCCGTCCGTCGTAGCGTTTCGGGCTCTCGATGCCGGCCCAGTCGAGGAAGGTGGCGGGAAGGTCAATATTGAGTGCTTGTTCAGTGACCACTTGGCCTTGCTTTCCTTTAGGAACGCGTGGGTCGGCGATGATCATGGGGACTTGGATCGACTCCTCGTAGTGGGACCATTTGCCGGAGAGGCCGCGGTTCGCCATGTGGTAACCGTTGTCGGCCGAGTAAACAACAATGGTGTTATCGGCGAGTCCTGCTTCCTCCAGGGCCTTCAGGAAGCGCCCGATGGCGTTGTCGATTCCGGTGACCATGCGGTAGTAAGCGCGCATGTTTGTTTGATATTTTTCCTCGGTATTCCAACGCCAGAAGAAGCGTTCGCGGGTGATGCTGGTTTGAAGGAAGTCCGGGAGTTCTTCAAAGATCGCCGGGTCAGCAAGTTTGGGTGGTCCGATGTAAGTGTCCTCGTAGAGGCCGTTGGCAGATTGAGGCCAGGCAAAGTGACCGATGCCGGGCCGCCGGTCACCGTCTTCGGCATGACAGGCATTGAACCACATGTTGAGAGCAAATGGTTTGTCCTTGGGTTGCGATTTCAAGAATTCGATCCCGCGGTCAACAATGAGATCGGTTTCATGGCGGAGGGTGCCATCGGCTTGCTTCTTAAAGAAGGGATTCCGACCGATGACTTCCATCTCGTCGAAGTGGTCTTTGCGCTTGAAGGATCCTTGTCCGCTGAAATGCCACTTGCCATAGTATCCGGTGCGGTAGTTATTTTGCCGGAGTAAGTCCGAGTAGAGGACCGCGACCGCTTCGGCGGTGGCCCGATCGCCCTTGCCGGGATCGCGGTAGCTCCGTGCCGTCATCCCGGTGAGGATGGAGGTACGGCTGGCCCAGCAGATCGGGTGGCTCACGAAGGCTTGCTTGAATTGCGTGCCACGCTTTGCGATCCCGTCAATATTGGGCGTCTTGACGACGGGATTCCCGTAACAGCCGAGAGTGCTGACCGTTTGATCGTCGGTGAAGAAGAAGACGATGTTGGGTTGCTTCGCTGGGAGGACGGACGAACCAGCGGAGAACAGGATGAGGAAAGGGGTTAAGAAAGCTTTCATGGGACTTGGGGCAAGCTACCGAATGGGGACCTTGATGGCGAAGCTCAAATACCTGGTCAGCGGTGATAACTTTCACCTCTCTTTGTAGTGGTTGGGTGGAAGGGAGAAATCTATGATCACGGAGATGAGAGGATTTCTGATTGTGCTGACCCTTCTGTTGATTCTCGGGGTGGTGCTCTACAATGGTTTCATTTCCCGACGAAACGCGATGCGGAACGCCTTCGCGTCAATCGATGTGCAGTTGAGGAAGCGATGGCATCTCATCCCCAACCTCGTCGAGACCGTGAAGGGGTTTGCGAAGCACGAAAAAGAAGTGCTGGAGTCTGTCATAGCGGCTCGAAACGCGGCTCCGGGCTCACGGGATCGGTTTGCGAAAGAAGGTGAGGTGATGGCGGGAGTCGGACGTTTGTTGGCCGTGGCAGAGAGTTTCCCCGATCTTAAATCGAATGAGCAGTTTCTCTTTCTGCAACGAAATCTCACCGAGGTTGAAAGCCAGATCAGCGCCTCACAGCGGGCCTACAATGCAGCGGTAACAGACTGGAACGTGGGCGTGGAGGCTTTCCCGGGAGTGCTCTTCGCGAAAGTCTTCAACTTTGAACGGGCCGATTGGTTTGAGGTGAGAGCGTCCGAACGAAAGAACGTGGAGGTCTCGCGATGAGCAAGTGGGATCTCGACCGGGCCCTCGATGCCGTTTCGAACGAGATTGAGGCGCTTGAACGGGTGCGCCGAGAAGTGGTCTCAAAGCGGAGCGAGGGGACGAAACGCATGACCTTTGTCCTGCTGGGGGCCGTCGTAACCGGTCTCTTGGTGATGCTTGGTTCCGGAAGTCCGGTGGGATTATTGGTCGGGGTGATGGTCGGGGTAATCGGGGGCTTGATTGTTTGCCAAATCTATTTTGGCAAGGGCGCGGCACGTTACCGCGCCATCTTTAAAGTGGGCTTTCTCGCAAAGCTCATCAAAGCGGTCGAGCCGGAAATGACCTATGTGCCCGAGCGCCACTTTGGGTGGTTTGGGGAAAAGCTCCAAAAACTTGGAGGGAATCTCCAAAAAATGGTGAACCCCGAATTTGAAAAGATGTTTTTGGTCCGTGGCGCCGATGCGGTTGAGGCCCGATATCTTCTCACGCCATCAATGCAGGAAAGATTGGTTGATTTGCGGAAGAGACTGGGAGAGGGCCTCGGGGTGGTCTTTCGTGACTCGCATGTCTGGCTCGCCATTCTTAAAGATTCCCTTTTTTCAATTCGCTGATGGCGTAGTTGGCGGCACGGGCGGTCAGGGCCATGTAGGTCAAAGAGGGATTTTGGCAGCCCGCGGAGACCATGGCGGCGCCGTCGGTGCAAAAAACGTTTTCAGCGCCCCAAACCTGATTGTGTTTGTTGAGGACGGATTCCTGCGGTGTCCCACCCATGCGGGCGGTGCCCATTTCGTGGATGCCGAGACCGATGTTGGGTTTGCCATTGAAGGTGCCGACATTCTTGAGGCCCAAGGCCTCGAGCATTTCGCCAGCATCGCTGGCCATGTCCTTGCGCATCTTGAATTCGTTTTCCTTGAACTCCGCATCGGCGACGACGAGAGGAAGTCCCCACTTGTCGGTCTTTTCCTTACTGAGAGTGATGCGGTTATCTTCGTAGGGGAGGCATTCGCCAAAGCCACCGAGGTAGAGTCGCCACGGGCCGAAGGAGGTCAGTTCTTTCTTGAACTCCGCTCCGAATCCTTCGATCCCTCGATTCCAGCGCGCGCGCATCCCGCCGCCTTGGTAGCCGAAGCCGCGGAGGTAATCGCCCTTGGCTTTCTCGCTGAAGTTCCGGAAGCGCGGGATGTAGAATCCATTGGGACGACGACCATAGTGGATCTTGTCCTTGTGGGTATCGAGGGTTGCGCTCGCTCCGGCCCCAAGGTGGTGGTCCATGAGGTAGCCCCCGAGTGATCCGCTTTCGTCCATCCCGTTTGGAAATCGCTTGGATTTGGAATTCATGAGAATGGCGGTGGAAGCGATGGTGGAGGCGTTCAGGAAGATGACCTTGGCGTAATACTCGATCGTTTCGAAGGTGATTTCATCGATCAGGCGAACTCCGATCGCCTTCTCTGCTTTGTCGTCATAGATCACCGATTCGACGATAGAGTGCGGACGTAGGGTCATTTTACCGGTATTGGCGGCGGCCTTGAGCGTGGCGGCCTGGCTGCTGAAGTAGGCTCCGAATGGGCAGCCGCGGCGGCAAAGGTTGCGGTATTGGCAGCTGGCGCGACCGAGGGCAATTTGTTCCTCCGTGGGAGCCGTCAGGTGTGCCACCCGTCCGGGAATCAGGGTGCGTCCTTTCCATTTTGCTTCGATGGCTGCTTTTAGGTCGAGCTCGGGCGGGGTGAGGTCCATCGGTGGTTGGAATTCACTGTCGGGGAGTTGCGCGAGTCCTTCTTTCGAGCCACTAATCCCTACAAATTTCTCGACGTAGGAATACCAAGGTGCCAATTCATGGTATGAAATCGGCCAAGGGATGGAGACCCCTTCTTTGGCATTCGATTCCATGTCCATGGGGCTGAGGCGATAGGTTTGCTTCCCCCACATCAGGGAGCGCCCACCGGTGTGGTAGCCGCGCATCCAGTCAAAACGTTTCTTCTCCTCGTAGGGGTGGTCTTTGTCGTCGACAAAAAGATAGCCAGCCTCGGGCTTCACGGTGTATCCGGTGCGAGCCTGCTTCTCCTGCTGCTCGAGCATCTCGCGCGATGGCTTGTTCATCCAGTTGAGCTGCCAGGGCATCGAGTTTGTTGTTTTGTAATCGACGATGTGTTTGACATCGTGTCCCCGTTCCAGAACGAGAGTTTTGAGGCCCTTTTCGGTCAGTTCCTTGGCGGCCCAGCCCCCTGAGATGCCGGAGCCCACGACGATGGCATCGTAGGTGTGGGCAGCTTTTCCTTTGGTATTGAGAGTCATTGTTGATGAAAGGGTTCGGATTAGAGGGCCCAGGCTTTTTGTCCGGGTTTCAGAGGCATGGAGGCGACCCATTTGCCGGGAACGAAGATAAATTCGAAAGCTTCGGTGGCACCGACTTCCGAACTACAGTAGCAAAATTTGGTGAGTTCTTTGAATTGCTCAAGGAAGGTCCGGCGAGGCCTCTGCCCTTCTTTCTGGGCTTTTCGTTTTTCGGAAAGCGTCTCCTTGTGCATTTTAGTGAGGAAGGCGACCTGCTCTTCTCCCGTGAGTTGGCCAATCTCTTGGCGGTGTTGCTCTTGGCATCGACGCATCAAATCTGAGATGCCGTCCGTGATGATATCTTGATCCTCTCGCTCGAGGCAGTCTTGCACGATCACTTCAATCCATCCGGGAACGCCCGCGTCGATTGCTCCGGGAGTGTCGGTGCGAGGAAGGATCGCTTCGGCAATCATGGCCACCTGCGCTCGCTGACTAGGGCGAAAGAAAGTGAGTTCTGAGGGATCAAAGGGCTCGCCCATTTTGGCAAACACACTTTCGGGTAGAGCGATGCCACCTCCAAGAGAGGTAGCCATGATTTTTAATATTTCGCGTCGTTCCATAATGTTTGAATGAGCTGAATAGCGTGTCGGGCCGATGATGTTAGATCCAGTAAAAACCTGCGGAGGGGAATTGTAGGGAATTTTGGGACGGGTAGAGTATCGTGGGTAAGACATGAAAATTTCACTCCTTTCTCTTTCTTTCATTCTGTCTCTGCCGGTTCTCGCGAGTGAGGGGTGGGAGCGACTCTCCCTTCTGACAGAGTTCCATGCGGAGGGTGCGGGCGTAGGGGATCTGAATAGCGATGGGATCGCTGATCTCAGTTATGGGCCTTTTTGGTTTGCCGGTCCGGACTTCCAGAAAAGGAACCGATTCACGAAAGGGGAGGCTTTCGATGGCGAACGCGGGTATTCCAATTCTTTCTTTAGCTTTGTTCAGGATTTCAATGCCGATGGTAAAAATGATCTCATCGTTTTTGGGTTCCCGGGGAAGGAGGCCCAATTTTTTCTCAATCCCGGTGATGAGAGCCTCTGGAAAAGTCATGTCGTGGCCCCAGAAGTGGCAAACGAATCTCCGCATTTTGTCGATCTCGTTCCAGGTGGTTTGCCTGAGATCGTTTGTGCAAAATCCGGAAGCTATGGCTATTACGAAGCTCGCGAGGATGCCACAAAGTCTTGGAAGTGGCACGCCATTACTCTTCCCGGTGACGCCGTAACGCCCTTTGGACACGGACTGGGTGTCGGGGATCTCAATGGAGATGGTCGGAGTGATATCATTGAAAAACGATATTGGTATGAACAGCCTGCAAAGCGCGGTGGTTTGTGGGAAAAACACCGGTGGTCCGAGAGTGATTATGGGGGAGGGGGTGCCCAGATCCTCGTCGAGGATTTCGACCAAGATGGCGATGCTGATATCGTGACCTCCTATCAAGCGCACGGGTATGGCTTGGGTTGGTTTGAGCAGGTCGAGGCTGGGGAATTTCGCCGCCGTGATCTGATGGGGAAGACTTCGACCGAAGGAGATTTTGGGGTCGTTTTTTCACAGGTTCATGCCTTGGCGAAAGCGGATCTCGACGGTGACGGGCGCGTCGACTTCGTGACCGGTAAGCGACACCTCGCTCATCAGGGCAAGGATGTTGGGGGCTTGCAGGCCCCGGTGCTTTATTGGTTTCGGAATACCGCGACCAAGAGTGGATTGGAGTTTGTGCCTCATTTGATCGACGAGGATTCCGGAGTCGGAGTGGAGGTGAAGGTCGCCGATTTAAATGCCGACGGGCGCCCGGATGTCATTACCTCAAACAAAAAGGGGCTGATTGTGCATCTTCAAAATGCGGAGGGAAAACTTGAGTCAACGCCACGGTGGAAAGTAGAGGGCGGGCGGCCCCAGGATGATTACCAACATAAGATGGGGGCGAAGGAGGCTCTGGCGCGTATCGAAGTAGCGGAAGGTTTCTCTGTCGATTTGATCGCTTCCGAGCCCGGGATCGCGCAACCGATTGCAATGTGTTTTGACGAACGTGGCCGGATCTGGGTGGTCGAAGGACACACCTATCCGGTGCGCGCGAAGGAGGGTGAAGGGAAAGACCGGATCGTCATTTTGGAAGACGTCGATCAGGATGGCAGTTTTGAGTCCAAGAAGGTCTTTGCCGAAGGGATCAATTTGGCGAGTGGGATCGAGGTGGGGTTTGGAGGCGTCTATCTCGGGGCTGCGCCCTACTTCCTGTTTTACCCGGACAGGAATAGCGATGATGTTCCCGACTCCGAACCAGAGGTTCTTTTGGATGGCTGGGGATTCCAGGATACGCACGAGACCCTGAATTCATTCACGTGGGGACCGGATGGTTGGCTCTATGGATGCCATGGGGTTTTCACACATTCGAACGTTGGCAAGCCCGGCTCTTCGGATTCGGAGAGGGAGAAAATCAATGCGGGAGTGTGGCGCTTTCATCCGGTCCGAAAGGAGTTCGAGGTCTACGCCCACGGCACCAGTAATCCCTGGGGTCTGGACTACAATGAGGTCGGCGATTGGTTCGTGAGTGCGTGTGTCATTCCACACTTTTATCACCTCTCACAAGGGGGGCGTTACCGCCGTCAGGCCGGACAACATTTTGAGCAACACACTTATGACGATATCAAAACCATCGCGGATCATTCCCACTACGCCGGAGGGATTGGCGAGCATGCGTTTTGGGGTGATAATTCCAAAGAGAGGCGTCAGGCCCCTGCTGATACCTCGGCTCTGGGGGGTGGCCATGCCCACTCCGGGTTGACCCTGTATCAAGCGGATGAATTTCCGCCTGAGTATCGAGGAGCCCCATTTTTTCACAACCTGCACGGACACCGTATCGTTCGTGAAAAGTTGGAGCACGAAGGCTCGGGCTACCTTGCGAGGCACCGGCCTGATTTCCTCCTCACCAACAATCACGACTTTATTGGAGTGGGTCTCATGCAGGGACCGGATGGGGCCTTGTATTTTTCAGACTGGGTCGACCCGCAGACGTGTCATCATCGCGATGTCAAGATTTGGGATAGAAGCAATGGGCGCATCTTCCGGGTTCGGCATGGTGCGTTGAAAAGCTCGTCCCTGAATCTGCGGAGTCTTTCGGATGTCGCCCTCGTTAGACTTGTCGGAGATAAAAACGAGGTCCGTTCGCGGCTGGCGCGCCGGGTTCTTCACGAGCGGAGGGCGGCTGGCACGCTGGACCAAAAGGCGCTTCAGGCAGCCTTGGTTGATCTTGAAAAAGAGACCTCGCCGGCGGTGCGTTTGCGCGCGCTTTGGACACGGCATTTATGCGGAATCCCAACCGCCGCGGCACTCGGAAGCACGGATCCACATCTCAGGTCCTGGGCGATCCAACTTACGGGAGAATCTCACAAAGCACTGCCGGAGGAAACGCTGATCCAGCTTGAAAAGTTAGCCGCGAAGGAGGAGACGCTGATCGTGCGCCGCTCTCTCGCATCCCTTCTACAACGGCTCCCCTACGACCAAAGGTGGATGATTGCCGAGGGGCTCATCAGCCATTCCATGAGCGGACTCGATAAGAATATTCCACTTCTCTGCTGGTATGGCCTCGAGCCGCTGGTCGAGGTCGATCCTGCCCGCGCTCTCTTGCTTAGGGCTAAAACCGCCTGGCCCCAGCTCAAAGAATTCTTGATTCGCCGGGCCACCGGAACGCCCGAAGGAAGACAGGCTATGACTGAGGCTCTCTCCTCCGCGAAGAATGCCCGTGATTTTGAAACCCTTGCGAAACAACTGCTCGAATCCTTAGGCAAGGATTCCTCAATCGAGGCTCCCGCAAAGTGGGCTGCGATTAAATCCCACGGGCGCACTTTCGGAGGGAATCAGGATGCGATTGAGAATCTCTTGGGGCGATTGGGTGGCCCCTTTGGTGATTTGGAATTTGCCCCTCGATGGCGGGCCGTTGCGGGGGACGGGAAGCAGGCAATCTCTGCCCGTGTCGAAGCGTTTCAGTTTTTGATTGTGGCAAACGATCCTCAGCTCGGGGCACTCGCTCGACGGCTTTTGCCTGTTGAAAGGATGCAGGAGGTTGCCA
>JBLIDI010000118.1:0-11262 GCA_047634075.1 Akkermansiaceae bacterium
TGAAGTTCTTTTTTAGAACAGCGCGGATGCCGTTGACGTTCCAGGAGATGACTTTCATGGGGAAAGGATGAAGGGTGAGGGGGGAAAGGGGAAGGGATTTGAGAGGTCGCTCGCGAGAAATCTGTGCCGGATCCTTCTTCAATCTGGCGTGAATTTTTTGGTTTTTGGTGCGGGTGAGAAGAGGTTTGGTTGAAGGGGCTCAGATTATAGTCCAAGCTCCGTTGGGTTGTGCGGTTTGGGAACAAAAAAATGGTGACTCCTTGCGGAGACACCATTCTCACTCTCATCAACATCCCATGAAAAATCCTTAGTTGGCTAAGATGTTAATCTTGCGGGGGGCAAGTTCTTTGCGCTTTTGGAGCGAGAGGGTGAGGAGGCCATGCTGATGGGTCGCTTTGATGTTTTGGACATCAAGATCCTCGTGAAGTTCAACCTTGAGTTCGAAGCGAAGGGCCTCGTGATCGTGGTTTTCGAATGCGCCTTGGGGTTCCTTGCGTTCGCCTCCGATGGTGAGGAGGCGTTTCTCGATTTTGACTTCGAGGGCCTCTTTGGCAACGCCGGGGAGGGCGATTGTGAGGTCAAAGCCTTGGTCATAGGCGCGGGTTTTAAAGCGGGGTCTTTCGGTCGTGATTTGCGTATTCATTTTTTTTTGGGGGGTAAGATGTTCTTGGTTTAGGCGATCTCGATGGTGCGGATGCCGTGGTCGGTCGTGCTTAACTTTTTGAAGGTGAGGTCGAGGACCCCATGGTCGAGTTGGGCGTGGATGCCCTCCGGATCGACGTCTGCGGGCAGGGTGTAGGTCCGCTCAAAGGTTCCCTGGAAGGCTTCTTCACGTTCGCTTTTGGCGGTGACGGTAAGGTCGCGTTTCTCGAGGGAGAGGGAGATTTCCTCGCGGGTGAACCCGGGAAGATCAAGGCGCAGACGGTAGGAGTCTTTTTCCTCGTAGCGGTAGGCTCCGGGAGCGCGGGCGGCGGCAACGGGACCGAAGCTGCGGAGGGTCTGGCTCAGGAATTCATCAAGATTTCCGAGGAGGCGATTGGAGGCGTAGTGGGTCAGATTCATTTTCGTGTTTAAGTTATTGGTTAACGTTTACCCTCCTTGGCAGGACGTGGACCAAATGGGTCTTAAGCGCTTGAATCCTCTAGAATACAATGGAACTGGCTGTTATCACGCAAGCTTCATAGCAACGACTTAACACAAAATGACGCGGTGTCGGTCATTTTGACACGACGTTATGTCGCGGTCTTCTGGTGAACCAGTTTCTGGGCGAGCCGGGTGGCCTCGATGAGAGAGGTGACGCTGGCGAGGCCCTTGCCGGCGATGTCGAAGGCGGTGCCGTGGTCGACAGAGGTGCGAACGATGGGGAGGCCGAGGGTGACGTTGACGCCGAGGTCGAAGGCGAGGGTTTTGAGGGGGATGAGGCCTTGGTCGTGATAGAGGCAGACGTAGGCGTCGATCGTTTTACGGATTGCGGGGAGGAAGGCGGTATCCGGTGAGAGTGGCCCGGCGATTTCGATGCCCAGGGCGCGTGCTTTTTCGAGGGCCGGGATAATGAGTTCGATTTCCTCGCGGCCGAAGAGCCCTCCTTCTCCAGCATGGGGGTTGAGCCCGGGCATAGCGAGGCGTGCGGGGCGTCCGCGGAGTGCGCTCATGGCCTGGTGGGTGAGTTTGATGACTTCCAGGATGCGAGACTCGTTGAGGAGTCCGGGGACGCTCGTAAGTGAGACATGAGTGGTGACGAGCGCGCAGGTGATTTCCTCGGAGGTCAGCATCATGGCGTGGCTCGCTGAGGCCGTTTTTTCGACGAGGTATTCGGTGTGCCCCGGGTAGGTTTTGCCGGCGCGGTGCCAGGCTTCCTTGTGGATGGGATTGGTAATGACGCCGGCGTAGGTGCCAGCGAGGGCACCCTCGACGGCCGCTTCGAGGCAGTCGAAGGAATGGGCTCCGGCGATCGCTGAGACTTCGCCCATTTTGACGGAGCCGGTGAGGGGAAGATCGATGATGTGATCTTCCGGGAAAGGGAGGTCCAGAAAGGCTGCCACTTTCGCGAGATGGCGACGGCACGCGATAACTTTTAAGTTTTCGCACGGGGGATCGGCGAGGATTTTGAGGGCTAATTCCGGCCCAATTCCGGCGGGATCGCCTTGGGTGATGATAAGAGGTGATCGCATCGAGACTTTAGTTTGAGTCGGCCTTTAAGGTGGCGAGAGCCATCATGGCGCGGGCGGGAGTGGCGGAGTGGAGAGTGATGAGAATACGGCCTTTATCGGTATCTTTTTTTGATCCGCCATTTCCCATGGTACTGATGGTGGCGACGTGGCCAATGATGTTTCCGAATTGATCGAGGACGGCTGATCCGCTGGAGCCGGGGGCCCAGCGGGTGCTGACATTGAGTTTGAGAGAGCGGAGGGCTTCGATGGAGTTAGGGTCGTCGCCACGCTTGTCGTTGTTCCAGTAGAAACGATTTACGATGCCCTCGGTGAAGTATTGGCCCTGCTCAAGCGGGCGGCTGAGACAGTAGGCGCTATCGCCCGTGGAGACCTTGTCGTTGAGAGCGAGCGGGGTGGTTTCGGCGTCGATTTTGACAAGGGCCCCATCGAGTTTTTCGTCGGTGGCGAGGATGGAGGTGACGGGGAATACCTTGCCGGAGTGGTCGATGGCGATGAGGCCGCCTTTACGCATCTTCTTGTTGTCGATGTCGATGACGTGGGCGCAGGTGCCGAGGACGCCGTCTTCGGTGAGGGCATATCCTCCGGCGAGATTGATATGCCAGTTGTCGCAGTTATTGCAGAGGTAGGCCCAACCGATACGGTATCCGCTTTGTTTCGCACGCTCCGCGATTTCGGTCGGAGTGAGAGGTTTGTGCTGCGCGACGGGAAGGTCGATTCGCTGTGGAGCGGGGTTTTTGAGGAGTTTGGCGGTGGCCTCAAGACCCATGAGTTGGCCTTTCTTAAAGAGGCGCTCGGCTTGTTTGCTAATTGAACTTTCCTCCGAGCGGAGCCCGTTTCGAGATTGGTCAAAAATGGTGACGTCCGGAGCTTGGGCGTATGCGGGAATGGTGAGGCTAAGAGCGAGAAGAAGGACTTTCATCTGGTAAGGGAGCGTTTTGTAAAAGGGTGTTTGTTGCAAGGAGTGAAATTCATGGAGTGCTGGACTGTGATTCAGTGAAATGTGGCACGAGGACTGCATGGTGTTTGAACGACAATATTGGGTTTGTTTGTTGCCCTATTGTCATTGTCGATTGTGTGTGCGAAAGGGGCGGATCTTTGGATGCGCCCCTTTCCATTTTTTTGGAAGAGTGAGTATCATTCGCAAAGGTTGAGGACGATAGACTCGGAGAAAACGGTCAAAGAGTTTTCCAGGGAAGGATGGACCGGTATTTATATAGGGGAAGTGGAGATTTGGGCAGTTTGTCGGCCAATCATGAGAGGAGCGTCTTGTGGGATTCTCCGTTTTGAGACAGTCTCAACCTTAGGATTGCAAACAGCGGCTTCATTGTGACGCCGGATTTTGGGCCTTCGGTTGCGGTGTCGTTCCTCCTCTCGGCAGCAAATGACTTTGACGGAGATGACCCTATCGAAGGGGAGATTGTGGGCACAAACGGTGAGGGTGTTCCGCAAGCAACGGGACCGGACAGAATTTTAGGCAGAACTCCGAATTTCAGCTCTTTACGAATGTGGTGCCGCTGGAGCTTACGATCATCTCAAGCTCGCTAAGGACCAAGTGACGTTGATTTGGGCTGCGCCTTCGGGGGCGGGCGACAACACCCTGGAAGCTTTTCCTGATTTGGTGAATTGGGATGAGAAAGTGAGTGGGTGAATGCTTTCGCTATCGTCGCTGTTTCTGAGCCTCGTCGCGTCGCTTGAGCAGATAATCCATGTAGCGGGATCTTTCGGCGAGGTCATCATCGACCTTCTGGTTTACAAAAGGATTATTGACTCCGTGTTTTGCCCACGGGCCACTGCGGGGGACACGCGAGAATTCCATGAAGCGCCAGTGCACGGTGGCTTTGTTGGGAACGCCCAAGTAGTCGCGTACGGCGGGGGAGATATCGATCCCGGCGGCTTGGTTGCTTTTGTTTTTCGGGCGTTGATTGCCGAAGACGTATTCCCAGTCATCAGTGACGAAAGGGCCGCAATCCTCCCATTGGGCGTAGCAGACTTTTTGAGTCCCGGGGCAGTAGATCTGGATCCATCTTCCTTTGCAGACTGATTTTTTCTTATCTCGCACCAAGCGATCCCACCATGGAATGACGCGCGGGGCCTCTGGCTTGTGGAGTCGGTGATTCAGTCGGTCGTTGTAGGGAAGGGCAATGTAGAAGGGATTGAGCCCCGGGGTGAATCCGCGGGGGAGGTATCCTACCCGCCCATTGGGATCCGGGTTATCGAATCCGCCGTAATTTTCCTGCCAATTGACATCCCAAGAAGACTTGTTATTTGGGGTGGGGTTATTGGCTGTTGGTTTTTCTCCGACCCAAAAAACGGTGGCCGTGATGGACTTCTTCCAGGGATAAACGGTCGCTTTTTGAAGTTTGAATGGGTCCTTGGGGGCCGGCACGACCGTGATTTTGGGGCCGTTTTGCGCGGAGGACAAAAGGGTGGCGGTCAGGAGAAGAAGGATTGCTCGAAAGGTCAAGGTGGCGGAGCCTATCTGAAAAATCTGAGATTTCCAGCGATGACTGTGTGGAGGTCTGTGCTTGCAGGTCGGGCGGTGGCGCGTGAGACTCCATGCAGAACGAAATGCGCTGTTTTTACTCTTCCGAATTTTACCTCGAATTGCCGAACGGACACCCCTTCCCAATGGATAAGTTCCGGGTTTCCAAGGACATGCTAGTGGGCAGCGGGATCGTGAAAGGCGAGGATATCATCGAGGTGCAAGAGGCTGAGAGCCATGTCCTCAGGCGGGTTCATGATGAGGACTATCTGGCAAAGATCTACTACGGCCGCTTGGATCGCAAGGAGCAGATCCAGCTCGGACTGCCGCTGACTCCGAAGCTCTACCACCGGAGCGCCACTGAAGTGGAGGCAACGAGGCAGGCTTGTCATGCTGCTTTGCAAGATGGAGTTGCGGCGGTTTTGGCAGGTGGAACCCATCACTCCTTTCAGAATCGGGGTGAAGGATACTGTGTTTTTAATGATGTCGCGATTGCGGTTCGTGATTTGCAGGTCCATCAGCCTGGGATTAAGGTGATGGTGGTCGATACCGATGCCCACCAAGGAAACGGGACCAACAGCATTCTGGCCAACGATCCCAACGTTTTTACCTACTCGATTCATGTTGGGCGGAATTTTCCCTCCAAGAAGGTGAGTGGTTCGATGGATGTTGAGACCGTTCGTTATGTGGAGGGCGAGATGTATTTAAAGCAGCTATTCAATACCCTGGCTGCTGCGCTTGATGTCTTTTCGCCGGATCTCGTCATCTGGATCGCGGGTGCTGACAATCATCGCAACGATCGCATGGGGCAGATGCTCCTTGATTTGAAGGACTTCATGCGGCGTGACGAAGTGATTTTACGAGCCTTTATGGGGAATCGGATTCCGGTCGCAATTCTTTACGGAGGAGGCTACAATCGACAACCGGAATACACCGCCAAAATTCACCGAAATACCATTGCGACGGCGACAAAAGTGGCGCGCGAGTTAGGGCGATGATAAGCTTTGCGATTATCGGAGCCGGCGCGGTCGGAAGTTATTACGGCGGTCGGCTCGCGAAAGCAGGGCACGATGTCCGCTTTCTCCTTCGGTCCGACTATGAGCTTGTGAAGGAGAAGGGGCTGACGGTGGAGAGCATTGACGGCGGTTTTGTTTTGCCCGAGGTGACCTGCGCCAAGACTCCCGAGGAAATCGGCACGGTTGATGTCGTGATTGTCGCGTGGAAGGCGACTTCAAACGCACGATTTCAGGAGGTGATTGCGCCCCTCTTACACGATGAGACCGTGATTGTGACCTTACAAAATGGGCTTGGGAATATTGAGGCACTGGCAGATTTGTTCGGAATGGAGCGGATCTTGGGAGCAATGTGTTTTGTGTGTATCAACCGGATTGAGCCCGGGCTGATTCGGCACACGGGTGGAGGGATGATCGCGATGGGCGAGGCTTCTCCGGGGGTGACCCCACGTTTGCGGGAACTGGCCGGAATCTTCGAGGGAGCAAATGTGAGGTGTGAAATTTCCGAGAATTTTTCCGAAGCCCAGTGGCGGAAGCTGGTATGGAACGTTCCCTTCAACGGACTGTGTATCACCGAAGGTGGGATCGATACCGGAAAATTGCTCGCGATGCCGGATGGCGAGGACCGGGTCCGGGAGCTGATGTTTGAGGTCAAGCGGACAGCGGCGGGTCTCGGTTTTGAGATCGAAAACGAGTTTGTAGAATTCCAGATTAAGAGGACCTATGCCATGAAGGATTACCGACCCTCGAGCATGATTGATTTCGTGCACGGCCATCCGGTGGAGACTGAGGCAATTTGGAGCGAGCCCTTGCGCAGGGCCCGCGCGGTTGGCGTTGAGACACCCAGATTGGAGGAACTTGAGGCCAAGATTAGGGAGATGACCGGGAATCTTTAGGCGATCTCGAGTTCACCTGTTACGAATTTCAGAAGTCCGGCCGCGCCGTCTTCGATGAGATCGGCGACCAGTTGGAAGCCTTCCTCTCCGCCATAATAGGGGTCCGGAACTTCGCTGTGATCGTGATGGTGACAGAAGTCGGTGAACTTCCGTACTTTGGCCCGGTCGGCATCGGTCTTGGTCAACTTAAGGACGTTTCGGTGATTTTCGTCATCCATCGTGAGGATCAGATTGAAGACCTCGAAGTCGCGGAGGGCAAACTGCCTCGCGTATCCGGCGACTTCGTATCCGCGGCGACGGATCGTCCTCGACATTCGTGAATCGGGTTTTTTGCCCGTGTGGAAGCCGATGGTGCCGGCGGAATCGCAGTGGATTTGATCGGAGAGTCCGGCCTCTTTTACGACATCTCGGAAGATATTTTCTGCAGCGGGAGAGCGGCAGATATTTCCCACACAAACGAAGACAAGATTGTAACGGCTTTTCATCAGACACATGCTAGAACTCTGGCCGTTCCTTTAACAGGCAAACAACCATGAGTGACTATGCATTGGATCTTTCCGGGATCCGCAAAACCTACCGCGGAGGGGTCGAGGCCCTGAAGGGAATCGACCTCCAAGTGCCGCAGGGCTGCATCTACGGGCTTCTCGGTCCGAATGGAGCCGGGAAAAGCACGATGATCAAGATTCTTACCACTCTTATCCGGAGATCCGGCGGCGAGGGGACAATGTTGGGGAAACCGATTGGAGACCGTGAAACTCTGCAAAAGGTTGGCTTGCTTCCGGAGCACGCTCAGTTTCCATCCTACCTCACCGGGAGGCAGGTCATCGAATTTGCGGCGGGGCTTCAGAATGTCCCCACGGCATTGACGCGCCAGAGGACGGATGAGTTACTGGAGAAAGTTGGGATGACCAATGACCAGAATCGGACCATCAAGTCCTACTCAAAGGGGATGAAGCAGAGGATTGGCCTCGCCCAGGCTCTCGTGAATGATCCTCAAATCATCTTTCTGGATGAACCCACTGACGGAGTTGATCCAGCGGGCCGCCGCGATTTCAGAGCGATCGTCCGCGGATTGCGGGACGAGGGACGCACCTTGTTTATTAATACCCACATTTTGTCCGAGCTCGAGCCGATCGTGGATCGCGTTGCCATTATGACGGGCGGCGAGATTCTAGGAGAGGGAAAGCTCGATGAATTGCGAACCGAGAAAACCGGTTACGTCGTTTCTTTTGAAGGACAGCTTTCGCCAGAAGGAACTGCGAAATTTAAAGAAGGAGGCCTCGAGAGCGAAGCGGGGAGCGTGAAGCTTTCCTCCGCCAATGCCGTCGATGCCCAGCCCGTGATTGATCGGATTCGGCAAGAAGGTCTCGTGATTACCGGGGTGAGTGTGCAGAGCCAGTCACTCGAAGATCTCTTCATTGGCCTCGTGGGCGGAGAGTCTGCGCCACCTCCGATGCCGGTTGCCCCGGTTCAACCTCCATCTCTTTTTAAAGCATGAAACCATTTCTGACACTTCTTCTAGATTCATATCGCAGTTTGAAATCGGAGACTATTTTCTGGGTGACGGTCGGGTTGTCCCTGCTTGTCGCGGTCATTTTTCTTTCCATTGGATATGATGATCGAGGCATGAGCATCTTCTTTGGGGCCAAGACTTGGGAAGACGATACCATGACCAAGGGGAGTCCGGGCGCATACCGTAACTACCTCGGTATCTTCAGCAACCTTGTGGCAGGGATATGGCTGACTTTTATCGCGATTATCTTAGCTTTGATTTCATGTGCCTCGATTTTTCCTGATTCGATGAAGGAAGGATCTGCGGGAATGTTGATGACGAAATCACCTTCACGCTTGCAGGTGTTTTTGGCCAAGCTGACTGGGAGTCTGTTTTTCGTTCTGATTCAGGTTGGCCTTTTCGTGGTGATTGTCTTTTTGGCGTTTCGCTGGCGGCTTGGAGTCTGGAATTTCTCGCTTTTTTGGTATGTCCCAGCGGTAATTTTGGTGTTTTTAAATCTCTATTCGTTCATGGTTTTGATTGGAGTTAAGACGAGATCAGTGATGACCGCGATCATGCTCACGATGCTGGTTTGGGGGGTTTCTGCGGCGCTTAGCTGGGCGATCGGGTTGGTAGGCATCGGTTATCAGGCATCGCAGTATGATTTTTCGACGGAAGAATCGACCGTTTTGGATCAGACGGCGGTGGTCGTAGAAGGTGAGGCTTCGCCTGTTGATGTTGAAGGAGAGACAGGGGACCTTTTCAGCGAAGACGCCGAATTTGGAACCCCTGTTTTTAAGAAGGTTGAAGGTGATGAATCGCTCAAGGGCTGGATTGATACTCTAAAGCTGATTCACTCGTTCTTCCCTAAGAATGCTCCGATTATGGCAGCTGCTGAGCGGCAACTGGTGATGGACGAAATCGGAGGGGGAGGAGATTCTGAGAGACTCATAATGTCCGGACGCCCAGGGAATCAGAGGAATGCCGCAATGGAAGAATTGATGGAGGATGCGATTGCAGAAGACTCGCTCTTCTATTCAATCGGCACCTCTTGCATCTTCGCTTTCGTGATGCTCAGCCTAGCAGGCTGGTCATTCTGTCGTAAGGATCTCTGAAGTGGAATGGGACACGCATATGAAGGCGGCCTTCTGCCAGAATTTCGATCTGGCGATGAGGCCCAAGGCATCACGTCGTTTGACCCTAGGCTACCCTCGCTCTCCCCTTTGGGGCTGGAGAACCGGGGTGCCGAAGGATGAAACGTGTCTCTAAAACTCAGGACTTCCGTCCGGGGACCCGTGATTTTTCACTGATGGTGCTAAGAGCACCTTTTTACGGCGTCGGCGAGGGCTGACTTAGGGTCGCTCCACGTTGGGACGAATTCGTGGGCGAGGAAGCCGGGATAGCCGGTTTCACGGATTGCTTTGATGATGGCGGGATAGTAAAGTTCCTGGGTTTCGTCGAGTTCGTTTCGACCGGGGCAGCCGGCGGTATGGTAATGGCCGAAGTACGAGGAAGATTTTAGAATGGTCGCGATGACATCGCCTTCCATGACTTGCATGTGATAGATGTCGTAGAGAAGCTTGAAGCGGGTCGAGCCCAGTTTGTCGCAGAGGGCGATGCCCCAGTCGCTGCGGTCGCATTGGTAGTCGGGGTGATCGACCTTGGAGTTCAGGAGCTCCATGATGAGGGTGATATTGTGCTTCTCGGCGAGGGCGAGAAGGGGGGCGAGACCGGCCGCGCAGTTTTCGATTCCGGCTTCGTCAGTGAGGCCTTCGCGATTTCCTGAAAAGGTGATGACATTTGCGATGCCAGCTTCGGCTGCTTTTGGAATGAGTTCCTCGTAGATCTTCCAGAGGGTTGCGTGGTGCGCGGGATTGTTGAAGGCTTTCTCAATGCAGCCCAAGCCGCTCTCGTGTTCCGGCGCGGCGGTGACGGGGCAGGTGAGGTTGTAAGGCGCGAGTGTGGCGGCTTCGTGAGGATGAAGAAGATCGATGCCCTTGATTCCCAGTTCTTGGCACCACTCAGCGAGTTGGGAAAGGGGCGTGTCTTCGAAGCACCAGCGACAGACCGAATGTTGAAAGCTCATGGTGGAAAATGGTTTATCTAGGTTCCGGAGTAAAGGCACGCGTTTCGAAACGCATTAAGGCAGGAATGAAGGTCAGGGGAATGTTGCCGGTGGGGCCGTTTCGGTTTTTGGCGAGCACCAGTTCGGCTTCGCCATCGTCTTCGTCGCGTTCTTCCTGATTATCGACGTAGTAAACCTTACGGTAGAGTAATCCGACCATGTCGGCGTCCTGCTCGATTGCTCCTGATTCGCGAAGGTCGGACATCCGAGGGACACCGAGGGCGGAGCCGGTGCGGCCTTCTGGTCCCCGGTTGAGCTGGGCGAGCACGATGACGGGGACGTTGAGTTCTTTGGCGAGAGCTTTGAGGCCCCCGGAGATTTCCGCGATCTCTCGTTCGCGGGAATTGGTAGCCTGCTTGGAGGTCGACTTCATGAGCTGGAGGTAATCGATCGCGATGACGCTGATACCTTCGTCACGATGTTTTCGGCGGGCTTTGGCGCGGAGGTCGTTGATCGAGATACCGGCGGTGTCGTCGATGAAGAGTTTGGACGCGGAGATTTCAGCCGAGGCCGCTTTGATCCGTTCGAGGTCTCCTTTGTTAGGTTGGTATCCTTTGGTGAGTTTTTGGAATTCAAAGCGGGCTCGTGAGAAGACAAGACGCTGGACGATCTGGACGGTGGACATTTCGCAGGAGAAAACCATGGCGGGCTTGCCGGAGCTGATGGCAACATGTTCGACGATGTTCATCATGAAGGAGGTTTTTCCCATCGAAGGACGAGCCGCGATGACGAACATGTCGGGTGCCTTGAGACCATTGACCATTTTATCGAGTTCGCTGTAGCCGGTGGTCATGCCGGTAATGCCGCGATCACCGGCCAGGAATTCCTGGAGGTAGACCATGACTTCGGCGACGGCGGTCTTGACGTCCATTTCGACGCTGGTCTCGCTGGCTTCGCGGATTTCGAGAACTTTTTGCTCGACGCTATCGAGGAATTCTTGGACGTCCTCGGGGTCGTCATAAGCGGTTGTGATGGACTCGGTACAGGATTTGATGATGTTCCGGAGAATGTATTTCTCCTTTACGATCGAGAGGTGCGAACCGAAGTGCGCAGCGGTGGGCGCGTAAGTGTAGATTTCGGTGA
>JBLIDI010000119.1:0-11221 GCA_047634075.1 Akkermansiaceae bacterium
AGGAGGGCGACAAGGAGTAGGGGGATGAACCAGCGCAGCCAGGAGGGTTCCCAGAAGACCCCGCGGTCACGGGCTTCTGGGGCCTTTGGGATGATGGATTCTTTCAGGAAGCTTGCAAGGGAATCGGGCCCAATGATGGAGCCTCCGGTGGCTTTTGTGAAGCGGTCGAGGAAGTCGGGGTCGGCGCTGAGCTCGTCCATTTCGGAGGGAGGCTCGTTGACGATGAGTGAGGCTTCGGGCGATGATTCACCGGCTTTGGTGACAAGGCGGAGGTTGTAAGATCCTGGGGTATCGGGAGTGAAGCTGGCGGACCATTTGATGCTGCCATCCTGGGTGGGGATTGTTCCCGGTGAAAGGGTGAGAGGCTGGTCGAGAGCGCTCGAGGTGATTTCAATGGTGGGTGAGCCGGGCTGGTCACCTCCGCGATAAGCCATGCGGAGAGAAATCGGGGTGCCGGGCTGGATCGAGGTCGAGGAAAGGTTGAGTGAGTAATCCTGTCCGGGGAGGAATTCCGAGTAGGAGAGCATCCAGTAGATGAGTTGGATCCAGTATTCCTGATACATGTTGCCGAGTTCACGGGCTTCGGGATAGAAATCCCACTTCCAGAGGCCGTCGGCATTGACGAGGCCGGTGACGCCTTGGCCATAGCGGCGGACCATGAGGAGGGGGAATTGGCTGGAGCGATTCGCGGATGATGTACCGTGGGCGAGGACGCGGGTGAAGGGTTTGACGATATCGATCAGGTGGGCGTCCTTGAGCTTGGGGAGTCCGTTCCAGATGGCGGAATCGGGGGCGGGAAGGGCCTGGCCAAAGAGTCCGGCGGTTTGGCCATCGGACGAGGGTTTCATATGGAAATCTCCTGTGGTGCCGGTGGCCCAGGAGACTGGCTCGAGGGGTTCGAGGCCTGGAACCTCGCCGGTGTAGGGTTTGGATCGTGCGAAGAGGACGGCACCGCCCTGGTCCTTGACAAAACTGCGGAGGTGGCGCGCGCGGTCGTCGTTGACAAAGTGTTCGGCGTTCTTTCCGAAAATGACGAGGTCGTAGGCCTTCAGTTCGTCGGCAGAATCGGGGAAGACATCGAGATTCGATGGGTGGGGCTCAGCCTCGCCGGAGTCGACGCGGAACCAGCGGGTCTCGCTTAGACGGTGGACGGAGTGAACGTCCATGTATTCCTGTTGGCGGAGGAGTTGGGCAAGGAATTTGGAGTCCCAGTAGGGTGCACCTTCGGCGAGGAAAATGCGGGCTTTGTCCTGAAGGACGCGGACGTAGAGGGAAGAGGAGTTGTTAGCAGTACGAGATTCCTCCGAGTGGGGGGTAATTTGGACGGCCCAGTTGGTGGAACTTTCAGGAGCGGGGATGGAGAAGGTGTGCAGGGTCACCTCGTCGGCGGGAAGATCAATTTTGGCGGTGGCAAGCTCTTCTCCTGTAGCGGTGAGGATGGAAAGGTCCTGGGTTGAGTTCTTGATTTTTTGGGAAGCGATGGCGACCGTGACTTGCACCAGCTGGCCGGGGAAGACGGTGACGGTGCGGCGGGGTAGGGAGAGATCGAGGTCGGGGCTGGCGTATGAGCCCCCGAGTGGCAGGGCGTGGAAGGGGACGCCCAGGGCCTGGGCCCGGAGGGTGAAATCGGAGTCACGCGGGGTGGTGGTCTGACGTCCGTCGCTGAGGATGACGACCCCGGCGAGGGTCTCCCCCTGGGCGCTGAGGAGGTTGAGGAGTTGATCGGAAGCGGTGGCGAGGTCGCTGTATTTCCCGGTGGCCGGGAGGGTCAATTCCTGGTCGTGCTCGGTGAGGGCGTCGCCAAAACTGAAGGTGCGGGCATTGAATCCGACTTCCAAGACGTGCTCGGTAATGGCGCGGGTGTAGTTGCCGGCGGCATCGATCCTTGTGATGCTTTCGTCATTGTCTAAAGGGGCGGACATGGAGCGGGAGTCATCGATGAGGCAGACCCAGACACTTTTGGCTTTGTTCTCGAGTGCTTTCCATTTTCCGGGGTTGAGGAGGAAGAGAGCCAGCGCGATGAGGGCGATGAGGCGCAGTGAGACGAGGATGCGGCGAAGTTTGGAAGGCGCAGCCTCGGTGGACTGCCATGACAGCCAGGCGCCGAGAGCCACCACCGCGAGGAGGAGCGGGATGAGAATAGGAAGTGGCAGGACGGGATTCATGGGGCGGAGGCGGGAGCGGGTTTGGGCTTCCAGAGAGAGACGAGGGACTCGATGAGAAGGAAGGCGAGGGCGGTGGCGATGAGCCAGTGCCAGAAGGGAATGCCATCACCAAGAGCGGCGCGGCGCAGGAGGGATGCGGGGTCAACCAGGTCGCCGCCTTCGATTTGATCGGGATTTGATAAGCGGAGATCCGATTCGGAGGCCGGGAAGTTGACGTCTTGCTGGTGGACAATCCCGTTACTCATTTTCCAATGATAGACGCCGGGCTTGGCCGGGGATTTTGAGAGGAGGCGGGGGCCTTGCTCGGTCATCACAATTTCGGTTTCGATGACGGTGTCTGAGGCTGTTTCAAGAGTAAGTGATTCGGGTGAGATGCCATCATCCGGGATCCAGGCGATCTGGCCTCCGGGGAAGACTTCGAGAGAGGTTGCTTTGCCGGAAGCGCGCGAGTTGAGAAGAAGTTCGGCGAGGAAGGGGACGAAGGCGCTTTGTCCCGGCCAGGTGGTTTCGCTGTTATCGAGCGGGAGGTTCCACAGAAAACGGAGTGAGGATTTTGAGGCGACAAGAGCGGGGGTGCCGTCTTGATAATCAAGATAGGAAGTGGTTTCCGGAAGCGTGGGAAGGGCGAAGCGAGCTTTGAAAATCCCGGCGGCGGGGCTGCCGAATTCTCCTGATTTGAAGAGGGCGAAGACCGGCGAATCAGGGTTGGAGCTTGTCGAGATGCGGGCCTTCCAACCGGGAGTTTCGTTTTTAACGGGAGCGAGCTTGTCGGTAGGGTTGGTGAGCTTGGTGCCAAGTAATTCATTGAGCGAGGCGTGAGTGATACCGAGGGCGGGCTTGGCGAAAACGGTGGTGCCGGCTTCGGTGTGGAGTTGGAGGGGCGCGGCCTTGCCGGACCAATTGTGAATGAAGAGGAAGTCGCAACTGCCGACGGGTGGCAGGGTGGCGGTTGTGCGGTGTTCCAGCCAATCGAGGGAATCGGCGAACCGCCCGAGGACCGAGGCTTCGGGTGAGTCTGCCGGAGCGACGGAGACTAATTGCAAGGCGTCTCGTACTTGCACGATGGTATGGCGGGAGTCATCGCCGGGGAAGTTGTCGCCACTGATGCGCGCGGTCATGGGAACGAGTCCGGCATTGGCGAACTCGGTCTGGAAGTTAGCCTCGGCCTCTCCCCAGGCGGGGATGTTGAGCTCCTTGGATTGCCGGGAGCCAGCGGACTCGAGAAAGAGAGTGGTGCGGCTGGGAGTGGCAGAGAAGTTTTTAACGCGGGCGATGATGGTGACGTTTTGGCCAATGACGGGCTCGGCGGGGCTGGCGAAGAGGGACTGGAGGGAGAGGTTTTCGATGGTGGCTTCACCGACTCGGACCTTGACGAGATCGATTCCCTTTGGGGTTTCGATTTTGAATTCCTCCCACGCGGAGCTTTGAAAATCGGAGATGATGATGAGTTCACGACGGCCTTTGACAAGTTCCAGTTGTGAGATCGCGGTTTGGATGGCGGGGGAAGGAGCACCGGCTTCGCGGCTGACCTCAGAACGAGTGAGAAGGTCGCGGAGGTAGTCAAGATTCGGACCAGGCTGCGGGAAGACGCCATCTGGGAGATAGTCCATCCAGATGATGTTGGCGTCATCGCTGGTGGCGGATTTGAGAAGCTCTCCCGCTTTTTGGCAGGCGAGGGAGAAGCGATCGGTGTTTCCGTCCTTGGCGGCCATGGAGGCGGAGCGGTCGATGATGAAAATGGTCGTCTTCTTGCCAGTTTCGATCTCGCCTTTGCTGGTGAGGAGGGGTTGGAGAAAGGCGCAAAGGAGGGCCATTACGGCGAGGGTGCGGAGGAGCAGCATGAGCCAGTCCTGCGGTTTCTTCAGCCGTGCGGTTTTCTTGATGATGCGCTGGAGGAAGGCGGTGTTGGAGAAGGCGTATTTTTGCGGATTGCTCCGGGCAAAGAGGTGCACCAGAACGGGCGCCGAACCGAAGGCGAGGAGCCAGAGCCAGGAGGAATTTGCGAGGAGGAATTGCATCGTGAATCAGGCGAGGCGGTCGAAAAGGTGAAACCAGCTTTGGTCGGTGGGAGCGAGGGCGTAATCGACCTGTCGTCCGGCGGAGAGGCGGCGAAGAGTCTGGATGTGGTTCTGCATTTCTGACTTCCAAGTTTCACGAAGGGACTCGGTGTGGACGACGATGCTGTCATCGTTTTCCATATCGATGAAGCGTGAGAGTCCGCGCTCGGGGAGCGTGATTTCGGCAGGATCGAGAACGTGGAAAAGGTGAACGCGGAAACCGCGGTGGAGGTAGGGGTTGAGGGCCTTAAAGATGGCCTCCGGTTCGTCGAAAAAATCCGAAAGGACGACGAGGGTTCCTTTCCGTTTGATGAGAGGATGGGCGCGGTGGAGCGCTTCGGCGATGGAGGTTTTTTCGCCGGGTTCGTTGTGCTCGAGAGCAGTGAGGAGGTTGTGGAGATGACGTCGCGTGGATCCGGGTTCAAAGAATTCCCGGATTTTTTCGTCGAAGAGTTGGAGGGAGACGCGGTCGTTCTTAGAGATAACAAGCCAGCTCAAGCAAGCGGCGAAGAACGAGGCGTATTCCAACTTGGTGAGGGGGGCTTCTTCCTGAAAGCCCATGGAGGCGGAGCTATCGAGGAAGATGTGGCACTCCATGTTGGTCTCCTGCTCGAAGGTCTTGAGGTAGTGCCGGTCGGTGCGGGCAAAGACGCGCCAATCGACGAGCGCGAGGTCATCGCCGGGGACATACTGACGATACTCGGCGAACTCGATGGAGGCCCCGCGTTCCTTCGAGCGATGGCGCCCGGAGAGGAAGCCTTCGACGAGGGCCTTGACGCCAAACTCGTAGTTGCTGAGCCGCCGGACGTCCTTCGGGCGGATGAATTTGTAAGTGGACTTTGCCATCTTGCGTTATTCGACGAGGAGCTTTGCAATGATGTCGTTCACGGTAATGCCTTCACCTGTCGCGTTGTAGTTCGGAATGATACGGTGGCGGAGAATGGGGAGTGCGACGTCGCGGACCTCTTCTTCCGAGGCGGCGCTGCGGCCACGCAGGAGAGCGAGAGCGCGGGCGGCCCGGGCCAGGCCCTGGGAGGCCCGGGGTCCGGCGCCGTAATCGACGTAGTCATTGACGAAGGATGAAGCTCCTGCGGTTTTGGGTCGCGAGCGATGAGTGATTTTCAGGATATATTTCACGACGTTCTCCGGGAGGGGGACATCGTGAGTGGCGTCTTGCAAGGCAAGGACGCCGGAGGCATCGAGAATGGTTTCGGCCTTATCTACCTTGCGCCCGGTGGTGCGGTGCACGATTTCTTCCTCTTCCGCCATGGTGGGGTAATCGATGTGGAGGTTGAAAAAGAAGCGGTCAAGCTGAGCCTCCGGGAGAGGATAGGTGCCTTCTTGCTCAATGGGGTTTTGAGTGGCGAAGACGATGAAGGGTTCGTCGAGTTTACGGGTTTTTCCCGAAACGGTGACCTGTTTTTCCTGCATCGCTTCGAGGAGGGCGGCCTGGGTTTTAGGAGGGGTCCGGTTGATCTCATCGGCGAGGAGGAGGTTGGCGAAGATGGGGCCGTGGACGAACTTGAACTCGCGCTCGCCGGTGGCGTCAGTTTGAAGGATTTCGGATCCCACAATGTCGGTGGGCATGAGATCGGGAGTGAATTGGATGCGCTGAAACTTGAGTCCGAGGATGTGTCCAAAGGTCGAGACGAGGAGTGTTTTGGCAAGGCCGGGGACGCCGGTGAGGAGGCAGTGGCCTTTGCAGAGGAGGGAGACGAGCATCTCCTCGACAATCTTATCCTGGCCGACAATGACGCGGGCCGTCTGTTGTTTGATCTGGGTGATTTTCTCCTGGAGTTGCTCCCACTGCTCGGCGGGAGGGGTGGAGGGCTTTGGAACGGTTTCAGTGCTCATGGTGATTGGGAGATTGATAAGGTGTGGTGTGATTATTCGCGGTCCTCTTCTTCCGACGAATCGAACTTGACGGAGGCGATGGCAAATCCTGCCCCGCTTTCTTCTTCGTCGTTGCCTTCAACGGGCTCGAAGAGAGCGAGTGCTTGCTTTAGAAGAACGTCGTAGACTTCTCTTTCTTTGGCCCGGTCAATAGGAGGTTGAAATCGAACGGCAGTTTCGGGTTCTCCGGAACTTTCCTCAAGGCCAAAGACAATGATGGCACCAAGGCTGTTCACCTTTTCGCCATCAAGTTTGTCCGAGTCGTCTGGAATGTAGTTTTCCAACCAACTCTTAGTCATGGTGGAATCGGCGATTAAGATGGAAGGGCCTTCGATCGAGGCTCCTCGTGATTGGAAGAAAATCATGAGGCTACTTTCGTCCTCAGAGAGTGTTTGGAAGATGGTTTCGATGAGGCTGGCATCGAGTTTTTTTTCCAAAAGAGTGTCCTCGATTTTCTTTCGTGTGACCGCGGAGACACCACCGCCGCGGGACCAGTTGATACTTTGGCAAATATTGGCAAGAGCGGCGAGGTTTTTGGGGATTTCTTCAAGTTCGTCGATTATTTTGGACAAGGCCATACGCTCGGAGATGGCGAGGGTCTTCCGGTAGGCGATGAGTTCGCGGGCGGGGAGTGATTTGAGCTTGGCGAGAAGGGCCTCTTGACGATCTTCGGCGACAAGTTCTGAGTCTGGGAGAGCGGGAATCTCTCCCGTAGTGGTGAAGGTCTCAATGCGCTCAAGGAGCAGAGTCCAGACCTCTTCAGAGGTGGCGATCAAGTTGATGGCTTGGAGGCGGTAGCTGGTCTCGGGAAAGTAGATTGAATTGATGGTGCTGGCCGCGAGGTGGGCTTCTGATGGTGGGGACTGGAACTCAGAGAGGATTTCAGGGGGGACTTTCAGAGAGTCCTTGCGTTTCAGTAAGACGAGCCAATGATCAAAGTGGGTATGAGCGAGTTTACGGGACTTTTTTTGAAAGTCGTTAAGTTCGCCTTCTTGCTCGCTGGGAGTATAGGCCTCGCGGGGGGTGCCTTGGTAGGCCCATTGTTGCAGCTGCCGGAGGCCTTGGAGGCGGTCTTCGGTTTTTTCAAACTTGGCGATGAAGGGGATGAGGGTGTCGAGGTTTTCGCGGCAGGCATCTTCTCCCATCGCGATTTGGAGTATTTGGAAGCCTTTTTCCACGCTCTGCTTTCCGCTGGAAATCTCAGCCATGATCTTGGCTGGCGAGACCTCATTGACGAGAATGGAGAGAGAGGTTTTCGCTTTCTCAAGGTATTCTTGGTATCGCTCCTTTGAATCCTCGTCGCGGTATTGTTCGGCCATCTGCTCTTTCAAGGCCGCGAGGTAGGTTTCGTAGAATTTCTTCCCCTTGGCCCGGCGCTTTTGGAGGTATTGCTTCGCGAGGTCGGTGGTGCTGAAAAGGGAATCTGAGTTGAGAATGAAATCTTCGATTGCTGAAAAAGAGGCTGGGTCACCGCGTGCGAGCATCACTTGGATAGCGATGGGGTTTTGTTGCCTATCGCCATTCTTTAGATAAAGCATCGCCAGTTCTGTCGCAGATTTCCCCTTGTTCTCGGTCCACCAGTCGTAGGCCGAGAGCTGGAATTCTTCGGGAGAGAGCGAGGACCAATCAAGTGACCCTGCGGGGAAAGCGTTGACCAAGATGGCGCGAACGACTTCACCCCGCGAACATGGACGATTCATTTGGTCAAAGACGGCGAGGTCTCCGTTGGAGCCTTGGCCTGAGTCAAAGCTGTTCCACGAATTTTGGTAGTTGCGGGATCCTCCCGAGAATGGGGCGGCAATGAGAGTGGCGTCGGCCGAGGCTGCAATGAGCGAGGGTAGGGAGTCCAGGCCTTTCGTGATCATGGCGGTGACCCAGTCGGGTCCGGGTCCGCTCTGGTTGTAGTCGGATTCGATCTCGCCGAGTGGGTTGATGAGCCAGCAGGAAGGGGCGTAGGCCATGAGGCTCTCACCCGGTTTGATTGAGGTGAGAAGATGCTCTAAGGTGGCGGTGATTTCGGGATCAAGTTTGGTGCCTTTGAACGGTTGGATCTTCTCCTCGCCTTTTGCGATGAAGTCGATGACTTGAGGGATGAGAATATTCAGGCCGGGTTGATCGGACCACCCGCGGGGGTATTTTGTTTTGAGTTGGCGAATGCCGGCGAGGAAGATTTTCCAGTCTGGGTTGGAAAAGAGCGAATCAAGAAGGATTTGGTATTCTTTCTCAGCGAGTTGCTCAATAACATGATCGAGGACTTTGAAGGGATAAGGGGCGCGGGTGAGGATGACGCGTGCGAGTTTGTTTCCCTCCACGGGGTGTCCGGCGCGGTGGAGATGGCAGGCGGTCATGAGGAGCTTGCCGAGAAGGTCCAGGGAGTTGCTATCATAGGACCAGCGATCGGCGTCAAAGACTTTGGAAATTTGGTCGTCGTTCTCGAGTTGCTTAATGATTTCCTTCACGTCCTCGCCTGGATCGATCTCGGTCCATTCCGCTTTCAGGATACCATTGCGGGTTTTGTCATCATCACCGGCGAAGAGGCGGACAATCAAGTTTCGCTTCTCCTTGGAAGCAACTTTAGCGGTAAGGTTTGCGTCATAGATCGCGACGCGGGTCGGGGATTTGGGGTCTTGAGGAGGGAAGATCCAGGCATTGCCCTTGCGCTCGATTTTGATCCGGTCGTAGGAGACTCTGCGGTTAATTTCCTTTTCCGCGAAGGTCAGATTGACATACTTTGCGCCCTTGGCGTCAGGGGCCCCGAGATCGACCAGTTTTTGAAAAGCCTCGGTGTAGTCCTTCTTTCCAAGGGTTTGCGAAGGAGTGATTTCGATGTTCCCGTTGCTGAGGATTTGCCGAATTTGTGCTTCTGAGAAAGCGTGGTCGCCACTTTCAAGAGCCTCTCGAAGAGAGTCTTGGAGCCCTGCCGGGACTCCTTCGATCGTGGCTTCTGTGGTTTCAAGCGACTCGGTGATCTCCTGGGCCGAGACGACTCCGAGCGAGGACGTCATTAAAAAAAGGCTCCATAAAAATGGGGCTTTGATATCCCCACTAAAGAACATCTTCATTAGGAGGATTAGATAGTGGTGGTGCTGATGCGCAAGAAAAAAATTGGATCGCTCTAAGTCACTTGTGGGTAAAAAGATATCAACTTATAGCGTGTTAATGGGAACTCAGTTGCATGAAAAAGAGCGATACCATTCTCAATGGTATCGCTCTGTATGGGGATGAAAGAGTTTTTGCTACTTGTGATTGACGCGGGCGAATTGTTTGAGACGGAGTCCGTTGAGGGCGATGAAGCCGGTGGCGTCGTTTTGATTGTAGGCTTCCTCCTGGCCGCCTTCCATGGTGGCAATGTCTTCGTCGTAGAGGCTGTTCGGAGAACGGCGTCCGGCGTTCATGATGTTCCCTTTGTAAAGCTTGAGTCGGACTTCCCCGTTGACGGTTTTTTGAGTTTCGGTGACGAGGGCTTGGAGGGCGTCGCGTTCTGGGGCGAACCAGAAGCCGTTGTAGACGAGCTTGGCGTAGGTCGGGATGAGGCTGTCGCGGAGGTGTTGGGCGTCGCGGTCGATGGTGAGGGTCTCGAGATCCTGGTGGGCCGCGAGGAGGATGGTGCCGCCGGGGGTCTCATAGATGCCGCGTGACTTCATGCCGACGAAGCGATTTTCGACGATATCGATGCGGCCGATGCCGTGCCTACCGCCGAGGTGATTGAGGACGCGCATGACGCCGTAAGGGGTGAGGAGGGTGTAGCCGTCCTGCTCGCCTTTGACATCGAAGTCAGCGAGTTCGGTGATGTAGCTGGCGAGCTTGTCGTTTTTGAGGCCGATGATGTTTCCTTTTTCGAAGAGGCATTGGAGATACTCGGGAGTGTCTGGGGCGTCTTCGGGCGAAACGGAGAGGACATACATATCGGTGTCTTTCTCGGTGGTGCCGTCATACCAGGTGTCCTCGAGCGCGCCCGCTTCGAAGGAGATGTGGAGGAGGTTGCGGTCCATCGAGTAGGGTTTGCTTTTGGAAGCCTGGACGTCGATGTGGTGCTTTTCGCAGTAAGCGATCATTTCGGCGCGGCCGGGGAATTCCTCACGGAAGGAATCGTCGCGCCAAGGGGCGATCATTTTGATATCAGGAGCGAGGGCGTTGAGGGCGAGTTCGAAGCGGACTTGGTCGTTTCCTTTGCCGGTGGCTCCGTGGGCGATGGCGTCGGCGCCTTCGGCGATCGCGACTTCGAGCATGCCCTTGATGATGCAGGGGCGGGCGATGGAGGTTCCGAGGAGGTAGCGGCCTTCATAGACGGCATTGGCTTGGAACATGGGGAAGATGTAGTCGGCCGCGAATTCTTCTTTGAGATCGCCGATATAGCATTTGGAAGCACCGGTCGCGAGGGCCTTGGCTTCGAGGCCATCGAGTTCCTCGGCTTGGCCCACGTCCGCGCAGTAGGCGATGATTTCGGCGTTGTATTTTTCTTTGAGCCAGAGAAGGAGGACTGAGGTGTCAAGACCTCCGGAGTATGCGACCACGATTTTCATCGGGATTGGGATAAGGCAGAGAAGGGGGAATGGCGAAAGTTTTTTTTAGTCAGAGAAAGGGAGTTTGGCCACGGGGGAGGGTGAGATCTGAGATCTTGACACGAACAGTGAGATTTGGGCGTGTTGGGTTGAGGGGGTGTGAGAGGCCTGTTTAGGGCGTTTCGATGTAGAAAGGGAGGGCGAGGACGCGGAAGAAGCTCTTGTTGGCGATAGGGAGGGTCGTTTGAGAAGAGCCCGAGATTTCAAAAGGTGACCCGACGCTGGTCCATGAACCTGCCTCAAGTGACGGGCTCGTTTGGAGGGTGTATTCGATGCCCTCGATCCCGGTGAAGGAAAGTTCGGCCGAGTCGGAGGATGTTGTGATCGACACTGCGGGAGGGTCGAGATTGGGCAAAAGCGAAAAGTTGTCGAGAGCGACAGCCTTGCCATCGGCAGCGGCGGAGGCGGGATAGAAGTTGAGGCCAATCTCGGTGACGTCGTTCAAAATTACCGGGGTCAAATTGACTTCGAGGTATTCACCATCATTTTCGTCATAAATATACCAAGGATCTTTCGAGAAGGAGCTGGTGAGTCCTGTCCAGCC
>JBLIDI010000120.1:0-11219 GCA_047634075.1 Akkermansiaceae bacterium
ACCGAAGACGAAGGTATTCCACCGCTTCTTCGACCGTGCTATTATTCAACTTGAGCTCAGGAATCATGATCTGATTGAGCTTCGCAATGATGGAGCGCTCGCCGTCCCCTGTGGGATCGATGATCAGGTCAGGACGCGGGCCGTCACCGAGGGGTGGAACGGCAAGCTCCCAAGCTTGGTCGACCTTCATGAGCATCTCGGCCCGGGTCTGATCGTAGGACGCCCGGTAGTAGTCCGATTTGATGGCAGCACAGCGCTCTAACCAACGGCGGGCCGCTTTGTTGTAAGGATCAATACGGAGAACCTGCTTAAATTCCTCCTCAGCCTTGTCGTAAACCCCGAGGCTGTAAAAGCTTTCGCCCTTGTAGAGACTACGACGAACGCCTTCGACATTCTCAGTATGCTCGTGGGTCAACGACGTTTCAGTGCGAATCGTGTCGTCTAGATACTCGAGACCTTCTTGGGCCGCGATACTGCCCGGATCGTTCTTTTCGACTTCCTCGAGAAGATCGCGGGCTTCTTTATACTTACCGACCAGGCGATACTTCTGGGTCAGGGCAACGGAACCATCGTTAAGGTGTTGAGTCAGGGATGCGCGACGATCATTGGTGGCCGTTCCGTAAGGAAGGGTCCCAAGAGCTTCGCGATATTTCTGCACGGCCGTCTCGTAGTCTTCCTGAGCGTATGCCTTGCGGCCCTCGCTCAGGAGCGTGTCTGACTTGATGACCATTTCCTGGCGGCGAATGGTCTCCTGCGCGAGCAGTGTGTCCCCCGACTGCTGTCCGTAACCGCTCTCCACGGAGAGCGGCGCAATCACGAGCGCCGCGAGGGCGAACATAGTGCGTTGGGTAAGGTGTGTTTGTGGCTTCTGCATGATCTGATTGATTTATTGTTGATTTGTGGGGGGGGTGGAAAGCTCTTTTTTCCAAAACAGCTAAGTTTCCTGTATTGCCCCTCTCCTAAAGGTTGCTTTTTAAAGTGATTCGGTGATTCGGGAACTATTTTGCCGGGACTGAAATCTCGACTTTCCTGCCATCCTTGTCTTCGACAACAACGGCAATCGGTTCACTGTTCGCGTCGAGTTTAACTTCGACCATTTTATACGACTTGTCCTCACCTCCGCTGGGGAGAGAGAAGGAGCTATTCTCCTCGACGACGAACTGATTCCCTTCTTCTCCAATCGCGTTGAGACGGAGAGTGATCCGGTGGTCGTAGAAGGTGATCGCTTTGAGTTGTGCGACGTTCGCGTTGAAAGGAAGCTCATATCGCGCTTTATTCTTACTTGGAAGCTGATCTTCAACGATTGCCCAGTTGCGCATCTGATTCCCAACAGGCCCTACGAATGGGCGCGCGACGACCTCGAGGAGCTTAAAACGATCCTTGCCGGGTTCAGTCGGGAAAAATACGTCGTTAATCTTGATGGTGCTATCTGCAGGAATCCGGTTACTGACCTTTCTCTTACCGAAAGGAATGAAGTCGAAATCGAACTGGTAGCCCGTTGAAATCACTTGCTTGAAGAGAAGTCTCCAAGTGTCGCTTTCGACCTTAACCACTTCGAGCTTCTCGATCAGATCGCCAATCGATTTGGCGTCATTGGGGTCGGTGCCAGCCTTGGCTTCCTCGGCATTGGTGTATCCGTCACCATCTTCATCCATCGTGGGGGAATCGGAGTAAGACGGATCGATGCGGTGATCGACCCACCACTGGTTCGTGATCGGTGGATGAACCGGATCGATCTTGAGGAGATCGAGGAGCTTATCAAGATTGCCATCCTTGGTGTAGAGATTGACACTTGTGAAGAGCTCCACCGGGCGCTCCTCGGGAGTCGCACGCTGAATGACAGGATCAGGGCGGGTGACCAGAGCGGTCACTTCTTCTGCGAGGGGGCCACCTTGAGAGGTGGTGTCGGTCTTCTTCGGGGGATTTGGGGCGTTGAATGCTTCATTCACGGCCTCATTACCGCTGTAGCCAAGATAGCCGAGACCCACGAGAACGAGGGCTCCACCGCCTAAAGCTGCGATATGATAGTTTTCTTTAATCCAGGACATTTTTTTTCGTAGGTGTTTTATTTGAGTTCTGGGAGGGTCTCCTTCTCCGTGAAGAGAAGAAGGTCGGCGCGGAGAAAGACCACCAGTTCATCGCCACCGGAAACCTTGTCGAGAATCTTGACAGACTCGACAGGCTCGCCCTCGGCGGGCTCATCGCCCTCGATTACGATAGGACCGTCGCCAAAGTCGCTCTTGGGCTTGGGCGCGGAAGCCGCTTTACCGGCACTGGGGATTGGAGAGGGATTCAGGATCCGGACGATGCGGGTCTCGAAGAAGTATTGCTCGGAGTTTGCAATGCGAGTGAGGAATTCACGGACAGCGGGCTCGGGAGCACGGAAGGTCAACTCAACCGGCATGCGATGGGCGATGGATGGCGTGTTCGTGTCGAACTTGGGCGGAGCCGGGACGCCAGGAACCGGTCTTTTCCTCTTAACGACAACTCTCTTGGCACCAGGCTCGCCTGGCCATTTTTCACCGGCTTCGGCGGGAAGCTTCTCCCGGTAGAGGTTCACCACCTTCTTCACCCCGGATTCGGCCAGTTGGGTCAGGAGATACTCCAGCGCTCCAAGTTGATAGCTTAGCACTCCGGTCGCTTCCTCTCTGGGAAGACTCCCTGAATAAGTCTCAAATCCGAGATTAAAGCCGCTAGGAATGGCTTTCTCCAAGGTGTAGAGGCTCTTCACGCGGTCAACCGTCGAGGTGAGATTTGCGGAAAAATCCTTACCCGGGATGTTTTCCATTTTCTCAGGGCGGAAGGCGAGAAGCATCTCGCGAGCCTCATTCGCTTTCACGATGACAAGCTTGAGGCTTTCTTCCTTGGCCTTGGCATTGTCAGGATTCGGGAAGGGATTGAGGCTTTTGGCCTTGTTAATGCTCACCTCTTTTGCGGCACCCTGTTTCTGAACTTCCGCGGAGCTGGAGCCAGCTTTGCGACCGAAAAAGATGATGAGCGCCGCAAGGAGAACCGTGATCGTGATAAGCCCTGCGAGGAACTTGTTTTCTTTGAACCAAGTCATGATAAATTTTATGGAGTGTGTATTACTTGTGTTGGAAAGGAACCTTGAGAGGAACGAGCAACTCGAAAGGAGCTGCGTAGTCGCTCGTCTCCGATTCCGGAGAAGCTGTCACTCTAATGAGACGGCTATCGGGAATCGCTTTGGGCTTTGGCTTCTTCGAGCGATCCTCAAATGAAAGAACCTCAGATTTCTTAAGCTTGGCGAAAAGGTCGAGAACCTCGGTCTGGGTATCGAGGTGAAGTCCGGTGATTGAGATACAATTGACGTATCCTTTCTCCTCCATCAGAGGAGATTCGCCGTAGCTCGTGCTGGCAAAGCTCTCGTCGATGACGGGCTCGCTATTGCCATCACCATCGAGGGTGAACTCGGTGCGGTACTCGATGCCAGTGAGCCAGACATTCTCGCTGACAAAGGCCTTGGAAATATCATTCCAGGTGTCAATAAAGCTGAGACGTCCCTTTTCGGCGGCGGCGTAGGCCTCGATGAGAGCGAGCGTCTTCTTTTCGTCACTCAGGAGTCCCTCGATCTCACGGGCGGGACGATCAATCGTGTCCGCCTCGGCCTCGAGGATGGCCAGATGAGCTTTACCATCGCTGACAGACTTGGTTTTGAAGCCAGCCCATGCGGCGAGACCAACGAGGAGAAGGGCGGAAGCGGTTATAAGAGCGGGCTTCCGTCTCGTAATATCCCGTTGGGCCTGAACGGCGTCAGGAACGAGATCAATGGAAACGACGGCATTGTCGGAGGAACGGAGGCCGAGGCCCACGATTTCGCCAAGCTGGTGGGCTTCGCGGCCGAGGGCATCAACATCCACTCCTTTTCCAACTGAAATGCGTTGGAGGGGATTGAAGGTTTCAACCGGAAGATTGAGTTTCTCTTGCAGGAATTCCCGGAGGTAGGGGAGATTCGCGGTCCCGCCGGCAAGAAGCACCTTTTGGGGAGCCCTCCCGCCCTGCTGGCTCCGGAAGAGCGTATTGGTGCGCTGAATCTCCGCGGTGAGGCGGGTCAGAGCATTACGTATGATGGTGCCGAGGGCCGCAGTCGCTTCATCCAGTTGACCGGCGTGGCCACCACCGAGGGTGACAAGGCCGCTCGTGAGCTTGCTATTTTCGGCCTCCGCGAAGGAAACGTTGTATTCCTTGGCAATCGCGCTGGTGAGGTTTGCGCCCCCGATCGCAACCGAGCGGGTGAAGAACTTCTTGCCGTCGGCGTAAATCAAATTGGAGGTCTTTGCGCCAACATCGAGTAAGAGGATGGAGTCCGCGTTATCCGGGTAGTTGTAGCGGAAAGCATTATAGAGAGCGGTGGGCGCGCAGTCTACGAGACGCGTTCCGAGTCCGGTCTCAGCAACAACCGAATTGAGATCGTTGAGCGAATCGGCCTTGATCGCAACCAGGACGACCTCGGTCTCAATGCCACCGGTTTCGAGTTTCTCCCAGTCCCAAACAACCTCGTCGATTGGAAAGGGAACATTTTGCTGGGCCTCGAACTTGACGAGCTCACCCATGTTCTCGCTCTCGAGAGGCGGGAGCTTGACGAAGCGAACGAAAACCGACTGACCGGAAAGGGCATAGGCGGCCTTTTGGTTTCCGACCTTGAGGGACTTCGCGAGTTCCTTGATCGCCAACTGGACCTGCGGGATGCGCGCGGCCTCGGTGGCCGGATCGGCGAGAATACTGGTGGCTCCGTATGATTTCAGGATCAGACCTTTCTTGGTCGGGGCAAAAATGCCCATGGAGATCCGTTGGGAACCGATATTTAGTGCGATAATGGACTGCTGCTCAGCCATAGTTTTTTAGTGTGTATGAATGTTGGGAAGTTGAGGAATACAAGCGGGTGATCCGGAGGGCGTCGAGAAATGAAATTCCTGATGACCTCCAAAAGCCTGACTTGCGGAGCCGAAGCCCCAGGAAATCAGTCTTTCGGCAAAACCTCTGCGTAACGGTCGTACCAAAGGGGAGCGAAAGGGGTCTGGGTCTTATCGAGGAGGGGGAACTTGGAGGTGGCCTCCACTTTCTTCAATGGTTTACGCCACCAGCCATTTTGCTCTCCAAAGGTGAAGAAGCCCACCATGGCACCATTGAGTTCAATTTCACCACCAACAGCTTCAAGATCGTTTTTGCCGGCTCTTGCCTTGCCCGTGATACGCTTGAGAGTGTTCGGAGAAAGATAGATTGAAACGTAGACCTCCTCGTCCGTCGGAATGTTGACATGGGTCACCGTTTTGCTGATTTTATAAGCTTTCCGGTCCTGCCCCTTCACGACGACGTGCCAATTGACCTTGATCTGATCGAGGTATTTATCGACCGGCTCATTGACAAGGCGGTCAACCTTCAGCTTCACCTCAATCTCCAACCAATCCTTAGGCTTAAAGTTCTTGGCGTTGCCGTCTTGGATCTCAGGAGACTGCAACTCGGTGAACTTTGGATCGTCGACCTTGAAGCGGGCATCCTTGGATAATTCGAGCTGCCCTAAAGCGGGCGATGCGAGGCCAATACTGCAGGCCAGCGGTAGAAGTGTTTTGCGAAATCTCTGATTCATCGTTATTTGTTGAAAGGTTTCCCCAAACCTAGGAAACCGAGGAGGGGCACGGCTAGCAAAAAACTAGGAATCGCTTGCTTTTTTTACAGTTGACAGGCCTTTACGATTCTGAGCGATGCCCTTTGACAAAAGCAAATCCCCCACCCCAAGCTCCGCCTATGAGACACCGCGATACCATTCGGGATTATTTGTCAGACAAAACTCCCCTGACCGTCGGGGCAATTGCGGGGAGGGAATCACTGTCGGCGACACCAGAAGCGTGCGAGGTCATCGAATTACGCCTCGATTCGTTGGGAATCGGAGCTGATATTCTTCAATTTGCCGCACAATCCCCTCTCCCGCTCCTCGTGACGGCGCGTGGCGCGGCGGAAGGCGGCCAATCCCCGTGGTCTGTCGAAGAGCGCGCCACAGCCTATCGGGCCATGCTCCCTTTCGCGACGCTGATCGATATCGAACTCCGTGATTTTAACCTCCTCGCAGAAGTCATTGGGGAAGCGCGGGACGCCGGAGTTCTCGTCGTCGGGTCATTCCATGATTTTGAGAAGACGCCTCCGACCAAAGCGCTCCTGGGGAAAATCGATTCCCGCGCTGACATTCACAAATTTGCGCTCATGGCAAACTCAGTGAATGATATCATAAATCATCTGAGCTTAATGGAAGATTTAGCGGGCAACCCCCTCTCCGTCATGGGAATGGGTCCGCTGGGAGCCGCCGCTCGACCACTCATGGCCAAGGCAGGATCACTCCTAAACTACGGATTTCTCGGAGCGACACCGACCGCGCCCAATCAGTGGCCCGCAGCGCTGCTCCGGCAGACTTTGAAAATTTGAGACCTCAGGTTCACGGCACAATCTTCACCGGTGCCGGAGGAAGAGCTGCGAGGAACGTTTTCCCATAGTGCTTGGTGACCACGCGATTATCGAGAATCACGACCATTCCGGTGTCTTTTTTAGTCCGGATGAGTCGGCCCACGCCCTGCCTGAGCTTAATCACGGCCTCTGGCACGGAATATTGCATGAACGGGTTTCCGCCCTCCGCCTCGATCTCCTCAAGCCTTGCCGCGGTCAAGGGATGATCCGGAACGGCGAAGGGCAAACGGGTGATGATGACATTACTCAGCGCTTCTCCCGGAACATCGACCCCGGCCCAAAAACTCTCCGTCCCGAAAAGCACGCTGTGAATGTCCCGTCGAAATTCCTCCACCATTTTTTGGCGGGGCATCCCCATGCCCTGCGCGAGAAGAGTCCATCCGTGGTCGTCGAAAAACCCCTCCATGCTCTCCGCCACCGACCGCAAAAGACGGTGGCTCGTAAAGAGCACAAATGCGCGACCTTCCGACTTTTTGACAACCCGTTCGATCCAATGAATGAGCATCTTTTCATAGTCGTCATCTCGGGGATCAGGCATCGACTTCATGACGTAGATTGACATTTGTTTTTGATAGTCAAACGGGCTTCCGATCTTCACTGCCGGGACATGCTGCGCCCCGATTCGTTCGCGGAAATACGACAATTGATCATCGCCCGTTCCCAGCGTCGCACTCGTCGTGATACAGGTCTTATCCGGGCCAAACAAGAGAGGCCGGAGACGATCCGCGACATTGATGGGCGCGGCATTCAGAACAAAAGAAGTCCCTTCATATCCTGATTTCTCCACCCAATAGACACTCCCGCCATCCTCTTGATCCAGGAACATCTTCAAGCCACCGTGCATCTCACGCAGCCTCCTCGCGCCCTCCATTAATTCCCCTTTCCGGGCCTCATCCTCGGTCTCCTCGGCCACCTCTTCGATGGCGGTCCAACACTCGCGTAAGGGTGCCGCCAGGGTATTTTCAACGAGGTCTGGATTTCGCACCCGGCACTCACGCCCCCAATCGCCAAAGGTCACCGCTTCACCGATATTTTCAAAGAAGTCATCGGCTTCCTCGAGGACCTTCTTAGCCGACTCCATCGCCTCAGTGGCCTGGGCATACTTCAGTAAGCCCTTTCCGGTCTTGGGATGATAAAGCCGCTGCAAGTCAAAGCGCAAGCCCGCCTGGCTCAGCCGCAACCCCAGCGATTTCGCGGCCACCGCCTCCAGCGTGTGAGCTTCGTCAAAGATCACAAAATCATTCGGCACCAGAAAGCCGGAACCATTTTCCTTCATCTCCTCCTCGGGATTCAAGAGCGAGAAAAACAAGCTGTGGTTCACCACTAAAACCCGCGCATTTTGAGCGAACTTACGCGCTTCCTGAAAGAAGCAATTCCCCCTCGGGCCACAGGTCCGCTGGGTGCAAATGTGCGACTCGCTGCACACTTGCAACCACACCTTGAGCGCAGGCTCAAAGTCGAGGTCGCTCTTGGTGCCATCCTTCGTCGACTCCGCCCATTTCCAGATTTGCATGAGCTCCTCCTGCTCGCTGGAAGTAAAAAGATCGCCGCCGTTATCCATGGCGCGACGCAGCCTCATCGGACAGAGATAATTCCCCCGCCCCTTCAAAAGGGCTGCTTCAAAAGGCTCGGCGAGAAGCTTCCTCACAATCGGCAAATCCTTCCCGATCAGCTGCTCCTGCAAATTGATAGTATGCGTTGAAATGACCGCCTTCTTACCCTCCCGGATGGCATACTCAACCGCCGGGATGAGATAGGCCAACGACTTCCCCACCCCGGTCCCGGCCTCAATCACCAACGACCGCTCGCCCTCCAGCGCATCGGCAACCTCACCAGCCATTTGCTGCTGTTCGGCACGATATTCAAAGTCGGGAGACTTCGAGAGCAAACCGGTCTCCGAAAAAACCATCCGCATCTCGTCTCCAAAAGAATTCCCTCCACCAAGCGATATCACGCCCTTGAAGTAGCCTTTCACACCACCAAATTCAACTGCCATTGCAAGGCAAACCTTCAATGCTGAATTTCCAACATTTAGTTTGCAGGTTTTCCAGCACCCGTTACCGTTCCGTCATGAACCGTCTTGAAAAAGGTGAACTTTCGCGTCGCGAGCGACAGATCCTCGACATCCTCTACCGCCTCGGGGAGGCGACCGCTCTCAATGTGCAGGACGAATTGGCGGACCCGCCTTCTTACTCCGCCGTCCGCGCTCTCCTCGCCACCCTTGAGAACAAGGACATGGTCAAGCATTCCAAGGAAGGACGCCGCTACCTTTACAGCCCGGTCATCACCGAAAGCAAAGCCAAACGCACCGCCCTCAAAAGCCTCCTTGGGACCTTCTTCAAAGGCAAACCCGAGAACCTCGTCGCCGCCCTCCTCGATCCCAGCGACCAGCAACTGAGCGAAAAAGAAATCTCCGAGATCCGAAATCTCATCAAGTAGCTCTCGGCCGTGCTCATTCCCTCACTCGTCTTCTCCCTCCTCGCGGCCTTCGCGATGTGGGTCTTCGTGCGCCGGAATCCCGCCACCGATCCACGCGTCACCGTAGTCATCCTAACGCTCCTCCTGATTCTCCCCCTTCTCAATTTCCTCCCGAAATACGCGGTGAACGTCGCAGGAGAATCACCCCCCTCCTCGACCGCCAGCCCTTGGATCGTGCCCGCCATCTGGACCGCCGGCTTCCTTTTCTTTGGCTTGCGAGGACTTATCGATGTCCTCTCGATGCAGCGCTGGAACCGCCAATCCCGCCTCGCCAACGATCTCCCCGCTTTTCAAGAAACGCTCTCGCAACTCGGCATCTCCCGGCGCGTCGATCTCCGCATTCATCCGCGCCTCGCCTCGCCTGTCGTCTCCGGCCTCATCCGCCCGCGGATCTACCTCCCGGAGAGTGCCACGGCATGGTCCCCCCAGACCCTTCGCATGGCGCTCCTCCACGAACTTGGCCACGTGCAGCGGCGCGACCTCTGGATGGCCTCCCTAGCCCACGTCGTCTGCGTCCTCCATTGGTTTAATCCCGCCGTCTGGTGGTTACGAGGCACCTTCCTGAGTCAGTGCGAATACGCCTGCGACGCCCACCTCCTTCAGAAAGGGACCAACCCACGCGACTATGCCAACGCCCTCTGCGACGTCGCCCAATCGGCCTCATCCCCGCCTCTCTCACTCGCCATGGCCGGCCATGTCCCCCTCCGCGAGCGCATCATTTTCTTGTCCAAAGGCAGACGCCGCGGCTCCATGATCCTCTCTAGTCTGATTTTTCTGACCGCAACCAGCGCCATCGCCATGAGCGTCATCCGCCTCGTCCCGATACGCCCCGCGGTGCAACCTGCGGCCCCGTTGAACGAGGTCGAAATTCGCTTCCACGCCGATCCCTTCCCAGCCCATTAATTCACCCGTCTCGCAAGCACCCAAGGCGTGCCCTAAAGGGACCCTCGAAGACCCGGGGCACCTTGGTGTAGCAAAGATCACGACGACACTCCTGACACGCACCTGTCATAGCCATAGCCATAGCCCTTGTCCTTCCCCTTACGATCCGCAACGCCGCACTCACTCCAAGAGGGTGATATTTGAACAATTCAGGCCTTAATCAACGCTTCTATCTTACTCGTCCACTGTCATGAAATTCAATATCATTCTCGCCACGATATGCCTTGCCCTCGGAGCCACCATTGCCTGGGTCGCCAAACCGGGCTCCGACCCGGCCACCGCCCAGAGTGAGGATAAAGAGGACACGCCCTCTTCCGAGCAGCCAGCTGCGCCAGCATCCGATACCAAGCGGGAGGTCAGCGAGCGGAAGATCGTGGAATCCGAGGCCACCATCATTCCTGAAATACCAGAAGGTGACGACGGTCGCAATAATCGCATGCAGAATCGCATGGGCGAGATGTTCAAGAAACGCCAGATGGCCAAACTAGATGCCCGGATCTCGAAGCTCGTCTCCCAACTCAATCTCACTCCTGAGCAGGAAGCGGCCCTTCGAAAAGCAGGCGAAGAAAAAATGAGCGGCTTTGGAGATCTCCTCAGCGGCAATCTCGATTCCTCGAGTATCGGCGACATCTTCAAAGGAGATGGCCTTGATGAAGCCCTCGCCGACATCCTCACTCCCGAGCAAAAAGAAGAGCTCGAAGCCGTCGAAAAACGTGAACTCGCCAATAAGGTGGAAGCCAAAGCACTCAAGGACCTCGCCAAGCTCAGCGGCCTCGACCTCAGCCAAGAACAAAAGGATCAGGCCTATGATATTCTCTACAAGCAAGCGGAAGGCACCGTAACCACCACCGAAGCATCAGGGGCCACCGGTATGCTCTCGATGATTACCGAAGGCATGGGAATTGAACTCGATGCTGACGCCCTTGGAATCGCCGCCACCATGATCCCAAGTGCTGACGACATCACGAACGGGGAGGTCGCGCAGCCGGATCCCCAAGAAATGATGGCCAAGGCCAAAGAGAACATGGACCAGAAAATCGACGACAAAGTCGAAGCCCTCCGCCCAGTCTTAAACGAGACCCAACTCGAGCAATACCGCAAGGATCTCGAACTCAAGTCAGGTGGACTCTTCGGAGGATTCCTGGGAGGATTCGGAGGTGCAGGCGGCGAGTAATCGCCCTTTTCAGCAACTGCCAACACCGCGAGCTTACTCGGCCTCTTTCAAAGTCGCGTCATGGGCAATCACCTCTCGCTTAGAAGGTTTCCGCGTGTCGGCATCGGGAAACGAGAAATAAGCCTCCACCAGAAGAGTGTTTCCCACCAAT
>JBLIDI010000121.1:0-11203 GCA_047634075.1 Akkermansiaceae bacterium
CCGGTGCGGGAAAACCGCACGCCGGGATCTGCGAGGGGGCACTCCGGGCAACCGGGTGCTCTACCTCAATACGATCCCGTGACGGGGAGATGGCCAAGCAGAGATCCCATCGGGGAAAGAGGGGGGGGTAATCTGTATGAGATAGTAGGGAATGACACGGTGAATGGCTGGGATTATCTTGGTTTCGTTGGAAGTGGAGTTTATCTTTCAGATGTTAATGCTATGCCTATGAATGATCTCATTGAAAAATTCAAAGCAAACGGGTTTACTCGAGTACTTGGCCCAGGTGGTATTGGTGGAGATGTCGCTTATCAGCAGGCAAATAACTGGATAAATAAAATTTATCAAAACTATGAAATAGAACGCGAAGGTGGCTGCTGCAGAGCGAAAATTATTGAACCGCTTGAAATTCAAATATGGGTTCAGTTGAATGTCCCTCTGTTAGGAAGTAAAAAGCAACGAGGGCATGTAGTTACAAAAGAGTTTGCTGAAATCATTCTAGAGCATGAACGAGGGCATTTTATTTTGACACAACTCGTCTTTAATAAGATGTGGATGCCGTTAATTAAGTATACGAATTACACATCAAATTGGTTCAATAGCGGTGACGAGGCTGCTGATGCTTTGATTTCTGATAACAAACGAGCGTATAATAAAACCCTCCGAGGGGTTCAAAACATTGCAGGGTGGACATCTAGGGCGCATGACCAATCGCCAATTGGTGGAGAAGGAAGATCCCCAGAAGACGCGGATGGAGATGGGTGGAATGATAGGGCGATGGTGATAGACCCCGAAGCGGGCAAGTGGCATCACGCAGTGGCAAATAGAATACGCCGTATAAAGCCCCTACGTTTCTCGAAAACAAAAGGAAACTGCGTCCCGAATTAATGAAAATTCTAAAAATATCACTTGTAATCATCATCTTTTGTAAATCGGTGCTTTTGGCACAAGATCCTTTCGAAAAAGATGCTAAAGTTTTCACAGCTAAAGAACGTAGAGAATTGGCTCTCGCAACCATAGATTATTGTGTGAAAGGTGTTGAAGAGGGACATCTTGATGTTTTTTTTGATGGGCTTTTGGGTTCGCTAATTATGCTTGATCGAGTTGGTGATAAAAAATGTCTTCCGATAATTCTTCGACTTATTGAAAACGAAAAACTTGCGAAAATTCAGGTTCCCAAATGGTGCATGTATGACAGTGAACGAGAGGATTTCGTAGAGAAACTTGCAGCAGGAGGTATGGCATTAGAAGAGAAACGTAGTTTTGCGATGTGGGCAGAAATTTTGTATGTGAGACTTGGCAAACGATAAATTTTAACTTTCGCCAGGACTAAGTGTTGCGCACCACTTTGATATCGGGACTGAGGTGACAGGCAAAATATCGCATTTTCTTCGTTATGACCCATTTTCGTCAGTCGTTAGGGGGGGGAGGGTTCGAAAATATCCTCAATCGTTTGCTCAAAGACATCAGCAATAGAGAAGGCGAGCGTGAGAGAGGGGTCATGTTTGCCTGTTTCGACCGCGTTGACAGCTTGCCGTGAGACACCCAAACGGTCTGCAAGCTCTGCCTGGGACCATTTTTTTTCCGCCCGAAGGACACGTAATTTATTCTGCATGATAGTGTTTCATTAGAATGAGATTCATGAGACCTGATCCCAGACAGACGGTCGGCAATATCCAAATCACACCGATCGGCGGCACGATCCCCAAGACCATTTCCAGCATGCCATAGCCAAAAGAGAGGAAAGAAATGACACTGATTGTCCACAACAGCGATTCACCTTGAACGCGCTGCATGAATTCATCCATTTCTCGAAAGTTTTTGACCGCCACAACAAGCATGCAAAACACGGGGACTGTCGGCGCCAGGGTCGCAAAGATTTTGCCCGAGGACCCGAGGTCGAAGAGTTCGAGCGCAAAGGTCTGCACAGCGAGAAGCGCTAAAAAGACGGCCATCAATATGCCTATTTTCTTCAGAAATGTTACCTCTCGATCCGTCGTTTTTCTTATTTCTTCTTTCATCTTGGTCATCATTTGGCTTTTTGTTCGTCGGGTATCCCTGACACAATGTAAGGTTTACTCGACATATCGGGATGTGTCAATAAAACCTTACATTTTGTCGTGTTACACTGACATTTCAAAAAAAGGCTTGGCAAGGAAAAAGGGATCACGAAGAGATCAGAAAAATACGCCAGGCTTACAGCAACTCAGAACCATCGAGAACCCACCCCTTGCTGATAAGGAACCAATTAATCTGGCAAGTATATTACGCAGTACGACCGAAGGAAAACGCCGGCATTGCTGAAAAGCGCCCGGCTTCTCCCCCAAATCGCGCAGCGCACTTCTTAAGACTTCAAAAAACTCATTTGTCTCTTTTGAAGCTCGGAGTGGCATTGGCCTCCTCACTCCGGAGATTTCACCATCCGGAGCGTGACTCGGGAAGGCTTCCCTGAGTTTCAATTCTCAGCAAGCGGGACGCGAAACCCTCCAAAACCTGCCCCGAGTTTGAGGTGGCTTGAAGCGCGCCAAACCCCTCAACTACGGGCGCTGTGAGGATTCTGTCTTTCGCTATGCCGAGCATATTTTTTGTATTTTCACCCGGGTTGAAATCGACAAGACCGCAAACCGGGAATAAGTTCCTCTTACCATGAAAAATCTTCTCCGAGCCTTAATCCTTGTCGGCTTGGCATTCGTTTCAGTTCCCGCTCAAGCGCAGTGGGCGGGAGTCAACGGCGAGAAGTTTCTTTCCCACATCAATACCTTCGTCTTCGCCGATTTCGTTGCGCCCCACAAAGTTGATGATGACGTCTACGCCGCTTTCAAAATACGAGAAGTCCTGAAGGGCCGTAATGTGAAGGTCGGCCAAACGCTGCACTTAAGCCACACTAATGATTTGGTGAGGGGAAAAGTTGTCGATATCGCAAACCTCAAACCTGGGCGCTACCTGCTCATCGTCCACCACCACTGGATCGGTGGGCCGGGTAAGGTTTGCTCCCCGGCAAATGATACCTTTTCCGCTCTCCCGGTAACGAACGATCAGGTTCTCTGGCCACCCGGCCTCGCCGATCCAAAGCTCGGTTTCAAAGAAGTCCCTACCAAACTCGATGTGGTAAGGAAGCAAGTCGGAGCCGTGGCTGCGGTCGAGCTAAAGGCTTATGCCGAAGGAGTCGCCGAGGCCACGGCCGAGATCGCTAAAGGGGTTCTAAACTATGATCTGGCGACCGACCTGCAAAGCCGCGCTGGTGATTTCGCGGCCGGCGAGACGCTTGAGAAAAAGTATGGCTTCAACATCCGATTTTACAGCAATGTAATTTATGAAGCGGTCGACCGTGAACGGATGAATGGCCACCGCGACACCGTTTCGGCCCATCTCAAGAAAAAGTTTGGCGACGATCCGGTCATCAAATACATGCAACCTTGGAGAGTGGTAAAGCCGGAAGCCGAATGAAGTGCCCCGATCATGAGGCAGCACCAATCGTAATCAAAAGAGAAGCCAGGCATATTACGCGGAGATTTCACCATCCGGAGCGTGACTCAGGAAGGCTTCCCTGAGTTTGAATCCTCGTCGAGCGGGAGGGAAGCGGAAGCCTCCAAAACCTGCCCGAGTTCCAGGCGAATGCAAGCGCACTAAACCCTTCAACTACGGGCGTTGTGAGGATTCTCCCTTCCACTATGCCCGGCATATTTTTCCTCACCATTGCCGATTCTAAAATCTCCAGTTCCAAAGGGCCAAACCAACGCAGCCCGGCGGCAGAGCGAAGCACCGCCCTGGGTTTCCCGTCCCCAGATGACTTTCGCTGAAAGCGGGCATCCCATCTGGCGAGATGAAACAGCCGGGTCAGGCTTACTTAAAAAATCGATGCCATTCAAGGCCTCGGCGGGCGATACCAGATGACGGTCCAGCCCCCCCCGGGCCGCAAGGTTTGGATGAGTGAAAGATTCCAGACAAGATGAATGGAATAATGGCTTCTTTCGCGCAGTATTCAGAAAAACATGAATTCTGCTTCATTGATATTCCCGCACCGGCGCTCGGCTCTCAACCTGGCCGGGGCCACCGTCGTGGCAGTGCTGGCGGGGCAGATTGTTGCGAAAGCTGAAGAATCTCCGATTAAGCTGAATCCAACCCAACTGCACGATCAGGCTTTGACGGTGATGGAGAACTATTGTGTCTCCTGTCATGGACCGGACAAACAGAAGGGGGATATCCGGCTCGATGAGCTGGAGGCAATCGATCCGGTTAATTTGCAAAAGCTCTATGCCTTGGCCAAAGAGGCCGTTCACTTCGAGGACATGCCACCGGAAAAAGCCGACCAGCCAAGTGAGGCTGAAAGCAAGCTCCTGTTGCAGTGGCTGGACAGCAAGCTAACGGGCGATGCCGCCAAGGCGCTGGCTGAAAAACTTGCCCGCTTCGAGTATGGCAATGTGGTCAGGCATGAGGAGCTTTTCTCCGGCAGGCACGCCAAGCTTCCCGCCTACACCCACGACCGACGCTGGATCATCAGCGAGTATATCTTCAGCGAGAAAACGAATCGCCTTTTGGACTACAAGCCGACCCGGAAAATCTACGGCACGACCCACCGCGTCCGGGGTGACAGCGGGATCCACTGGAGCCCGAAGACGGAACATGGCAACAAGTTCCGGAGGACGATCACGAATCCCTTTCTTCTGCCTGAGTCGGTTGGGGTGCGCTACTCCATGCACAATCGTCTCACCACCGGGCATTTGCTGACGATTGTGGGCAACGCCAAGCGGATCGCGGGCTATATGTCGTCCCCGTCGGTGATGAAGGCACAATACCCGGCGATGTATGCGCTGATGCAGGACGAGCTGCAGCATCGGGAAATTTTGCAGTCACGCGAAGACTTCCTGGCCGCCGACAAATTCATGGATCGCCTCCTTCAGGAGATTTATGGCGACAAGCACGAGGCTCTTTTGCCCAAACTTGAGCGTATGGAGATTCCTTTCCCGGGCATGCGGAAAAGGAAGTTCCCCGGGGAAAAAACGTACCGCATTCAACGCTCCGAGTTCCTCAACGGGATGGACAAGCAAGACGTCGACGCGGTCTTTCGAAGCATCGTGACTTACAAGGAAACTCCCTACGAAGTCACCGAGGATTCGGCCAAGGTGATGAAGGATGACCAGGGGTCTCCCTGGACCCCTTACTTGGACAACCAGCGCGAAAACTATGAAAAGATCATCCTGCAAGCCGAGCGCGACTGGGGCAGGCAAGGCATCTCCGCTTATCGCATCCAGAACCGGATCACTTTGATGAAGGTCTTCTGGGATCACTGGGACATGGATCTCATTTACCGCGAAGCCAGGAAGGGTAGCCCGGCTCCAGCCTACAAGCCCTTAAATGATGGGGAGATGCAAGTGATCGCGGCAACGATCAAGAAGCATCGCAAGAAGGGCGACAGCTACCAGGCGATCATCGAAAAATGCGTGTCCGACTGGACCAGGTCGTTCGAGAAGGAACGCGAGTCGGCGGCCGCTGCGGATGATGCCCGGATCGACGCATTGATCGATGAGTTGTATGTCAGGGTTTTTGAGCGTTCGCCGAGTGAACCGGAGCGTGCCGAGAATCGCGAACTGCTCAAACTGTTCATGGCGAAACTTGAGCGGCAACAGGCGATTGCCAAGTTGATCGAGTCCTTGATCTTGAATACCGAATTTGCCTACCGCCACGAGTTTGGAGCGGGTGCCGCCGATGAGCATGGACGACGGATGATGCCGCCCAGGGATGCGAGTTATGCCCTCGCCTATGCGCTGACCGATTCAAGTCCGGACGAGGAACTGGCGAAGGCGGCACGAGAAGGTCGGCTCAATACGCGTGAGGATTACGAGCGCGAGGTGCGCCGCATGCTCAAACTCCGCGACCGTTGGACGATTGTCGACGAAGCGGTGCAGGCGGCTAATCTCAACCCCAGCGTGACGAACCAGCCGATCCGGAAGCTGCGGTTCTTCCGCGACTTCTTTGGCTATTCCAAGGCGCTCAAGGTTTTCAAAGACGATAGCCGGTTTGGGGCCGGTCGCCACGAACAGGCTGTCAGCAGACTGATCGAAGAAACGGACATGATGGTCGAACACATTCTCGAGAAGGACGAGCGGGTCTTTGAGGAGTTATTGACCACCGACAAGTTCTACATTTTTCACAACGGCGACAACGCGTCGATGACGGCCGCGTCCGAATTGCTGAAAACAATCTACCAAAAATTCAAAGACCAAGACTGGCAGGAATGGAAGCCGGAAGACGTCGCTCCGCACGAAGCATTTTTGAGAGAGCACTGGGAGTTTCAACGTGAAAAAGATGGCGATCACCCCAAAATCCTCAAGAAGCTCCAGCGGATGATGGCCGGGCTTGAGCTGCACTTTAGCGAAGGCCAATCCGGCGCCCTGCCTTACATGAAAAACGGGATGGGATTCTGGCACGGCGGCCCGGTGCTCGGGCGGTCCGGACAGCAGATGCGTGGCGAACAGGTCACGACCTACTGGAACCTCGACTGGCGGACGTGGGACTACCCCGGCCACCAGCCCGCGAAGATCCCCAATCGCAAGGGCATTCTCACCCACCCCGCCTGGCTCATTGCTCATTCACAGAATCTGGAAACCGACCCGATCCACCGGGGCAAGTGGATCCGGGAAAAGCTCCTCGCCGGGACCATTCCCGATGTCCCGATCACGGTTGATGCCGTGATTCATCCGGACAAGGACAAGACGCTCCGGCAGCGCATGGAGGTGCGCACCGGCGAGACCTACTGTTGGCGCTGCCACCAAAGGATGGATCCCTTGGGCTTCCCGTTTGAGAACTACGACGACTTTGGTCGCTTCCGCATGAAGGAAAACCTCGAGCATCCCGACAACCTGATCAAGGCGGCGAAACGCGACGAACTCAACGAGTTTGGCGCTTCGTTGGCGGAGTTTAAAACTCTGCCGGTCGATGCCCGCGGCGTGCTGAAAGGCACCGGCGACCCCAAGCTGGATGGCAAGGTCAACGATGCCTTCGACCTGATCGACCGCCTCGCGAAATCCGTAAAAGTGCGCCAGTCGATCATTCGTCACGCCTTCCGCTTCTTCCTGGGACGCAACGAGAGGCTCTCTGATTCCAGGACACTGATCGACGCCGAAAAAGCCTATCTGGACAGCAATGGTAGCTTTGACGCCGTGATTGTTTCCCTCCTGACTTCCGACTCCTTCATTTACCGCAAACCCAAAGACAAAGATGACTCTCAATAGACGCGAATTTTTCAAGACGACTGCCCTTGGCTCCGCCGGTCTGGCGCTGACGCCGTCGTTCAGCCAATTACTCGCTGCTCCGGCTGACGGCAGGGCCAGCTCTCCGCATCGCTTTGTCTTTGTGCGCAAGTCAAACGGCAACCTGACCAATCAATTCGGTCTGCCTTCGTTTTCATCCGATGAGCTCAAGAAACACGAGGAGAAGCAAGCCTTTGAGGTGGGCCTCGACAAGCACGAGCTCCCTGAATGGCTCAATGCACTGGATGGGCACAAGGAGAACATGACCATCCTCCACGGGATCTCGATGGCGGTCAGCGGAGGAGGTCATTATTCCTACTCCGGCTGCATGGGAGCCTACAAGGCGGGGCGCGATATCCTCAGTAACATCAAGCGGGCCACGATCGACTTTGAACTGGCCAGCTTGTTTCCCTCGCCCTTCGGGCACGTCGAGATGTCGCTGGCGGTGCCTCACGGACGGGATCACCGGACCGGGATCGTGTCAGGGTATTCCGCGCCTGCTCCCAAGCAGCGCAACTACTGTTACGCCGATCCCATGACGGCCTACAACGAATTGTTTAAGTCGGTCACCAACACCGACGAAGTGGCTTCCGACAACGCGCTGTTGAGCTACCTCCTCGGCCAGGAATCCCAAAGACTCAGTGGGCTCGATGGTGACGAACGGCTGAAGATCAGCGATCAGGTCGATTCGCTCCAGTCGGTCCGTGATCGCAATACCAAAGTTGCCGCTCTGGGTGATGTCATCACGAAGCACTTGCCAAAAGTCGATCCGATCCACGCCAATGGTGGCTCGGATGCAAGCGTGCCAGAGAAGCAGGCGGCCTTTACCGAGATCATTGTCGCCGCCCTCGCTTCCGGTTTGACCAACGTGGTGACTTATACCATCGATGATCTGGGCTCGGATATTACCTCCTTACCCGAGAATGATGAGAAGACCAACATCCACGCCGTGGGACACGGTCAGGGTGGACGTTCGGCCTTGATGCGTAACGTGATTAAAACGCATCACATGAAACAGGTGAATACCCTGGTCACCAGGCTCAAGGCGACCCCCGAAGGGAAAGGCACAATGTTCGACAACACCACGATCATTTACATGCCCGAGACCGGATCCGGCCACCACGGCCCCGACACAGAAGCGCCCATGGTCATCATGAGTGGAAAGAATTCCAAACTCGATATCGCCGGGCGCTACATCCGCCTGCCCTTCCATGGCACCGAGGGCCACAAGACCCTGGGTAACTGGTACACCACCTTGCTCAACGCCTACGGCAATCCGGTCAAGCACTACGGAGACCTCGATCTCACCATGCAGCGCAACCGCCTCCCACAAGAAGGCGCGATTGATCAGCTCATGGTCTAAGCAAGGTCCCTCATCGACTAAGCCCTATAGCGCTTCGCCCGCCGTGACATCGGCGGCCCCACTCCTTCCACGAAGACCCCTCAAGGAATCTCACCGACCAAAAAATCGTGAAGATGAAACTGAAGGCCGCAAAATTAAAAGCGCACCTCGAAAAGGTCGAAAAGTAACGTTCCCGCTTTCTCCCGCCCCACTTGTCCGCCGTAATCTTGATGAAGGAGGAACGGGGCAAACCAACGTAGCCCACGGGCAGAGCGGAGCGCCGCCCTGGAGTTCCGGCCCCCGGATGACATGAGCCCTGAAGGGGCGATCTAAACTCCCGTTCACTCGAGCACTCCCAAATCTGCCCCAAGTCAAAACAGCTCACACCATCCCTAATCCATTGAATATAAATAATCAGAGCGGGTCTTTCTCTTTTGTATGCCTGGCATATTGTTTCCTCGTTGATTATGAAAACGAATGACCTCTGCTCCGAGATTGTTTCCAACGACAAAGCCTTCCGGGACTACGTCGAGAGCCAGAAAGCTTGGACTCCCTCAAAGACTGTTTCGAGAGAGCAGGCGATCAGACAAGTTTCGCTCTCAGCCAAGGTGAAGAAACCAAGTGTTTTCAAGCTTTCCATCAAGAAAGCGGTTGGGAGCTAAATTGAGACCAACTGAGCCGCACCTTAGCTGACCTCTCCTTCCTCGGAGCCGGAAACGAACACGATGTCTACTTTCATCCTGATTCACGGAGAGTCCTGAAAATCACCAACACCGAACACGGCTTTGGTGCCCAAGGAGCTCCCTTTCTCTACCTCTCCAACCTAGAGAATCAAAATACCCTTTTCGCCGACTCCGTAAAATTTGAGGGCATCCTCAAGCTCCCCACCGGCTCTCGAATCCTCACCTCTCAACGTTTCATCCCAGGCCGTCCTGCCACCGAAGATGAAATCGCAAACTTCTTCACCAGCCTCGGCCTCGCCCCACAGGGTGATCACTTCTACAAAGGGGAGATCGATCACAAGCTCGTCAAAATCTGCGACGCCCGCCCCAACAACGTTCTCCTAGAAACCGAGAACAACGCGATCCGGACCATCGACGTCCAAATAAAGATTGAGGCGACCTAAGACGAGTTACCGTGTGTGTCTCCGCGTCAGAGACTGAAATTCTACCCGAGCCCCTCTGGCACAGAAATCACTCGACCACCTCATTTACAGCAAGTTAAATTATCACTCTTTAAAAGATGGCTTGCTTGTTTTTTCCTCGCTCAAAAAGCACCCCAATATCACATTCTGCTCGTTTGGAACTCGGAGTGGTATAAGATCACCAGCTTGACTCACGATAGTATCGCGTGATACTATCACGCCGTGACTCCTCCTTTCACCATCACCCCTCTCATCCTCCGCTGGGTCAGCCAGATCGAGCGATTGATCGGGCGGATCGAAGGCCTCGATCAACCCAAGCCCCAGCCTCATCTCCGCAAGACCAACCGCGTCCGCACCGTTCACGGGAGCCTTGCCATCGAGGGAAACACCCTCGACCTCGACCAAGTCACGGCCCTCCTCGAGGGCAAGCGCGTCCTCGGACCACAAGAAGAAATCCGGGAAGTCCTCAATGCCATCCAGACATACGATCGCTTGGCCGACTTCGATCCGCTCCAAGCCAAGTCCCTCCTCCAAGCCCACCAGCAAATGATGCAGGACCTCATCCCAAATGCCGGGAAATGGCGCCGTAAAAACGTCGGCATCCTCAAGGGCTCCACCGTCTCCCACATCGCTCCTCAGGCCGACCGTGTTCCCTACCTCATGGACGATCTCTTCGCCTTCCTCGCAAAAGACGACCTCCACCTCCTCATTCGCTCCAGCGTCTTCCACTACGAGCTCGAATTCATCCACCCCTTCCAAGATGGCAATGGCCGCATCGGTCGCTTTTGGCAGAGCGTTCTTCTCTACCACTACCATCCCGCTTTCGAGTTCATCCCCCTCGAATCCCTCATCAAGGATCATCAGCAAGACTACTACCAAGCCCTCGAAAACGCTGACCGCGCCGGGGACTCCACCCATTTCGTCGAATTCTCCTTGGAAATGATCCACCACGCCCTCGAAGACTTCCTCCAAAACTTCAGCCCAAAACCCCTCACCGCCCAAGAACGACTCGACCGCGCCGCGCAGGAATTCCCCACCCGCAAATTCTCCCGCAAAGACTACCTCGCCCTCTTCAAAACAATCTCCACCGCCACCGCCAGCCGCGACCTAAAGCACGCTGTCGAATCCGGCCTCCTCCAGAAACAGGGAGAAAAGGCCCAAACGGCCTACGAATTCCGAAAGTCCTAAGGGGTGCTTCCGCAGGGGTCTCCTCGTTCCAGATGAAATTCTGCCCGAGGCACCTGACGCTGATATTATTCGAAGCGCTGAATTACAGGGAGTTAAATCACATACACCCAAAGTATGCCTGGCATATTTTCCCTCCACGAAGGAAACGGCAGCATGTTTGACAACACCACCATCATCTACATGCCCGAAACCGGCGCCGGTCACCACGGCCCCGACACCGAGGCCCCCACCATCGTGATGTCGGGTCAGAACTCCAAACTCGACATCGCCGGTCGCTAC
>JBLIDI010000122.1:0-11173 GCA_047634075.1 Akkermansiaceae bacterium
AAAAACTTGGCGGTGCCAAAATCTATCTCAAGCGCGAAGACCTCCTCCACACCGGCGCTCATAAAATCAACAACGCCATCGGCCAAATTCTCCTCGCCAAACGCCTCGGTAAAAGGCGCATCATTGCGGAAACCGGCGCCGGTCAGCACGGCGTCGCCACCGCCACTGTCTGCGCCCGTTTCGGCATGGACTGCACGGTATACATGGGCGTAGTCGATATGCAGCGCCAAGCTCTCAACGTCACGCGGATGCGCCTCATGGGTGCTAAGGTCGTCCCCGTCACCGCAGGACAAGCCACCCTCAAAGAAGCCGTCAACGAATCGATGCGCGACTGGGTCTCCACCGTCGAAGACACCCACTACATTCTGGGCTCCGCCCTAGGCCCCCATCCCTTTCCGATGATGGTCCGCGATTTTCACCGCATCATCGGCGTCGAAGCGCGGGAGCAGATTCTCAAAAAGGAAGGTCGCCTTCCCGATCTTCTCGTCGCCTGCGTCGGCGGGGGTTCAAATGCCATGGGACTTTTCCACCCCTTCGTTCATGACGAGGACACCCGCATGGTCGGCGTCGAAGCCGGAGGTGATGGCATCATCCCCGAACGCCACGCCGCACGCTTCCAAGGCGGAAAGCTCGGCGTCCTCCAAGGGTCTAAAACCTGGCTCCTCGCCAACGACGACGGACAAATTGAACTCACTCACTCCGTCAGTGCGGGACTCGATTACGCCGCCGTCGGCCCCGAGCACGCTTATCTGCAAGACATCGGGCGCGCCGAATACACCTACGCGACCGACGACGAAGCCCTCGCCGCCTTCCGCGAACTCTCGCACACCGAGGGCATCATTCCCGCTCTCGAGAGCGCTCACGCTATTGCCTACGTCTCCAAAGTCGCTGGCGCCATGGACGAGAACGACCTCATCATCGTCAATCTCTCCGGTCGCGGTGATAAAGACGTCGAGCAGGCCGCAAAGTACCTCCTCGGAGAGGACTGAACTACTTCTGCCACCAGTCAGCATCCTTCTCCCAAGGCTGAGTCGATTCCACCTCGCCACCCGCAGGTTCGGATTCGGGCTCATCCGGAGTTTCGGGCTCTTCTTTCAAGAGTTCTTCCAACTCATCCTTCTTCCCCGCGTTTCTTAGGAGCGAGTAAAAGATCGTCATGAGCGTTCCTCCCGCTATGACGAGGATTACCAGCATCGAAACCGCAAGACTATCTTCCGCAGACATACTGCGACCCTAGCACAGCATTTAGAAGGTGGAAGTGATAAGGTCTTCTTCAACAAATCCCCTCGCGTAATATCAGAGAAAAAAGCTCTCTATTTCGATACCGTCGTCCACGAGGTCGGGCTCTGCCAACGCGATGGCACCCACGAATTCTTTGCGGAGGCAGCCCCCGAGGCAAAACTCGCCGAATCCTCAATCTGCCGCGCTTTCCCCACCCTCATTGAATCTCCCTGAGAAGTTTTAGAAAAACTTTCACGATGGGTTGACAAGCTACTTCCTCCGGCTAGTCTCCGCCCCCCGCTCCCTGCAGTCGGGATTTCTCTCAAAACCCTATCTTTTTTTACGGCCATGAAAATGACTTACCAGCCTTCTAAGCGTACTCGCAAGAAGCAACACGGATTCCGTGCCCGCATGGCGAACAAAGCTGGACGCGGCATCCTCAAAAATCGTCGCCGTAAAGGCCGCAAGCGCCTCCTCCCAAAAGGTGCCGAGATCCACTTCAAGCGCCACACGGTGCAGAACAACACCAAGTAAATCGGTGTCGCTTTCCTGCGACCCTTTTTACTTACCTTCGATCATACGGTCATGGACCTGACTCGTCAGCGGCGCATGCGCTTGTGGGGCGAGTTTCAGTTTGTCCGTCAAAAAGGGGAATCGGCCGCCGGTCGCTTCCTCGTGATCGGTTCTCTTGGGGACTCAGCTCTCAGCGATCGCCGCTTTGGCCTCATCACCTCTAAGAAAGCCGGGAAGGCGGTCACTCGTAATCTCCTGCGTCGGCGCTTCCGCGAAATCATCCGTAAGCATGGTGACCACCTCCCACAACGCCACATGATCGTCACCATCGCGCGCTGGCGAGCTTCCCAAGCCACCTTCCAGGAACTGGAAGCCGATTGGATCAAGACGGTGAAGCGCCTCAAGATCTGGCAAGATTCCCCCTCCGACCCGTCATGAAATTCCTCATCCGACTGGTCGTTCGAGCCTACCAACTTCTCATCCGACCCATCCTCCACGCTGTGGGTGGACCAAATTCCGGATGCCGTTACGAGCCCTCCTGCTCCCACTATTTCCTTGAAGCTGTCGAAGCCCACGGCTCCCTGAAAGGCAGCTTCCTTGGCATTCGCCGGATTTTACGCTGTCATCCTTGGGGTGGCTGCGGTTATGACCCCGTTCCACCCACCGGAGGCTCAAGGCACTCCTCTCAAAATTCTCCCACCACCCATCACTGATCATGGATCGTAAAGCTTGGATCGTCGTCACCATCTGCGCCATTTTACTGGCACTCAACCCTCATTTTAGCAGTAAGGATGCCGAAGAGACCCGTCAAAAGGAACTCGCGGATGCTGAAAAAGAGAAAAGCGAACAGCCGCAAGTCACCCCGGAAAAACAACCGGCCGGACTTACCGTCGAACCCGAACCCATCCCGGAGAGTCTCGGCAAGGAGGAAAGCCACAACCTCGCCACCGCCGCCAGCATCTTCACCCTCTCATCTCTCGAGGGAGGCATCGTTCAAAACAAACTCCGCGAAGAAAAATCAGTCTTTGGTGACGACCTCATCACCATAAACGACCTCGGGGTCAACCGTATCGGCGCTCTCACAAGTATTTCCGGCGAAACACTCGAAAAGGGCTATTACGAGGTCGTCGACAAAAACGACACCTCCATCACCTACGAGGCCCCGATCTCCAATAATCTCATCGCACGGAAAACCTGGTCGCTCGTTCCGGCTGAAATTGATGGCAAAGCGAATCCCGGTAGCCCCTATCGACTCCAATTCAAACTCACGCTTACGAACGACACCCCGAGCGAAATCTCCACCGGTGACCTCGCCATCTTCAATGGCTCGGCTGCTCCCGCCCACGCTGACGAACGCTCGAATTACCTCAACTTCTTCTGGAGCGAAAACGGCAAATACAACTCCGAAACGACCGGCTACTTCAGTAGCATGTTCGGCACCGACGCCACCGAGTTTCGCGAGACCTTTGGGGAGAACCTCCTCTTCGCCGGTGTCGAGAATCAATTCTTCGCCACCATCGTCAGCCCTGACAAGCCCTACCTAGCGACCTTCCGCGCCATCCCCGACAAGGTCGACCTCCCCGCAAAGCGCGGCAATCAATCGGCCCCCGTCTTCAACACCTACCTTTCACTTCCCAAGGGCGCGATCCCCGCCGGGCAGTCCCGCGAATACCTCTTCGATATCTTCATGGGCCCCAAGAACAATGCCCTCATCCGCAGCCTCGATGGCGAGAAGGGTGACGTCATGGACTACGGATTTTTTGGCTGGATCAGCCGTGGCCTTAACTGGGTCCTCAATATTCTCTCCAACCTTTTCGGCGGCGAAGCAAACTCTTGGTCCTGGGGTTGGGCCATCGTCGTTCTCACCCTCCTCATCCGGACCTGTATGTGGCCCCTGCACGCCAAATCGACCCGCACCATGAAGCGAATGTCCAAGCTGCAACCCAAAATCGCCGCGCTCAAGGAGAAGTATCCCGATGATCCGAATAAGGTGAACAAGGAGATGATGACGCTTTATCGCGAATTCGGAGTCAACCCGATGGGCGGCTGCCTCCCCATGCTCGTTCAGATCCCCGTCTTCTTTGGCTTCTACAACATGCTTCAATATGCGGTCGAGCTGCGCAACCAGCCCTTCCTCGGCTGGGTGGACGACCTTTCCCAACCCGATACCATCAAGGTATTTGATCTCCCCTTCGACCTGCCCTTTATCGGGGACCAACTTCCCCTCAACATCCTCCCCATCCTAATGGCCGTCACCATGGTCATCCAAATGCAGATCACGCCCAAGACGGGAGATAAAATGCAGCAGCGCATCTTCATGCTGATGCCGCTCGTTTTCTTCTTCTTCTGCTACAACTTCGCCTCGGCCCTCGCCCTCTACTGGACGACCCAGAACATCTTCTCCATCGGCCAGACCTGGCTCATGCAAAAGCTCCCCGAGCCCGAGCTCAAGACCTCCAAAAAAGCAGGAAAAAAGACCTGGATGCAAAAAATGTCCGAGCGCGCCGAAGCCGCTCAGAAACAACGCGCAGGCCAACAAAAAGGCGGTGGCCCCGGCAAAAAGCAGGCCAAGCTCAAAAAGCCCCGCGGCCCCAAGACCGGCGGGTAATTCCTCATCGAGGCTTCATAATTCTGAGAGAGAGTCACTGCGATGAAGTGGCTCTCTCTTTTTCTACCTTCGACCCCAAGACCGGCAGGGAAGCTCGCCACCTTCTCCGAATCGCGGTAAACTCACGACGATGAAAATCATCATCGTTCTGACCCTCCTGATTGGGCTTCTCCCGGCCGAGGAAAAGGTCGCTGGGCCCATCATCAAATCGTTGGAACTCAACGAAGGCGACACGATGGGCGAAGCCATTGATAAAATCAGGAAGGCGGCCGACCAAGGCGATAAAATGTTCGCCCTCGCGGTCTCTCTGACCACGCCGGAGCGACAAAGTAGACCCAACCATCATGAATCGACGCAACTACCTCAAGAAATCCTCCCTCACCGGCATCGCCATGACCTGTGGCCTGAGCACCGAAACGAGCCTTGGCTATCGAGGACCGACCGCAGGTTCTCTCGATGACTCGCTCGAAATTTTGAACCTCTGGGATAAGCTATCAGAAGCAGACACCCAACTGTTTCGCTCAATTTACAACGCCTTGGCGACAGGCCCGAGCGCGAGCTTTGCCACGGTGGCAGGCGACAAGAAAATTCAAGCCCTCTGTGAAGAGCAAGGAGTGGCTCATTTCGGAGGCCCCATGCTCGGTTGCCTCGCAAACGATGGCGTGAAAGTTTGGCTCCGCACCACCAAACCCGCCCACGTGGAAGTGAGGCTCAAGATTGGCGACGAGGAAAAAACCTTCGGGCCCGTCGAGAGCACGCTGGCGTCCGATCTCACCGCGATCGTTGAGGTCACCGGACTGGAGCCGGGTGCCATCACGCCTTATCAGGTTTTGGTCGATGGTGATCCGATCAAGATCCCAAAACACGCCGCCATCACAACTCCTTCTTCGGACCGCGCGCAAAAGACCCGCATTACCTTCGGCACCTGCCAGCACCGCTGGGGAATCGGCCATGGCGAACAGGCCGACATGATCCTCAAGCACAAACCGCTTGCGATGCTCATGTATGGTGACGTCGCCGTGCAGGACCGCCGGAATGATTTCGGGATGCACCGCGCCGACTACGCGATGCGGGACTTTCACCCGGCCTGGCAAAACATCGTATGCGCCACCCCGGTTTACACCTCGTGGGATGATCACGATTACTTCGACAATGACCTCTGGGGAATCCCGCGCAAGTATACCGACAAGGATCGCCGCGGCGTCCGCAAGGTTTACACCCAAGCGTGGAATAATTCCTCCTACGGTCTCGGCGACGAGGGGGGTGGCATTTTCCAACACACTCGGATTGGCCCCTGTGATGTCATCATGACAGACAATCGCTACTTCCGCACGAAAGACGGCAAGCACTGCTTCCTCGGACCAGAGCAGATGGCTTGGCTTGAGAAAACCCTCCTCGCTTGCAAAGGCCCTTTCATCATCATGACCTGCGGCACGATGTGGTCTGACTATGTCTCGGGCGGCAAAGATTCCTGGGGGAAATTTGACCCCGAAGGCCGCGAGCAAATCTTCAGCCTCATTGAAAAGCACGGCATTCCTGGAGTCTTACTTCTCTCAGGCGACCGACATGGCGCGCGGGGTTTCAAAATCCCGCGGCCCTCAGGATTTGAGTTTTACGAATTCGAACCGGCAAGCCTCGGCGGTCGGAGCGGCCCCCCTGCAAAAAACACGAAATGGGAAACCCAGCTCTACGGCTTCAGTAACACCTTTGCTTTCGGCGAGTTCACCTTCGATCTCTCTCCAGATGATGCGACAGTGACCTTCCGACTTGTCGAGGCCACTGGGGAAACCCTCTACGAACTCACCTTAAAACGCAGCCAGCTGACACCCGCCTGAAAGGCGGGAAACCACGAAAACAACCGCTGAAAGCGAAGGGTCCGGGTCGAATGATCAAACAATGTCGTCTCTCACCCCAACTTGATCGCCCTGCGTGGCTCTGGCCAACTATGACTTCGACAAAGGAAAGAAGAACGTCTATTACATTCCAGTTGTCCCTTCCGGTGCGACGCCCCTAACCTGATCGATCCCTCCCTATGAAACGTTTCGCTACTCTCGCCCTTTTACTTGCCTCCCCTATCCTCGCGGAAGAAAAACCGCTGAGTGACATCGACCGTGAACTTCTGCTCGAAAAGCTCCAGGAGATTCAAGCATCCTCAAACAGCACCGTCAAAGGGCGCTTTGGCGTGGCCCTCAACGCTTTCAAGAAAGCCCGCGAGAGCGATGCCGCCGCGCATGACCTCTATCTCAATTGTATCGAAAAGGTTCGTTTTGAGGATCAGGTCAAAAAAGCCAGTGAGTTTCGTGATTGGAAAAAACGCCATAAGGACCGCACCGACAGCGCCGGGTTCAGACTCGCACTCCGCCACCAGTTGAACTGGCTCGTGCTCACTCTGGAAGCAGCCCAGGTTGAAGACGTGACCAGCCTGTCCAACCGAGGCGTCTCGGTCCTCGAGGCCATCCTCCGGGATGCCGAGGATCTCAAAGAGCAAGCCACTGTTCTCAAAGAAAATGTCCTCAACAGTATCTTTGCAGACGCCTACTCCGTGAACACTGTCGAGGTTGCCGGTTGGCCCTCCTCACCTCTCGATATCGCGGCTCTCTACGAAAACGTCATCCTTCCTCCCCTCCGCACTCCTGACACCCTGACATCACTTCGCTCAGCGTGGCTCAAGCGTATCGAGCATGAGGGCACTCTCCTCGAAAAATGGACGAATGAAGCCAGCGCTGATCGTGACCGGAAACCTGGTTTTGAAAAATGGCTCGCCGAAGGACGTCATAATCTGACTTGGGCCATGGAGATCGATCTCTTTCGAAATGGTGACCAACGCGGTTCGGCCTTAAGGATGCTCGAGCATCTCAAAAAAAATCTCACCCACAAATCAGCCCCCACCTGGATCGTCCAATTTACCAGCTTGGTCGAAACTGGTGAAATCGAAAAGCAAACGGAAGGAGACGAAGACGCCAAGTGATGAAATTTCTGCCCGCCCTCCTCGCAACGGCATTACTGCACGCCCAGGAGGCTCCCCCGATTTTTCCTGCTCAGGATGAACCGGCAAAGGAAAAAAAGGATGTTCCCGAGCTTCCGATAAAGCCCGAACTTTCACCTGCTACCGATCCTGAAAAGCTCTTCCAAAAGGGTTATGATCTCGGTCGGGTCGCGGATGAGACCTCCGGCTCATACCGACGGCTCATTCAGCGCACTGTCATGATCGGCGAGCCCCAACAAGCGCACGGTGCCATCCTGACCTTTGACGACCAGATCCTTCCCACCGACCGCGGCCATGCCAGCGCGATGGAGATTGCCAAAGACCTGCAGCCCCGTGGCGTCCGGGCGATCTTTTTTGCCAACGTCCCGGCAGTCTCAGAAAAATCGCTGAATGCCATCATCCGACGCACCTCCGACCCCGAGAAGCAAAAGGAAAACGTCGCGAAACTGCTCAGCACACAGCGGCCTGCTTTTGTAAAAGGCATTCGCGCGCTCCTCAAACTCAAAAAGGACGAGACTTACATTTGCGAAGTCTTCAACCACACCGCCTTTCACCAGAACATGACGGGGTTCAAAAAAGGGACCGCTCGAATGAACCTCTGCCTACTGGGGATCCGCTTTATCGAGGGATGTCTCGACGAGGCCTACGCCGCTGAGCGCCCCGGCACCCAGCGCATGCGCTACTTCCGCTTCCCCTTCCTCGCCGAGCCCCGCAGCAAACTTGTAAAAACCGCATTCAATACTCTCTTCACCGAGCTTGGTCTCATTACACTTGGCGAAACGCAGGACTCTAAAGACTTCGACAACGCCAGCTCAAACCGCGCCTACAAAGCCCTCGCAGCGGCGCACGCCGGGAAACGCTACGATCTTAAGAAGGGAGCCTATGGCATCGCCGAGCAGCCTGTGGCCCTCTTCCACACCAAGACCTGGTCCAAGATCAAAGAAGGCGTCCTGCAATTCCTCGACGAACATCCGGTCAAAAAGAACGCCCCCAGCACTTCCAGCAAGTAAATTACTCCAACCTAAATCATGTCTGATCTGGAAAAATTTCTCTCCGAATCACTCGAAGACTTCGCCCTCAGCCGGTACGAAAAGAAGGAGTTCAAGAGCCACCTCGCCGGGATCAATGGCAACGTAACCGAGCAAGCCAAAGCACGGCAACTGGCCTTCAAGCTCGCTCAGGGCGCCATCAACGAATTCGGACAAATCACCGCACTTGATTGGCTCCAGGGAGTGATCAAGCTCCTCTACGCCCGCGAGAACGAGGTCAAAGCAAGTGCCTATTTCAGCCCGGGAGAGGACTGCCTCCATCGCATCCGCAGGCTCATCGGAGAAGCTCGCGACAGCTTAGATATCTGTGTCTTCACCATCACTGATAATCGTATCGTCGGAAAGATCGAGGAAGCGAAGGCCCGAGGGGTCACCATTCGTATCATTTCCGACGACGACAAATCAATGGACCTTGGCTCCGATCTCGGACACCTGATGCGTGAGGGCATTGACTGCCGACTCGACCGCACCACTGCGCACATGCACCACAAATTTGCCATCGCTGACACCAATCTCCTTTTGTCGGGAAGCTACAACTGGACCCGTTCGGCAGCGACCGAGAACGACGAAAATATCCTCGTGACCAACAATCCCGGTTTGGTAAAGAGCTTCGCAGGGAAATTTGAAGAAATGTGGCTAAAACTGGACTAACGAACGGTGAGATTTTGGGGATCTGTCCTTAAATTTAGCATCCCGATACGAACTTGTCTGCTTGCGCATCGATGTCTCGCAGGTTTTCTTACTTCCGATGAAACAAGTTTTCCTAACGGTTCTTCTCTTTTCAGTTCTTTTCGCAAAAGGTGCGCCACTTGAAGTCGTCCACCTGCGGGTCAACTTGCAGGCAAACCCTACCGGGGTGACGGATGCGCCGAAGCTCAGCTGGAAGCTTATTTCCAATGAAAAGGGAAAGCATCAAAGAGGTTATCACATTCTCGCGGCGACCTCCCTGGAAAAGTTGACTGAGGAAACGGCCGACCTCTGGAGCTCGAAGGTGTTGAAATCGGCAGCGAAGCACCTCATTTCCTGGAAGGGAAAAAAGCTCGACACGAACCAGCAAGTATTTTGGAAAGTGCGGGTCTGGGACGAATCAGACACCATAGGTGAATGGAGCAAGCCAGCCAACTTTGTCGTCGGGGGGCAAAAATCTACGCCCATCCCGGCCCGGATCTCCCACTTCGAAAGTAGCTCGCCAGAACTGAACCAGCTCTACACCGAGAGCATCACCGAGCTCGAAAGAAGGATCACCTCCTTCTCCGCCAAGAATCCTTCCGCCCTCGGTTCAGGAGCGGAAGTTCACCGCTCGGCCCGCGCACTTCTCTACCACTTCGATTCCGCCCCCCATCTCTCTGAGTGGCTTAGCCTCATGGATCGCTCCATGAATGACCATGGCTTTTTCCCGATTCACCCTGCCACCAAAAAAGTGGGCCCGATCTCCTCTGATGCCGCAATCATCGTGCACCATCCGGTTTGGTGGATGAGTGGAGACTCTGGCTATCCTAAAGCCCGGTGGGCGATCTACGAGAAATACATGATGGCCCGTGAAAAACTGGATCCAAAATTCAAGGGCAAGAAGTGGGGTGAGATTGGCGACACCGAGGGCGCAACAGCCGAATTTCTCGACCTCTGTTATCTGGGATTCACGACCCGCCTCGTTCGCGAACTCGCGATTCCCGCCGAGCAACCTCTCAACGCCATTCGCTTTCAGGATTTCGCATCAAGAATCCAAAAGAGCTTTCAAGCCCAATACCTCGATGGAGACGGCTCACTGAAGGTCAATTCACAAACCGCCCAGGTCCTGGCACTCCGCAGTGCCGTTCTGACTCCGGAGCAGCAAATAACAGTGACCAGCGACCTCATGAAATCCCTCACTTCCGAAGGTCTTAAAGTAGGGCCCATCGGAGCACATTTTCTCCCCGGTGTCCTGAGTCTCACCAACAACCACAACACGGCCATCAAGCTTTTAACCAACCTCAAGGAAGGAGATCGCAAACAGTTTATCGAAACGGGCATCTCGGAATGGTTGATGTCCTTTGTGGCAGGAATCGACGCTTCGATTGCCGGTTTTACGCAACTCATCATTGCTCCCCGTATTCCATTCGACGACTCCCTAAAATGGGTCAAAGCGCACTACGAATCACAAGGGGGCACAATCGCAGTCCACTGGCAGCAACTTCCGGAAGGAGGACTCAAGGTCGACATCACCATTCCACCGAGCGCCCTCGCGCGCATTGACCTCCCGGTAAAAAAAGGACAGTCTCTCACCGAAGACGGCAAATCGATTCACGACGCTCCTGCGATTGAAATCCTAAGGCAAACTGACACCAGCGTTAGTCTCGTCAGCCAGTCCGGTCAATATTCCTTACTCATCAAGTAGGCGCGTCCAGCTGCTCGAGCCGATTTACTTCTCGGCATTCCCCAACGAGTGATACTGCCACCCAAGCGGTTCACGGAGACCGTTCCGGAGAGGTCCCCAGCGGGAATCAACTCCGGGAGAACCAGGCGCACTCGGGTTCTTGGGGCCGGAAGGTCCCCAGCGCGGGTCCACGCCACAGCCTACGAGCAATAACCCGATGAAACCAATGAACGTGAGACAACTCTTCATGCCTGCAAAGCTTGCAACTTCCGGACCGATGTCAACCGGTTTCAAGAAACCTCGGAAAGCCAATTCACCACGCCATCCAGTGCTCTCGCACGGTGGCTCATCCCGTTCTTGACCTCTCCCCCGAGCTCCGCGAATGAGGCCTCATACCCCTCCGGAGCAAAGAGAGGGTCATATCCACAACCGCCCTCCCCGTG
>JBLIDI010000123.1:0-10986 GCA_047634075.1 Akkermansiaceae bacterium
ACTTTTCCTGCCGAAAGCTCCACAACGGTCAAACCAAACCACCGACTCCGCCCCTCTTCCCCCCGCAACCCCCCGCAACCCCCTTTCACCCCCCTCCGCTCCGGTCCAAGGGCGGCTTCAGAGCCCTCCCGCCAAAGCAAATTCCTAGCAGTGATGGGCTTGGCGGGAAGCTAGCCAGCAGGTGGGGCCGGAGCCGACGGACTGGCCGATTAGGATGATGTCGGAGGGTTTGGTGGAGAGAGTTTTGTTGAGGTAGTGATAGGTGGCTTCGATCGCTCGATAGCATCCCTTTTCGGATGGCTTACCGCCGCTCTCGCCATAGCCGGGGTAGTCGCAGGCGATGACGCCGAAGCCTTGGAGATTGAGTGAGTCGAGGGCAGGGCGGAGGGATTCGAGATTCTGGGCGTTGCCGTGAGACCAGAGGAGGGTGGGCATGCCCGGGGCTGGCGGGCGGGTGTAGATCGCGATCGCGTTATCTCCTTCTCCAAGGGTGACGAAATGTGAACGGTCTTTGGCATAAGGGGTGCCCGGTGGTTGAAAGATGAGCTTATCGGCAAAGAAGATCGCGAAGAGGGCGAGGAGGAAGTAGACCCAAGCGATGGTGTAGAAAGGGCGCTTCCAAGACCATTCTCCGATGAGGATTTTTTTCCAATTCACGGGGGAAAGATAGATTCCGGAACAGGCGTACAAAAGGCTTATCTGCTACGTCTCAAGGAGGTTCCAAGGAGTGAGATGAGGATGAACAGGGCAGACGATGGTTCGGGGACATTCCCGGCACGGATTGCTTTGCCAGGTTCCGTTTCCCATGCGTATTCGCTCACCGTAAGACCTAAGCCACGGGTATTGATGAAGTAGGCGTAGCCGAAATGGATCCCGTCATCGGCTTCAAATTGAAATCCGATATAACCGTCTTTTCCTGAAAAGGGACCGAATTGGCCTTGGCCACCGCTTGAGGAAAGAGGCGCTTCAAATCCAAGAAACCACTCGTAAGTGGTTGTAACAAAAGTGCTACCGATCTCGGTTCCCCTGAGAAGAGGGTAGACCCAAGGTTGAAACGTAGACGGCGGAGTTTGGTAGACGAAACCACTCGTCAGGGCAGGGAGCAGACTAATACTTTCGGAGTTTGGACCTTCATAGGTGATGAGTGACCAGTCAGTTTGTCCATCGCCATTAATATCGAAGTCAAAAAAATCGGGGAGGTGATCAGCAGGGCTTACTCTTACCGAGCTGTGTTCGATAATGACGGCGGCGGTGCTGGGAAGCGTGTGAACCGATAGAATGAGTGAGAGGAGTAATTTGTTCTTCATTGGTTCGAGCTCCCGCAAAGGAGGTTTGAGTTTACTTGCCGCGTTTTCTCCGTGTGAGGCTTAAGCCAAAGGAGAGAATCATCAGGAGTGCTGAGGATGGTTCAGGGATATTCCCGGCACGGATTGCTTTGCCAGGTTCAGTTTCCCATGCGTATTCGCTCACCGTAATACTGCCTCCATTGTTACTGATGAAGTATGCGTAGCCGAAATGGATCCCGTCATCGGCTTCAAATTGAAATCCAATATAGCCTTCTTCACCTGCAAAGGGACCGAATTCACCTTGGCCAGTGCTTGAGGAAAGAGGCGCTTGATATCCAAGAAACCACTCGTAAGTGGTGGTGACGAAAGTGCTGCCGATCTCAGTTCCGTTGAGGAGAGGGTAGACCCAAGGTTGAGTTGTAGGAGGCGGAGTTTGGTAGACGAAACCGGTCGTCAGGGCAGGGAGTAAGCCAATACTTGAACCAGTTTGAGATACATTGGTGATGAGCGTCCAGTCAGTCTGTCCATCGTTATTAACGTCGAAGGCAAAAGAATCGGGGTGTCGATCAGCACGGCTCACGGTGACTGGGCTGTGTTCGATAATAATGGCGGCTGTTCCCGGTAGCGTATGAACGGATAGAATGAGTGAGAGGAGTAATTTTTTCATAGGTGGTGTGGGCTATTCGGTGGGAGGAAGCATCTCTCTCACTCGATAGAAGCGGGAGGGGCTCGGAGATAGTAAGAAAGTGAACTCGGTGGGTTGATTTGAGGTGAGGATAATTTCGGACCCTTGGTGGCCGCTGGGGCTTAGTTCACTCCAGTCATCGGTCTCCAGAGTGTTTGAAGTTTCGACAATGTAGGGAACACCTGTAAATCCCGTCAGGGTCAGAGTTATCCATTCTAAGTTAGAGGACACGTGGGGAACAGGGGGAGCAATTTCTATGAGAGGGCCTGCCGGAGTTGGGCCTAGGTTACCACTCATCGCGATCGAGAATGCCTGCTCTCCACCAGCGACGAGTTGATAGGAATCTGGAGTTCCAGGAACAGGGAGCCAGTTTTTGAGGGTCTCTTTGTGGGAGACGACAATGGTGTAGGTTCCGGGTTGCGGGGTCGAGATGACGACCTGCTCGACGTTGTCCACGCTGTTGATATTTTGGCTCGCCGGATTGAGAGGGTTTGTTCGATCAAGGACCCAGGGGAGATGTTCGGTTCCATCAGGGGCAATAATTTTGAGGTCCAAGTCATTGATGAGGCGTGGCTTTGTGTCCTCTACATAGATTTCTTCTAGGCCAGGTGTCGGTATGGTCTCTGGGTCTTCAGGATCAGCATTAATTGCACCGACGTCAATTGGTTCGGTCTGGTGATTGTCTTGGTAGGGAGGATCAGTCCAGCAGATCATCACCCGGATCTCAGGAGAACTGCCATCGTGTTCGATGGGGATCTCGATCTCGATATTGTTGCTATCCACCGAATCATTGGAGGGGTCGCAGAGATAGTGCTCCTGGAGATGAGCAGCTCCTGATCCACTCCGAAGATCTTTGATTAAAAGATCAGCAGCAGCTTCGGCATCGACCAAGCCCCAGCCAAAAAAGTAATCGGGGCCGATAAGATTTGCAGCATCTGCTGCCGGGCCCATGTAACTAAGGAATACGCGGTCCCATTCATGGGCCCGGTAAGGTTCGAGGAGCCCATTATCCGGTTCATCGAGATACTTGAGGTCGGTGCAATCGATCGCGGTATTGAGGAGAAGAGCCTTCCAGGTGGAGGCGAGTCGGGTTGGACCGCCATTGTCGTGATTGATTTCGTTGAGAAGGGCGTAAGTGCCCGTGATGGCGGCAGTCGCCTGAGAGGTTCCGCCTCCAATGAAGTTTTCATCGGGCGGATCCTGAAAGGTGGCAGGGGCGACGATATCTGGCTTGATCCGCCCATCGTCAACCGGGCCTCGTGAAGAGAAGTCGCTCAATCCGATCAGATTGGGAAGGTCCTCGCCATCACGGGCCCCATAGACCGCGCCAACGGTGACGTTATTTTTGGCACTGCCCGTAGACTTTATGGTGTCGAGACCGAGCCCCAATACGGTTTCCTCTCCATGAATTTTCGAGAATTCAAAACCTAGGTAGGGATTTACTTCCCAGGGGGTTGGTGTGTTAGGATCTGGGTCAGCGTTTCCTGCGTCTCGAGGATGAGCAAGGGTGGAGAGATTCGCAGGATCAGTGGGGTCCACATCGCTGTCTCCGACCACATACTGAAAGCCAGGTGAACCGTGACCATGAGGGACTTGATCATTCGCATCGTTACCGGCCGAAAAGATCGGGAGATAGGTTTGAGCCTGGTGGATGATGGCGTCGATCCGTTTGGAACGCCAGGTGTAGGCTCCAAATTCAGGGTCTTCACCCACGAGGTATTTTGGTCCGCGCCAGCGAACATATCCATTCTGACCACCATTGAATTCCTCCCAGCCTGCGGGTTGACTGTAGGAATGATTGGAAAACAGCATTTTAGGAACAGGCTGCCCATCGACCAGCCCAGCCGCTTCTGCGGCCATTTCGGTGAAAGGGTCTGTGTCGTCATAGAATTTGAGCTTGGCACCGTAGGCCAAGCCACGATTCGCGGGGTCTTGTGAAGCTTGTCCGATGATTTGAGCCATCGAGAGGGTATGGAATTCTGGGGTCAGAGACTCACCATAAAAGACCCGAGCAGTGAATCCGGCGGGAGTTGGGAGTGGGAGCCCTCCTTCATCCCAAATACCGATTGGGGCGATGGGATCGGTGATCTCGGGATCGGCGAACACGGGATCCGCTCCGGTGGCATCGTGAAAGGGAAAGCTTCCGCCGGGCCAGAGGTGATCCGCCTTGGTGAGGAGAGCGGTGTAGCTATCGTAGGTATTAGGTTCAGAGAATTTCTTCAGTCTGACGCCTGATTTTTGAGAGTGTGCTGCCGACTTTTCCGCTTCGGAAGCCTGCTTTAGAGTTCTCGCAAACTGGGTCGCGTTCTTGGTGACTTGCCCTCGTTTCGGGAGAGGAGATCTTTTGATTCTTCGAAAGTCCAAGAGGTTCTGAGAGCCTTTTAAGATTTGCTCATGGTGTTTCTCTCGAAGCTTTTCGCCGTGCTTTTGACGCTTGGCTTTTTGAACCCTCATCGCCTGGGCTTTCTCCTGAGCTGTGAGATGTCGCGGGAGAGGATTCGCAATATTTGGGTCCTGGAAGATGACCATTTCTTCATAATCGGTCATTCCATCTCCATCGCTATCACGATCATAGATTTTAGGGTTGTTTGGAAAGAGGGAACACCAAAGATCACACCAGCCATCACGATTCTGATCATGAAGATGACGGGTTGTCTGAAAGTTGCCCTCGGTAAAGGTCGCGGTGGGCGAGGAGTTATTACGGTGGTGCGTTACCGAGACTCGGTTTGGGCGAGATTGTAATTTGTCGGCATGGGAGGTGACTGCTAAGGCAAAAAGGACGAGGCCGCTTTTAGCAATACGGGATGAGTGGGAATGACAAATATTTTGTTGATTCACTGAGTTATCATTTACTGAATGCTGTTAATGTCAAATCACAAAGTAAATACGCGAATAAATCGAGTGAAGTCTGTTCGACAAACTGGTCTAAGTTCCTAAGCTAGATGGATATGAATCGACGCTCTTTTGTCAGTAGTTCGGCTGCGTTTGCAGCGACGCCTTTTTTGGCAAGCTCCAGTTCCCTTGGGGCGCAGTATGGGGAGTTTGGAGACTTTAAGAAGCGGGTCGCTTTGATTGGCTCGGGTTGGTATGGGAAGCTGGACCTTTTGAGGCTGGTTCAAGTGGCTCCGATTGATGTGGTGGGGCTTTGTGATGCCGATTCTCAGATGCTGAACGGGGCTGCTGATTTGGTTGCGACGCGGCAGCTATCGAAAAAACGTCCACCGACTTTTAAGGATTACCAAGAGATGCTGGATCAGGAAAAGCCCGATATTGTTCTGATCGATACGCCGGATCATTGGCATGCTCTGCCGGCGCTGGCGGCGATTGAGGCAGGTGCTGATCTTTATTTGCAGAAGCCGGTGTCGGTGGATATTGCTGAGGGTCAGACTATTTTTGATGCAGCGCGGAAGAAGGGAAGTGTGGTGCAGGTGGGGACGCAGCGTCGTTCGACGCCGCATTTGCAAGATGCTAAGGAGCAGGTGGTGGATGCGGGTTTATTGGGGGAGGTCGGGCATGCGGAGATTTGTTGTTATTACCACATGAGGACGCGGACTCCTTTGGCGAAGGCGATGGCGGCGGTGCCGGATCATTTGGACTGGGATCTCTGGACGGGGCCTGCTCCGATGAGGGATTATAACTCGGTGGTGCATCCGCGTGGGTGGCGCTCTTTTAAGGAATATGGAAATGGGATCGTGGGCGATATGTGCATTCACATGCTGGATACGGTGCGCTGGATGCTGGAGTTGGGAGAGGTAAACCGGGTGTCATCGAGCGGTGGCATTCATGTCGATACTGCGAGCATTGCCAACATTCCTGATACGCAAACGGCGACCTTTGTCTTTGATGATTTGGAGGTGGTTTGGAATCACCGAACTTGGGGCGATGCTCCCGACCCGGAATTTCCGTGGGCACTTTTCATCTATGGAGAGAAGGGGACTTTGAAAGCAGATGTGCATAAGTGGGAATTTACGCCGCGTGGGAAAGGGAAGAAACTGAGTGGGAAAGTGTCTCTGGAGCTGGATCAGTATCCGGAAGATGAAAAGGAGGAGGGCGTTGAAAAACACGTGGTGCCTGCGGTGCGTGCGCACATGCGGGATCTCCTTTCGCGGATTGAAGATAACCCCCCGCAACCCCCTTTCACCCCCCTCCGCTCCGGTCCAAGGGCGGCTTCAGAGCCCTCCCGCCAAAGCAAATTCCTAGCAGTCCACGGTCCCATCCAAACTTCTCCCGACCTCTGGGAGAAGTATCGCAAGAAAGCCACCGCCTCCGGGCTCACCGAAGAACGTTTCAAAAACGACCGAACCCTGCCCGTCCGCCAGGTCAAGGACTGCCCCATCTACGGAGGCATGATGGACTCCATGGATGACGCCGTCGGCATCGTCACCGCTCACCTCGAGAAGCTCGGCCTCGATAAAAACACCATCGTTATTTTCACCTCCGACAACGGCGGCGTCTCCTCGGGCGACGCCTTTGCCACCGCCTGCCTCCCCCTCCGCGGAGGAAAAGGCCGTCAATGGGAAGGCGGCATCCGCCAGCCCTACTACATCGTCGCTCCCGGTGTCACCAAGCCCGGATCGACCTCCAGCCAGTTCGCCACCGGCACCGACTTCTTCCCCACCCTCCTCGACCTCGCAGGACTCGAACAGCTCCCGACCCAACACGTCGATGGCATCTCCCTCGTCCCCGCTCTCAAGGGCGGCCGCTCCGAGCGCGTCCTCTACTGGCACTACCCGCACTATGGAAACCAAGGCGGTGAACCCTCCGGGATCATCCGTGACGGTGACTACAAACTCATCCGCTACTACGAGGACGGACACGAAGAACTCTACAACGTCAAAGCTGACCTCGGCGAAACCAAAGACCTCGCCACGGAACACCCCGAGCTTGTCAAAACACTCTCCGCAAAACTCACCGCCCACCTCGCCGAAGTCGGAGCCAAAATCCCCAAGCCCGACCCCCGCTTCAATGCCGAAAAAAAGGTACAGCAGATCAAATCGCTTCAAACCAAGAAGAAAGCCCAGCTTGAAAAGCAACACGCCAACTTCCTCCAACCCGGCTACCAGCCAAATAAAACTTGGTGGAACTCGGTTCAAACCAAGGACTGATTCAAGAAATCTGCGAGCAAGGTCACTCTTCTCACGACCATTCGCAGATTTTCATCCTTCACGCTCGATCAGCGGGCGCGCTCGCGTCCGCCTACTGAAGGAAGCGAAGGCTATGATTTTTCTGGGCATAATCTCGCTTCAAACGCGCTTTCTCTGTACCAAGGTCATGAAGATCGAGAGGATTAAAAGCAGGGATGATGAAGGCTCGGGCACATATCCAGCTTGGATGGCTTTACCTGGTTCGGTTTCCCAAGCCACTTGGGAAATTCTCATGCGCTCTGTGCTCAGCGATTCGAGGTAAGCATAGCCGTAGTGGGTCCCTTCATCAGACTCGAACTCGAAGCCAAGGTAACCTTCCTGTAAGTAAAAGGATCCAAAGGGTTGGTTGTTGGCCCATGAAGAAAGTCCCTGTCCGTACCCATGATACCATATATTGGCAGGATCTTCCAAAGAACTTCCGATGACTGTACCAGCGTCCAGCGGAATGATCAAAGCGAAATCATCGAGGCTTAGTTGCTGATAAATGAACCCGGTTGTCGGAGCCGCTTGGACATTGACTCCATTCGAACCGAACCGGGACAGACTAACGATGATCGACCAATCGGTCCGTCCGTCATTATTGACATCGAAGTCGTAGGTTTCTCTTCCAATTTCGCTGCTTGGGTAATCAGCGTTGACCACAGTGTCGTTCAGAATTACGACCGCTTGACTTTGAGGTGAAGAGAGCGCGGAGAGGAGTAGGATCAAGAATTTATTCATCATTTTCATGGTTTAGTCAGTTTCGGGAGCGACTTCCTTGACCCGATAGAAACGATGGGAGGCCTCGCTTTGCGTGAACGTCAGGGGATAGGGTTCTTCCGACGGGAGAGTAAATTCAATTGCTTGATTAAAATGGAGCTGGTCCGTCCAGTCGTCAGGTTCGAGGGTGTTTGATCCCTCGAGGCGGTATCGCAGTCCAGTAAACCCGCTGACGGAAAGGGTGATGGATTGCTGGTTCCCACCCAGCTCGATTGGTGGGAGCATGCTCAAGGTCGGCCCGACTGGAGTTGGGCCGAAATTTCCCGAAATCGCAAGGGAGAAGGCCTGCTCACGACCTGAAATGTGGCGGTAGATGGGGACCGTGGCGGGATCTTCATCATTCAGATCGTCAAGGGTGCCTGATAGGAGTTCGGAAGCGATCAACTTCCCTTTGTGGGAGACTTTGATGGTGTAGGTCCCAGGAATGGGTGCTTCAATGATAACTTGTTCGACATTATCGCGATCATTTTCACCACGAGTTGCCGGGGCCAGCGGATTAAGCCAATCGAGAACCCAGGGACGGTGGGTGACCCCATTGGGATCGACCACCCAGAGGTCAAGATTGTTCACGAGGCGGGAAGTGTGGTCGTCGACGGGTCCTACTTCAGGGTCGACCGCACCAACAGTGACAGCTTCGTCCTGTAGGTCTTGATAAGAGGGATCGGTCCAGCAAATCATAATCCGCATTTCTGGCGCAAGGCCGTCGTGTGTGATTGGGATTTCGATTGCGAGATTATTAGTAGGATCGTTGTCATTGGAGGGGTCGCTGAGATAATGCTCGCTGAGATGATTGGAGGTCTCACCACTTTGAAGGTCTTTGAGGAGGAGATCAGCCGCGGCCTCCGCGTCGATCAAGCCCCACCCATAGAAGTAGTCCGGACCGGTGAGAGTGACACTGTCAGCGACAGGGCCGAGGTGACTTGGGATGACGCGGGTTCATGCGTAATCTTGCGGATCTCCATTTTCATCGAAGTTCCTTTCGTCCAGAAAAGTGATTTTTGTGCAGTCGATCGCCGTATTCAGAATGAGTGCTTTCCAACTTGAAGCCAAGCGGGATGGCCCGCCATTGTCATGATTAATCTCTCCGAGGAGAGCAAGAGTGCCGGTAATCACAGGTGCTGCGAAAGAAGTCCCTCCTCCCTGAATCTGTTCCAACGGAGGGGCTACAAAAGTGGCCGGGCCCACAAGGTCTGGTTTCACCCTGCCATCATCAGTAGGGCCACGTGAGGAGAAGTGGCTGAGGCCGATCAACTCAGGGATGTTTTCGCCGTCCCGACTGCCGTAAACGGCTCCGACTGAGATGTTATTTTTGGCGCAAGCGGTGGATGGGAGAGTATCAAAAGCAAGTCCCAGCACGGCTGATTCTATTCCGGATGCGATGTTAGGACTGACATCGTATGGAGTCGGGAAAGCGACTACGGCCGATCCCCCATCATGTGGGTGCATGAGCTTGGAACGATTTTCGGAATCGTCCGGAAATACGTATTTTCTTCCTACCCCATAGGAGGCAAAGCTTGGGCCGTCAGGAGAGAGGCTCTGGTCAGCAGCATCATTCCCAGCAGCGAAGACAGGGAGATAGGTCTGAGCATGGTAGATGATGGTGTCGATGGTCTTGGAATCCCAAGTGTAGGCTCCGAACTCCGGGTCTTCTCCTGCTAAGTCTTTCGGCCCAAGCCAATTGGTATAGTTGTAGATATTTCCTCCAATGATTTCACTGGTTTTGATCCACCCTGCCGGGGGACCATATGAATGATTTGAAAAACGCATCTTAAGGGGAACTCCAGGGCTTGATTCGGTGGCCGTTCCAGCCGCTTCGGCAGCCATCTCGGGGTAGTCATCAACAAAGTCGTAAAACTTAAGCTTTGCTTCGTAGGCAATTCCCCGGGACACCACGTTTGAGCCAGGGTAGGCTAAGACCTGTGCGACGTCGGTGGTATGGGGCTCAGGTTAAAAATCCTGGTTAGCTCCAAAAAAAATCCGCCCATTATACCCGGCGGGATAAGGTTCGAAGATCTTACCATCATCCCAGACTCCGATGGGAGCGAGAGGAGATCCTGAGGACGGATCAGCACCGGTGGCATCGTGGAAGGGAAAGACGCCTCCGGGCCAGAGATGGTCGGCTTTCGTCATGAAGGCGCCGTAGCCGTATGGGAGAGAGGGGCTGCGTTTCAAATCTCGGAGATCCTTTGACTTCTCTCCATTCGCGTTTGGATCAGGTTCGTAGAGTTCCTTGAGGATCTCTGCGAAATCACGGGCACCTTTCAGCTTCTCTTGGCGAGTCGGGATCGGAGTGGGCGGACTGGTCCGAGCAAGCCCCATATTATAATTTCCCTTGAGGATCGTCTCACGGTGTCTTAGCTGCAATGCGTTCGAGGTTTCCTGTTGCTTTATTTTTCGGTCTCGCTCCTGCTCCATTAACTCTCGGGCAGTGAGGTGACGAGGGAGAGGATTGATGAGGTCCGGGTCTTGCATGAGGACCATCTCCTCGTAGTCAGTCATGCCATCGCCATCGCTGTCTCGCCCTTTGACTTTGGGGTTCTTTGGAAAAAAGGAACACCATAGGTCACACCATCCGTCACCATTGGCATCATACAGGACACGAGAAGTCTGGTAATCCTCGAGCTTGAATGTCGCGACTGGAGAGGTGGGGATCTCAAGATTCAAGTGAAGACGGTCTGAGTCTTGAGAAAAATCCTGTTCATCAGCAGTGGAGAAGGGTGCTACCGCCAAGAACATCGAGATGGGGACAGCTAAATCTTTTAGAGTAAAAAAACGCTTTTTCATTTTTATTTTCCTTGAAAGTTAGAGCATACGAAATCTGAGTCAAATGAATCGGAGACGTTTTATCTCATTTCCCAAAACGGAGAGAGATGGTGCGCGCAAGGGGAATCTAACCTCCCCGGAGCTGCCCCCACATAAACCTGAATAGCAGTCAGTCAGTCAGTCATCTTGATCCAGATTGGCGTCGGGTTGGAGGTTTTCTAACGAAATCCCTTCCGGGATGGTGCGATCGAAAAGTCGCTTGCCCACTGCCAGTAGAGGGAGTCCGGGACGACGTTGATGGTGAGATTGATGGTGGTTTCTCCTTCGCCTGATTTGGCGGTGATGGGGA
>JBLIDI010000124.1:0-10954 GCA_047634075.1 Akkermansiaceae bacterium
GCTCACTCTGCACTCCCAGTATTACCGGACGACTCGGGAAATTTTCATCAAGCGCCCCCCTCACCAGACTGAGCGAAACTCCGGGAAGGTGCGCTTCACAATCCTTCACCACCATTTCCATGGTGATCGTGTCGACCCACCAGCCTTCCTTGAGAGTCGAATTATCATGCACAACCCGCCATCGAAACTGAATGGCCTCGCCAGCCCAAGCTGAAGGAAGCGCAACTCTCGTCGAGACGAAGAAACTCAACTTACCGGACCACGCCCGCTGGCCCGCAATGGCAGATTCGTTATTCCTTCCAATCGTGCGGTTATAGCCACCAGTGACAATGACCGCTGGATCCTCAATCAGATCCGACCAAGCACCCCCATCCCGTGACACCTCGAGAACAGCACCATCATACCCCGCTTCCAAATCAAATGAATGTTTGAAGCTGAGAGTGCCACCATCGGACGCGAGCACAAACCTTGGAGAAAGAAGTGACGCCTCGCCGACACTCGCCCGCCCGGCCGCAAAGACAGCTCCGATCCCAGAATCCGCTCGAGTCGTCACTCTGTCCCACGACACTCCCGATCCTGCTTCCAGAGAACTCCAGTTCATCGGTAAAGCGTTCGAACCTTCAAAGACCTCGTTAAAAACGACTGTCTTCACTAAGTTTCCCAGTTCATATCTTCGCGTTACTTCGAAGAGCGTCCCGGAGTGATCTTCGATCAGTAGATTCAGGTCGGCAAAATCGCCGCACTCTCCTTCTGCTCCAAAAACAAGCTCCAGCACTCCCGATTCACCTGACACCAGAGTCCCGGGAAGTGATTGCGAAAAGACGGTGACATTCCCCGAGCCCGTAACTCTTGCCATCAATGCCCCTGTCGGCAATTCGCCCTCGTTCTCCAATTCGATCTGGACCCGGAGCGTTTCATTGGGATCGAGCCGCCCATTTTTCACCGAGCCCGACTCCGCCACGACATGCCATTCGCCCAAAACCAAACGTGGTCCGGGTAGACGATCCTCAAGCTTAAGCCGGAGTTCATAGAGTTGAGCTGCATTGACAGACTCGCCTCGAACCTTAAGAAAATACGGGCCATCACGGGGGAATTCAAAAAGGTCAATTCGCTCAATCTGCCCAGGTCCTCCCCTGTCCGACCCTGCCAGAATCGTCGTGCCGTCTTGATCTACGATTTCAATCACGAGATCCTTCACCCTTGCCGAATCAAAACTCGCTCCTTGAGTGCAACCGGTCGTCACTTGCGCCCCCTCGAGATAAGTCGATTCACCCGGGAAAAGCGCCACCTCCAACCGTTGTCCCTGCAGCACCTCAAATCGAAAAAAATCACGATCGCCACTGCCGTCAATACTGAGCCTTGGGAAAGAAGCCACCTCCAGAAGCGACACCCTTATCGGAGTCGCTTCGGCAAAAGTATCGTTCGTCCGAAAACTCCCATGCCTTTCCATGGCATCGCCATAGAGCCGCTGGAGAGATTGGTGTTCATCAAATTGCGCCCCCCGAAAGGTGGTCGTCAAAATTGGCTCAAGAAGCTTTGTCCGATTGATCGGACAAACGTGCGCCAGCCCCAGACTGTGTCCAAGTTCATGTGTGATCGTATTGAACAAACGAATTGATGAGCCCGAGATGATCTCAAAAATTTCATCACTTGAATCAAAAATGATATCCCCGTGGTCGGGACCAAATGCCAAAGCGAGATTCCCACTATTCCCATCCAGCGCCCGCGCGCTCAGGCGAATATCGCCTCTTTCTCCGAGCACCCCAATCGTGAAGGAACTCAACTCCTCACCATCATCATGCCCTTCGTAAACCAGAGTGATCCCACACGTCTCCGCGATCGAGGCGAAGGCGTCTTCAAAAAAACCAAACCAGGGTTGATCCTCCGCCGGACCCCTCGGAGAGCCCCCGTAAATCGAGGCCATCCAAGCTCTCAAGTTGGATCCGGCATCCGCCTGATCCAACAGCCCCGGAGTGGTCGTACCATCCGGAACAATACTCCAGGTCACGATGGACGAGTCACCTTGGGAATCGAACGAAAACCCATCTGTCGCAGTGCGACTCCAACGGCCGCCATGGAGGAACTGGTTTGCCAAAATCTCATAACCCCCTCGCGATAAGCCCGTCAGCCTCTCGGCCTCATGATAAGCCGCGACCTTGGCCTCGGAAACCCCCGGTGCCCAGCATACCCAAGGCTGTGCCATCGCCGCCGGAGAGATGAGACCGGCGATATAAGAGACGAGCTGGCCTTGCTCTTTATCGTCGAGCTTTCCTCTTAATGCCGGATCAATCCGATCCCAAATTATTTCCGTGAGAGCCCCACTCGCCCCCTCCACCTCTTTCACCCTTCGCCCCTTAATCCGTCTTTGTCCTTCCGCACTCGGAGCGTGCCACTGAGAGAGCTTCTCAAGGTCCCGCACCTGGGAATCACCCTCATGGAATTTCTTTTCAGGCAATTCCCCCTCAAAGCTCATCCTTGAATCATGCCAAACCTCTTGAGTTGGCAACTTGGATCTATCGCCATGCCCACCGCCGGTCCAACCCGCCCACCACAGGAGAAGGAGGGGGAGGATGAGGACGATCAATCGAGACATGAAATTATGAGCCGCCAATGGGCCTGCGAATCGATACCACTGATTCGATCAGTCGTCAGTCCACAAATCTCAAGGTTGTCAGAAGTGGCACTCCGTGATCATCTTCCGGCGAGCCATGAGCGAATCCCCCATCAATCCTATCGGACAGCCCAAGGAACCCAAACACCCTGGCGTTCGAAAAGTCCTCAAACCTTTTCTGGCAGGAATGGCAACGGTCATTCCCATCCTCGCAACCGGATGGATCGTCGTTCTCGTCTTCCAACTCCTCCACAAGATCGGCCTCGCCATCATCAACGGGGTCTTAAGAAGTATTAACCGGTTCCGGAGCGTGGATCAAAGTTCGGAAGATGCCTGGAATCTCGAAGGCTTCCCGGGCGACGACTTCCTCTGGCTCCTGATCCCCCTCGCTCTCCTTTTTATACTCGGATTGGCAGTCACCAACCGTCCGGGCAAAAAAGTCATGAGCTGGATGGATGGCTTCATTATTCGGATCCCCCTCCTCGGCTTCATTTATTCCACCATCAAGCAGTTCGTCGACGCCGCCCGCAACCTTGGCGGACCTCAAAAGTTTAAAGGGGTGGCCTATGTCGAATATCCCAGCCCGGGATGCCGGCTCATCGGCTTCATCACCGGAAATTACATGGACCCGCAGACCGGAAAAGAAACCACCTCAGTCTTTATTCCGACCTCTCCAAATCCCATGACAGGCTTCGTTGTCCTGCTGGATCAAGACAAAGTATTCGAAAGTAATATGACACTGGAAGAAGCCGGCAAAATGATTCTTTCCGCCGGACTTGTCGCGCCAGCGTCCTACCCGCCTGGAAAACACTTTCACGAGGACGATTAGGAACGACTCCGAAATAAATAAAGACATCGCCATCCCTTAGGGCTTCTGGGCGCGGAGACCCTGAAGCCGTTTTCCCTCCGCTTCCCACTGAAGTTGGAAGTCCGTTTTGGGATAGAAAAATGCATCGTCAGGCCAAGGCAAGCGCTCAAGCCCCTGGTATTCCGACAGGTGCTCCTCGCACCATTCAAAATACTCGTCATGGTCCGTTTTGAAAAGCAACTCGCCACCCGGCTTTAGCACCCGCACCACCGCATCCAGAAAAGGCTTCTGAAACACCCTCCTGCGATGATGTTTGGCCTTGGGCCATGGATCGGGACACAGTAAGTGGAGACGATCGACACTGTTCTCGGGAAGAAGCCATTCCAAGGTGTAAAGACTCTCCAGACGAAGCACACGGAGGTTCTCCAAACCACGGTTATGCGCACCTCGGCACACTTTCCTGACCCGTCCCAAAAGGCGTTCGACGGCCAGGAAATTGCGGGCGGGATAATGCCCCGCCATTTCCAGCGTGAACTTCCCGTCGCCACACCCGAGATCAATCTCCAAGGGAGCCTCGGTGGGGAAGAAGTCTTCCATCTTGATCTGCGCAAAGTAATCCGACGGCACCAATTCATTGGGCTCGACGGGACGGACAAATTTTCCTTTGGGAACCATCATGCTCGTAATTTAAAGGGGCTTTTCGAACAACCCGCTATAACTCAAAATGAGAGTGTCGGGATCAGTCGTGCGGGAGTCAAAACGCCAGATTTGCTGCCTCGGATCGACGCTAGCATTGTTGGTATCACTGTTGGAATCGAAATGCAAAGTGAGCTCATCGGTATTCAATGGTCCGGTGGAACTGGTAAAAGAGAGAATCCCCCGATAGGGTCCTTGGCTAAAATCATAAGTCGCACTAAAAATCCCGGAACCTACCGAACGGACAAGAACGGAATCACCACCCGGGGGATTTTGCTCCACCTGCATATTGATGGCATAGCTCCCCGAAAGACCCGTCTCACCAAAATTAAGCGTGAGAGTTCCTCGATCAATCCCAGAATTGGCAGCCAGGACGAGGCGGGCATTTTGCAAATCAATCTCACCCGAAGGCCAGTTGGGAATCGAGGCCGAATACCCCCTAAAAAAGCTTCGCGGCGCAAAACTGAGAAGCGGAGTGAGATCGATCCGACCCGGAGCCATGCTGAGAGGCGACTGGCCTACAATTGACCCTCCGAGATAGGTGTTCAGATTGGAACTCGAATAAAGGGCATTCTGGGTTTGTGGCCGCAAGGGCGTGACGAGAGCAATGCCCGCATTCGATTGCTCGATCGCTAACGGTAATTCTTCGATCAGGCCCGGAAGAAAATTCTGCTGATACATAACCATATAGGCATTTGCCAACTGGCCAGCGCGACGTATGGAGATATGGGTAATAAACATCTCCTCTTGCGGTTCCTGATTACCACTTGTCGGGGTGTTCGCAATGCCCCGAATGAGATTCAAACTCGGAATATCAGCGACGTAGCCGAATGCCGTGAATTTTCCGTTAAAAGTGCGCTCGGCCACCGAGGTGATGAAAAAACGGCTCCCGTTCCGATTGGGCCCAAGGGTGTCCATCGCCAGAACTCCCGCGTTGTTAAAAGGGCTTTCGTTTCCATTGAAATAACTACGAATGATTTCGTCCTGGAAGTGATATCCCGGATGCTCCAGGAGATCGGGGGTCATCCCTCCGGCAAAGAATCTGCGCCCGGTTTCTACGCGATTGATCTTAAGATTCCGATACATCGGGCTCTCTTTAATGCCAAGATCGCGGGCATCCAGCCAGTTTCGGGGATACCGCAGAGTAATACGATACTTGGCTGGATCTGTGCTCACCCGCTGAAGCCGGATACGATCTTCGCCGGTGATATCGGCATGGTAATTTGGAAAGGCAAATCCCTCGACGCCACCAAGGTAAAGGTCCCCTTTGAAGATGGCGTAGAAACCACGCATCGTCTGGGTCTGCTCAATCCGGGCAACCCGGAGAGCCTCCCGCTGGACGTCTGACTCAGCCGTGGGGCGATACAATTGGCGATAGTGCGCCGCAGTCTCCAGGAAAGGAACGCCTGCGGCGGTTTCAAGAATATCATCCGGCTTTCCCGCCAGGAGGATAAAATTCGCCACTGCCAGAGGGGAATTTTGGTAATCCAGCGATATCGTAAAGTTACCCCTGGTGGTCTGAAACTCTGCCCAAATCTGGCCGGGACAATTCCCCAACAAACCCAAACCAAAAATAATAATTCTTAAAAAAAACTTCATTGCGTAATCATTGCTTTATTCTGCTACACCGACGACGAGACGGAAGAAAAGCTCGGTGTCCTCAGTGACAACATTCGCACTCCGAATGGTTAGGACCTTCATCTCACCGTCGTCTTCGACCTTTGAGACCTGATCGGCTTCAAAGCCGTCTCCCGTCGTCCAGAGAAGATTCCATTCCGCGAGATCGGGGGATGTCTCGACTAAATAGGCAAGGTCTGATGCAAAATCCCGATGTCTAAAAGTGAATACCCCATAACCATCTAGGTCGATTCCACCGGATGGAATCAGATTGGCATCATCTGAAGAATCATTCGGATCGCCTCCATAGGCGTATTCCTCAAAGTTGCTCAGGCCACCCAAGTCACTTCCTTCGTTTGGTCCCGCCGCCATTTCCTTCGCAGCCCAGACCGCATAGGAATTCAAAACGGTAATCGGAAAGCTGGTAGAAACACGGGCACCATCCAGATCGGTTGCGGTGATCGTTAGTTGAGTGACGCCGATCGAACCCGTCGGAGTAATCACCAAAGGAGCACCCAAAGTGGGAGCAACCTCTGCCATAACGACGTCATCCCCACTTGATTCGATTGAATAGACGAGCGTCGGAATTTCAACGACGTCATTCATCGAAACCAATTGCTCAAAAGTAGGACTGGTCTCATCAATCGTTTTGAATGGCCAGTCGGAAAACGTTGAATTGAACCCATCAACATTGACCGAAAAGGTGTCGCTTGGTAGACCTGAGATTTTATTTGCTGCCTCAATCTTGGCGGCGCGACCGAAGACCGTAAAGCCCCCATTCTGGCCATCAAGAATTGATCGATTATCATTCAAACTGATAAAAAATTGATTGGTCGCACTGTCAGGATCGCCACCTAGCTTCGCCATCGAGATCGTCCCGCAAAAATTGGGCCTCGAAGAATCAAACTCGTTCACAATCGCGGGAAGTTGCGTGACCCGCGAATAATTACCCGGCGAGCTGCCCTGTTTGAAGCCCCCTCCTTGTAGGACAAAGTTCTCGCCATTCCCAAGCTTGGCCATTCGATGGAAAAAAGATCCCTCCCAGGCATTAAGTTCAACGTAGGCAAAAAAGTTCTCCACGGTCACCGGAAACCCTTCGTAAAACCCGAGAATAATATCGCCAAAGTCCGTCGAAACAGTCGCGGCCCGGATGAAATCCGGATCCTCAAAGATCTCTCCCAGATTCATTTCCACCGAGAGCTGATCGCTAAGAGTCAGAGGAACGGGTATTCTGTTCACCGACGGTCCTTCGTTAATGACATTGATGTAGATAAATCCCACTCTTTCATGAATCCCTTTGCCCGCTTGTAAGTCGATCCGATAAGTTCCCTCGGGAGGATTCTCCCCCGTGAAAGTCCCGGTAGCCCCTGTAAAGGTCAACCACGAAGGAAGGTTCGTAACCGTTGAAAAAGAATCAGGAACAAAGTCCAAATCCACGGCATACGAAAAATCGACACCCGGGGTGGCCGTCACCGCCGATGCCAGAATATTAAAATTCTCAGTGATCACGCTAGCGGGTGACGACCAGTCGGAAACCTCCAATTCATCCGCACCTCCGCCCGCAAGTGGCTTGACCGCACGGAGCCGGAAAACAACCTCCGAGCCGGGCGTAAAACCGGTAAAGATAAAGAGTGTCGCATCGGCGGCGGGACCACCACGGACAAATGGCGCAGAATCACCAATCGTAATCTCGAACTCAAAGGCCGTTTCATCATTGGAGTTGTCGACCCACTCCAGAGTCGCGGTATCGTTCGCTTCGGAACGGGCGAAAATGAAATCGGAGGGCGCGACAGGAGGAGCGGCCTCCAGAGACGTAAAGAGAATGAGGGCAAAGAAAACCGAGGCAAGTCGGGGGCTGTAAGGATTCATGATCTGGTAGGACGAAGATGGTCACACCTCGAACCAGAACTCAAGACTTAGGTCTTTTACCCCTGCTCGCCCGAAGTGTGTTCCGGGAGAAAAGCTACCCCAATTCCAATCACCATCAAATTGAAATTCCATTTAAGCTCATGTGCCGTAGCCTCTCTCCAGTGAAGCCCTCCGCGGACCCCATCCTCTTCGACCTCGACCAAACGATCATCCCGTGGGACACTCAGCTTGTTTTCCGATGCTACGTCCTTCGCAAGGAACCGGCCCGCCGCTTCCTCACGCTGATCTTCCTTGCCTTTCTACCGCTGAACACGGTCCTCGGGGCGGGCGGTATGAAACGGGTTTTTCACTCGTATCTCTGGCGGATGTCACGGGAAACCCTGCAGGGACATGTTGCTGGTTTCCTCAAGGACTGGCTCCCGCAGCTTCCCTACCCGGAAATCCTCGAAGAAATCGCTTTTTACAAACAGCGAGGTCATCAACTCATCCTTTCCTCTGCCAGCCCCGAACTCTGGGTTGAGGGCATCGGCAAGGCTCTCGGCTTCCACAAAAGCTACGGCACCCTCTTTGATTGGGGGGAGTCCGTCGCAATCTTCCCGGATCTCATCGGCGAAAACCACAAGGGCGCGGAAAAGGTCCGCCGCCTCGCCGAAGACGGGATCACCGCGGGTTTCGCCGGATTTAGTGACTCCCGCGCCGACCTCCCTCTCCTCGCACTCTGCCAGGAAAAGATCCTCGTTAATCCACTCCCCGGCATTCGTAAGATTGGGGAAGAAAATGGCTGGCGGATCATGGAACCGAACCGGCCGTGGCAGGATCGTTTTGCTTTCGGCCTCGGTTGCGTCCGCCAACTCTTGGGATTCTGGAAGCCATGATTCACGGCCTCCACGGCGCAGTCGGAAGCGGCCATGATTGGGACCTTTTCACGGATTCTCTCAGCACAGAAATCAGCGCCATCAATCTGTGGAATCTTCTCGAAAAAAAGCCCCTCACTCTCCCCCAAGCAGGTCAGGCCATCGCGCGTCAAGCCAAACAAAATGACATCCTGATCGGCTACTCCATGGGTGGGCGACTGGCTCTTCATGCTCTCCTTGACCATCCTCAAAAATGGCGGGCAGCCATCATCGTGAGCGCGCACCCCGGATTAATCGAAGGCCAAGCCGAGCGCCTGATTCGCGATGAACAATGGGCCACTCTCGCCGAACAAAACTGGTCCCAATTCATGGCAGAGTGGAACCAACAAACCCTTCTCGCGGCCTCCTGTCGCGGCCTCCGCCAAGCTTCTTTCAGGAATCAATCCGCAGTTGCTGCCAGTTTCCGCCATTGGTCATTAGGCGCTCAGGACAACCTCGCCACGCGACTCCCCGAGATCACCTGCCCCCTGCTCTGGATCACAGGGGCCGGAGATGGAAAGTTCACCAACCTCGCCAAAGAGGCCACCGCGCTGATGCCAAATTCGCACCATGAGATCATCGCTAGCGCCGGACATCGCGTGCCCTGGGAACAACCAGCCGCCTTCAGCACTGCCGTGCGTGACTTCCTGGCCGCCAACTCCTAGCGCCTATCCTTTTGCGGGTCCCACCGTCCCGCCATTGACGAACTCCGCTTTGGCATAACTCTTCACGAGATCTTCTTTCCCTCGGCTCACCTTATCGGCCCACCGGATAATCCGGCGTACAAAAGGCCGGGAACGCCACGTGATGTGCGCGATCGTGGGCTCACACCAAGGGAAGGTCGAATCAGGATCGGTGCAAACCAGCGAGACGTCGTCCGGAACGCGAAGCCCGCGACGAGCCAGGAATTGCTGGGCGGCTGAAAATAAAATCGCCTCTTGAATGATCAAAGCCGTCGGTGGCGTGACATGGAACAATGAATTGAGACACGCAAGAAAGCTCTCCTTGGTGTCACGCCAATCCGGTAAATGATATTCCCCCACCGAAATCCCTTCCTCTTCGAGGCTATCCAGAAAGGTCTGTTCCGACTCTCCCGGAGCGGGCTTGCGTCGTTGGGTCCTTGCCAACAAGACAATGCGCCGATGACCGAGACTAACCAAGGTGCGCACCGCCTCTCGGTAAGCAGGAGATTTATTCGGACCCGCTCCCGCAAAGCGAGGATCACGCGCCCCCCCAAAAAGACTGAAAGTCGGCAAATCTTGCCCTGCGAACCAATCCAAGATCTGGGTTGAAGCGGCCATGACAATCCAAGCATCGGCCTCGGTCGAACGAACAAGTTGCGCGACCCGATCAACATCCAGCGACAAATCCAGAAGCGACTTGGGAGCAAAGAAAGGAGCATGCCCGGCTTCCATCAGCATGTGTTGAATCTCGACCACATAATCGATCCTCTTGTCCGTGGATTCATACGGAAGAAGCCCCAGCCGCAAAGGCGCCGCAAATCGGTCTTCCGGTAAGACGCCAATCAGCCGCTTTCGCCCCGCACCCCTCGGGATCAGAATGCCATCTGTGTCCAACTGACGAAGAGCCGCATCAACCGTCTTCCGGTTCACCCCCATCTCGGCAGCCAAACTCGGAACCCCGGGGATCGAAGTCGTCCAGCGTCCTCTAAGAAGTTCCCCTTTCAGATGTTCGGCGACCTGCTCGGAGGGAGATAATATGCGTAACGGATTCACAGCGACAACCTACCCATGGTAGGGCAGGCGTCCAGTCCTCATTCAAGTCGACGTGAAGGTTATCTGGCAGTCTTTTCGCTTGGGGGAATTTTTTACGACCTTCCACCGTCTTCTCACCTCTATCATGATCAAATTTCCTCACCTCGCGGCCAGTTTTTTCGCCTCGACTCTCCTTCTCCTCCCTGCTGCCGGTCCCAAGGTAAAGATGACCCTCCCTGACTTCACCAAGGGAGACACCATCCCCGAAGGAGCCAAACACGATTGGAATCTTGGTGCAACCGGCGCTCGTGGCTGGATCTACAGCGAGAAGATGGAGACCTCGACCGCTCGCCAAATCGCGATTACCAAGGTCGCTGAGAGTTCACCGGCGGCGGGAACCCTCGAGAAAGGTGATATCATCCTCGGAGTGGGTGGTAAGCTATTCACCTACGACCCCCGGACCGAATTCGGGAAAGCCCTGACGCAAGCCGAATCCCCAACCAGCCAGGGGAAGCTCGCGCTCATTCGCTGGCGCGCCGGTCAGAAACAGAATGTCGTCATTCAGCTCCCAATCTTAGGTGCATACAGCCCGACAGCTCCCTATAACTGTTCAAAGTCCGCTGCCATTCTCGAGCAGGGTTGTGAGACTCTCGCCAAACGGATGTCTGCTTCGGGCCACCGCCCCTCGAACCCCATCGTCCGCTCCCTGAACGCTCTTGCTCTTCTGGCCAGCGGCAATCCCAAA
>JBLIDI010000125.1:0-10935 GCA_047634075.1 Akkermansiaceae bacterium
GCCAATTGGAAACTGGGCACCACTGAACCGGCTCCGTATTCCCCGGGATCGAACGAGGATCCCCAGCCCAGCGCCTTTGAGAACGACTTCAATTTCCCCGGGATTTCCCGGGCGATGACTCTGGCCACCGTCGTTCCACAGTCGGTCGGCGGTTTCACGAACATTGGGGTCGGTGGAGGCAATGTCGGATCGCTCGATGTTCGGACCGGGGGTTCCATGACCTTCTTCCGCGGTGGTGTTTTCGTGGGGCGGAGCGGCGGTGAGGGAACAATCACGGTCAGTGGCGGTGATTTGAATGTCGGGATCGAGGCCGGCCCGGATGGCAGTGAATTCAACCTGTTGAGGGTGGGTGACGGTGTCGGGTCGGTCGGTCGGGTCGAGGTGACGTCGGGGAATCTCGTGGTCGCCGGTGCCACCGAGGCCCAGGTCAATGGAGCGGCCTCCGGAGTCATTGAGATCAAGGGCGGCACTCTGAGCACCAATATCTTCGGCGAACTCGGGCCTCTTGCCAAGGTGATCGTTTCAGGCGGAGCCCTGGTTGTCCGTGATGAATTCTACGACCTGCAGGTGCTGATCAACGCGGGAAAAGTGGTCGCGGGAACGGGTTACACCTTGAACGCCATCAACAACAACGGCACCCGGTTGGAGCTGACCGCCGTGGAGTTTGGCGATACCGACTCGGATGGCATGGCCGACGCCTGGGAGGATGCCAACTTTGGAGATGGAATCGCACCGGCCACCGCCGCCGAACTCATGATCGCGGAGGACAACGGCGATCCCGATGATGGTGATGCCGCAGAAACCAATGCCGATGGCGACGCCTTCACCGACCTCCAGGAATTCCTTGCGGGCTCCGATCCAAACTCCGCCGCTTCCGTTCCTGGTGACATCGATGGCGACGGCATGGGGGATTCCTGGGAGGTTCTTTACTTCGGGAACCTCGATGCCTCGCCTCTGGATGACCTCGATACCGATGACGGAACGGCCGCCGGCAATCCTGCTCCCGATGGATTTAACAACCTCGCCGAATCAAAGGCGAACACCGATCCATTTGATGCCAGTTCCTTCCCGACTCTCGGTCTCATCAGCATGAACTTTGGCATCAATGGAGGTCTCGAAGTCACCGACCGGGCGGGCATTCAATCTGTTTCCAACTGGAACAACTTCACCGGCGTCACCAATCCGACTTCGTCGGACCTTCGGGATTCGCTGGGTGCCTCCCTCGCGGGAATGACCCTGGCCGTGACCGGTTCCAACGATACCTTCAACGCAGGCGGTTCTCCCGATAAAAAGATGATGTCCGGCTGGCTCAACAACCAGGCAATCATCAATCTGACCGGCATTCCCTACTCCACCTACGACCTGATCATCTACTATGACTCCTGGGCCTTTGAGGCCGCGGGAACCAATAATATCGCCCGCTATGACCTCAGCTCGGGGGGCAATGCCATCACCTCGGTGTGGGGGGTGAATCAAAAGGACTTCCGCCTCGAGCCCGACGGCGCCCTCGATTACGACGAATTCACCGCGCTGACCCTGGAAGAAGCCCGGGCGCAGGGATCGACGGCCTTTGATGGCGACGGTGACGGCGGCTACCACCTCATCGTGCCGGACCTCACCGCAAGCGATCTGGACATCGCCGCAGTCAATGTCGAAGGAACTCCGGCCTCGATCTGTGCCATCCAGATCCGGCAGGCGGTCTCCTCCGCGCCAACCGCGATCACCGATATTTCGCTCGACGGAGACGAACTTACCTTGACTTGGAACTCCATCCCGGGGCGCTCCTATGTCGTAAAATACTCGCTCGATCTGATGGATTGGGGCGGCGACCTCGCCGATGGCATCGAGGCCACGGATTCGACGAGGACCTTGACCATCAATCTTGCCGGGACCGAGTTGGAAGGAAAATCGTCCGCCTTTCTCCGGGTGGAAGAAGAGTAAGAATCATTCACGGTGAGGGGGCTGCGAGCCCTATTTCAATGATCCACGTCGCTTCCGAACAGAAAGTCGCCCGAGCCTCCGTATCAAAACGATAAGCGGCGACGAATCATCATCTTCTCGAATCCATGAACCATATCTATCCAGCTCTAATCCTTTTGCTACCCGGACTCGCCTCCGCCACTCTCCTTGACACCCGCGAATTCCTGGACCGCCAGGATTTTTGGATCAACCGTGACTTCGATTGGTTTGAGGAAAACATTCCCTTCTTCGACTGCCCGGACGAGGAAATCAACACCACGTATTACTACCGGTGGGAATTGGTGACGCGGCATTTCGTCTATGGGAATCCCAACTTCGGATACGCCTTCACCGAATTCTCAAACCGTCCTTTCTGGTCGGGTGCTTATGGCACCATTTCCTGTCCTGCCGGACACCAGCTCAATGAAGTCCGCTGGCTGAATGACCCGCGTTACGCCCGTGACTATGTTAATTTCTGGATGCGCCACCCCGGTGCCCAGCCGCGCAACTATTCCTTCTGGGCCGCCGACTCCGCTTGGGCCGTCCATCAGGTCAGCCCGAACGATCGCTTCATTACCAACCTCCTTCCCGACCTCATTAACAATTACGAACAATGGGAAAAGCGGGGCTGGGTCGAGGACATGGGGATGTTTTGGCAGCTCGGTCACGATGACGGTATGGAGTTCGATATCAATGCGCAGCAGACCAAGGACATCCTGCGTGGCGGCCAGTCGCTCCGGCCCAGTTTCAACACTTACATGTGGGCTGACGCTCGCGCTATTTCCAGGATTGCGGAGTTGAAAGGCGAGGACTCGACGAGTGAAAAGTTCGCGACCAAAGCGAGGGGAATCAAAACATCGGTTCAGAAAAACCTCTGGGATCCCTCGCGCGCTTTCTTTTTTCCGATGAGCAACCAGCGCCATGAAAAGGACGGTCACATCGTTGAAAAACACACGCTCACTTATGAGACCGGGCAGTTCGAAGGAAGCATGCATGGACGGGAACTCCACGGCTATGTTCCGTGGGCTTTCAATCTGCCCGATCCGGGATTCGAGGATGCCTGGATGTTCCTCATGGAAGAGGATTTTTTCAAAGCCCCCTTTGGGCCCACCACCGTCGAACGCAAAGATCCTCTCTTCGCCCTCAAGGACGGCTGCTGCTGGTGGAGCGGGCAATCGTGGCCATTCGCGACCACGCAAACTCTCAAGGCCATGGCCAATGTCTTGCAAAACTATCAGCAAAAACATGTCGACCGCGACGACTACGCTGAACTTCTCCACACCTTTGCGATCTCCCATCGCAAGGACGGCAGGCCCTACATCGCGGAAGCCCTCAATCCCTTCAACGGTTCGTGGAAGGGCCACGATATGGCCAACCGCAGCGAGCACTATTTCCACTCCGGTTTCACCGATCTCATCATCACGGGATTGGTCGGAATCCAGCCCTCTCCCGATGACGAGCTCACTATCAAACCTCTCGCGCCCGACAGTTGGGACTACTTCGCCCTCGATCACCTCCAATATCACGGTCATCTCCTGTCCGTCATCTGGGATCGTACCGGCGAACATTATCAAAAAGGCCAGGGGCTTCAGCTCTTTGTAAATGGCAAGCGACTGGCGCACTCCGCGAAACCCGGTCCTCTCACCGTGAAGCTTCCGGCGGTGAAGGTCATCCCCGTCGATGAGAATCCGCCCATGAATTACGCGGTCAACAACGATGGTGATTATTATCCGCTTTATAAGGCCTCCTTCGTTCATCCGCGCAGCTCACTCGCGAAAATCAGCGACGGCCAATACCGCTACGACATCCGGCCCACCAACCGCTGGACCACCATCGATTCACCGAATTCCTCCGACTGGGTCGAGGTGGATTTCGGAACCAAACGCCCCATCGACACCGTCAAACTCTACGTCCTCAATGACGACAAAAGAAGCGAGGGCGGCCTCGTCAAAGCTCCCGCAAAAATCACTCTCGAATTTTGGGACGGATCGGCCTGGAAGACAGTCCCCAGGCAAAAAGCTTCGGCGGCAACCCCGGTCGGAAAGCGTCCCCACACCCTCGGCTTTCCGGTCATCGAGACCTCGCGTCTCCGCGCCACCCTGACCCACTCCGACTCGGCACGCTCGGGGCTCACCGAGTTTGAGGCCTGGGGTCCCGGCCATCGTCCCTATGTGCCGGCTGCTCCTCCGGCGGGCAATCTGGCCTTCAATCGCGACGGCGAAGGTTTTCCGAAAATCATCGCATCTTTTTCCGATCAGTTCGGTGGCATCGCCAAGCGATCCATCGATGGCAAAATCATCTTCGAAGCAACGCCCATGAACCGTTGGACGTCCTACGGATCACCCGACGAAACAGATACCCTTGAACTCGAATTTGAAAATCCCGCCAAGGTCGGACGCGCCGTCCTCCATATCTACGACGACCGCGGAGGAGTCCAGGCACCGCGGGATTATGTCATCGAAGGCTGGCTCGACGGAGCATGGAAAGAACTTTCCGGCCAGGTCAAATCGCCGGAAACACCGACCGGCAACATGGCCAATGAACTCACCTTCAAGCCCGTGACGTTGAAGAGACTCCGCCTTGTTTTCACCCACCAGGGACAAGCCCGCAGCGGACTCACCGAACTGGAAATCTGGGAGAAATGAACCCGGGATTTTCTCCATGCTCCCGTCGTGCCGCCTTGCGACGCCTCGCTCTCAGCAGCCTCGTCCTGGGTGAAACCTCCCTCCATGCGGCGGAAAAAAAGGAGGAGGAACTGACCTTTTTCGTCACTGCGGATCCGCAAATCCACCTCGATAAATGGGGCACCTCCGGGACCGAAGAAATAATTGCGATTCTCAACAAGCTTCCGGGAGAAGAGTTTCCTCTCGGTGGCAAAGTGGCTGAACCGAAAGCGGTTCTGGTCCTCGGCGATCTCGTCGATGTCGTGGACGACCCGCGCCACTGGGAATGCTACAAACGCTTCTTTGATCCCAACGGCAAGGCCCTCCTGCGATACCGGACTTTCGAGATCATCGGGAACCACGACCTCTCCGCGAAATCGGCGAAGGGCGGACTCAGCGTGGTGCAGGAGGAATTCATAAAGCGCAACAAACTCCGCCTGGGCGACGAGTTCCATTTTGACAAAAGCAACTATCACTATTCCTGGGACTGGGGCCCGCTCCACTTCATCAATCTCAATCTTTTTCCGGGAAACGAGCCGCGTCCTGTCTATGACAATCCGGCCCCGTGGAACGATCCCAGGAACAGCCTTGATTTCCTCCGCGAAGATCTTGCAACAAAGATAGGAAAGAGTGGCCGCCCCGTCGTCCTGCTCTGGCACTACGGCCTGCGCGGCTGGGGCCTCGAAAAGTGGTGGACGCCCGAAGATCTCGACAATCTCAAGGCGGTCATCGCGCCCTACAACATCGTCTTCATCCTCCACGGGCACGAGCACTCATACGCCCACTACGAGTGGGAGGGCTACCCGGTCTTCATGTGCCCTTCGCCCCAGAGGGACCGCAATCCAAAGACACCCGAAGTCCCCAGCACCCCCAAAGGTTTCCTCGTCATCCGCCTCAAGGAAAAAGAACTTCAGGTCGCCCACCACGAGGCCCGGAAGTGGGGCCAGGTTTGGAAAAGGAAAATCTCACTTGGAGCCTGACAACCGGAACCCTCTTGTTCGAACCACAAGCACAAATGATACAATCACTCCGGGATCTTGATCTTTCAAAAACCTCCATGAAAACCACGCGTTCAATCCACCTTCTCACGATCAGTGTCTTCCTTGCCATCCCGGCTCTTGCGGCGGATCTCACCTTCTTTGCCTACTCGGATTGCCACTACGGTGCCGGGGAGCCTCCCAAGACATCGACTCCGGTGGTCGATTGGATCAACTCGCTGCCCGGCACCCCCTTTCCCGAATCGATCGGAGGCGTGGTCGGGAAGCCTCGCGCGGTCATCATGTCCGGCGACCTGATAGATCACGGGGCGGTGGCAAGCAAGTATCCCGAAGAGTGGAAAAACTATATCGCCGAGTTTGGGGTGAATGGAGAGGGGCGCTGCCAATTTCCCGTTTTTGAGGGAATGGGAAACCACGATTGGAATCCCAACATGTTTGTTTACGATAAGGTCAAGGAACGCAATGAAGAGCGCAAGAAGCTCGGGTTCATCGACAACATCTCAGAAAACGGATATCACTATTCCTGGGATTGGGAGGGTATTCATTTTATCAATCTCAACATTTTCCCCGGCAACGGCTGGCATGGGGAGGCTGATACCTATAGTTTCGGAGCGCACGACCCGATGTTGTCCCGCGCTTTTCTCGAAAAAGATCTCCGCGAGAATGTCGGCAATCAGGGCATGCCGGTCGTGCTGATTCACCACTTTCGCCCGATTGATGAAAACTGGTGGACCTTCAGCGCGGCAGACAAGTATCACCGCATCATCCAGGATTACAATGTCATCATGATCATGGTCGGTCACCAGGGCGGTGGCGTTGGCAACACCTGGCGCGGCATCAACTGGGCGAGCAGCAACGGAGAACTCGACGTCTTCCGGGTCACTCCGGATCACGTCCTGACCGCCATCGCGCGACGGGAGACACGCTGGGAACGACCGCTGCAGAAAACGATCTTCTTCGACTACCAATCATCCGGCCTCCCGGCGGTCATCAACAACGGGATCTGGGCCACCGATGTCACCCGGGGCAATGCCACTCTTAACGGAAAGATTCTCTACGATGCCACCCTGAAATCCGAGGTCACGATTCATTGGGGCACCAATGACGGCGGGGACGACCCAAGCGCCTGGGACTACGCCGAGAAGGTGGGTGTGCAATCAGCGGGAGCTCCATTCCACACAACGATCTCCGGTTTGCATCCCTGGACGCAGTATTACTACCGTTGTCACCTTTCCAATAGCAAGGGCGAGGCCTGGGCGGCTGCTTCGATCCCCTTTGTGACCCGGGGCGTGCTTCCGGAAAAATGGGAGACCGCCTTTATCGGATACGAGCAGCGTCCCTGGGGCGGCGCTCATCTTGAAAACGGGATCTTCACGGTGCGGGGCAGCGGTCGCGATATTGGCGAGCGGGGACAGGGAATCGACAACTTTCAATATGCCTTCACCGGGAGTACCAAAACGACTGTTCTCTCTGCCCGCCTCGTCGGCATGGAAGGTAAAACCCGCCAGCCCCTCGCCGGAATCATGATGCGCGAAACGCCGGCTGCGAACTCACGCTCGGTCACGCTCCTTTACTCTGAAAGAGAGGGTCTGCGCCTCTTTAGTCGCAGCGAACCCGGCGGCGAAAGCACGATCAGCAAGCCCGTCCGGCTCAACCTCCCCGTCCGCCTCAAGCTGGAACGGGAGGGGGACCTCTTCGCGGCCTACGCCTCCACAGACGGTAAAGACTGGACCCCCGTCGGCGAGGCGGTCACCAATAAAATGGCCGACGCTATCAAGGCCGGCCTCGCCGTCACAGCTGGCAACCGTGACGGCTCCCGCCATCAGGATGCGAAATTCGACGAGCTTTACCTCAGGTAAGTCATCCCGGGGGAAATCCGGGTGCTGGACTGCATCCCAAAAGAACGCTGTAAAATCCGACGTTCCGAATCAAGGTGCGGAGCGCTCATGTCCATTTGATAAAAATGAGTTCGTGGTCCCGGAAGTACGGCGGCAACTGTATCTTTGACGAGAGTTACACTTCCTTCGCAATGACAGCAGCGAGTTTGTCGATCAGCCGACTTTGGGCTGCGGCCAGTTTCTCGAATCCGTCTTCCTGCTAGGAATCTACTTTTGGCGGGAGGGCTTTGAAGCCGCCTTTGGAGCGGAGGGGGGAGAAAGAGGACCTGCGGGTGTCCCCGGCGCGTTGGAAAACCGCCCGGATGAGCACGTTCTGATTGCGATAGACCGAGGTGATGTTGTTTTGTTTGGACGTCTTCATGGCACCACGATGATGCCATGTTGGACACCCTCGAAAAGTCCGCCGAAGCAGTCAGGCGAGCTCAAGCCCTAACGGGCTCGCCCGCCTGCTTCGGACGGTGCAAAAATGGTACCAGGGGGTTGATTAAAACGACCGGTGATCGTTCTTCGGACAGCTGGGACAGCGATGATTTTGAGGAGGTCGGGGAACGTGTTCCGGACCCAGAAGATGGCTCTTATCAATGGGTCACGATGGAGGTCGATCCGGGATCGCTTTCCAGGTTTTTCGCCCGATTGATGGTGAGCCGAAAAAATTGCCCCATGGGTTAACAATGCTACTCATAGAATATGAAAAATGTTCTTCGGAGTCTGTCCTTGGTTATTCTATCTGCTGGCATTGCCTTAGGAGAAGAGAGTTGGCCCCAGTTTCGTGGAAGCGGTGGAGTCGCGGCGATCGATGATGCGACTTTTCCTTTGAAGTGGAACGCCGATGAAAACGTTAAATGGAAGACCGAGTTGCCGGGGCCGGGAAGTTCCAGCCCGATTTTTTGGGACAACAAACTCTTTGTGACGTGTTACACCGGATATGGTATTAATGAGAAGAATGTCGGAGAGGCCGGCAAACTGGGGCGGACCCTTCTTTGTCTCGATCGTCAAAGTGGAAAGATTCTTTGGAAGAAGGAAGTGTCCCTTGCGAATCCGGAGGATGACTATCGCGGATATTTAACCGAGCATGGCTACGCGAGCGCCACTCCGGTCACCGATGGAAAACATGTTTATGCCTTCTTTGGGAAATCCGGAGTTCATGCCTTCACCATTGATGGTGAAAAAGTTTGGAATAAACAAGTGGGCGCCTCTTCCAGTGATCGGCGGTGGGGATCTGGGGCGAGTCCGATTTTGGTGGGAGATTTTCTCATTGTGAATGCGGCGGATGAAGCACGCGCGATCATTGCTTTTGACAAGACAACGGGAGATGAAGAGTGGCGATATGATATGAAACAACTGGAGCTGGCCTATAACACTCCAACTGTTCACACTCCAAAGTCAGGTAAGACCGAGTTGGTGATTGCAGCGACCAATGAATTGTTTGCTCTCGATCCCAAAACAGGGAAAAGACTTTGGTGGGCGAAATCTGAAATCTCCGGAAATATTTCGCCGTGTGTCATCAGTGAGGGGGAGATTCTGTTTACAACCGGTGGGTATCCACGCAAGGGCTCGTTCGCGATCAAAGGTGGGGGTTCGGGCGATGTGACCGATCAGATCCTCTGGAAGAGTAAGACCTCCTCTAGCGTTCCGAGCTCGGTTTACAAGGACGGTCTTCTCTTCCTGGTGAATACCGGGGCCAGTGTCATTGTAATGGATTTTATGAAGGGTGAGACGGTGACAAAGCGGAGCGTTGAAGCGATCAAGAAGCGCAAGAAGTTTAGCTTCTATGCTTCGACTCTTCGGGTGGGTGACAAGCTCGTCGTAGTGAGCCGGAGAGATGGGACCTTCATTTTCGAAGCCGGCAAAGAGATGAAGCTGGTTGGAGTAAACACCCTCGAAGATGACTCGGACTTCAATGCCACCCCGGCCTTGGCCAAAGATGCGATGTATTTGCGTTCGAATAAGGCGGTGTATTGTATCTCAAAATAGAAGGTGGTCCATTTGTCAGGGATCATCGAAGGAATCTGGATCGCTCCAAAAGCTGAAGATTCCATGATCACTGTTTCCCGAGTGGAGGTTGAAAAAGAGCGAGGTCTTGTTGGTGATCGATACTATCGCGGTGAGGGCACCATATTCCGCTGACAGAGACCCAATCGGGCGGTTTCGCTGATCAAACCCGAAGCTCTCGAGAATATTCGAAAGGAAGAAGGGGTCGCTTTTGCCTGCGGTCTCCATCGTCGATAACCTGATGACGATAGGGATCTGTTTTCGTGATCTAATTGGTGGATATTTTCGGATCGGGACCGCTCTTTTCCGGGCGTCCGCCACCTGTCTGCCCTGTCCCTGTCGCTATCGCGAACGCCTACTGGGCCCAGGAACCTTTACTGCTAGATGACATGGGTTGTCAGGTGGGGGTGGAAACCGCCAAACTGACAACCGTTATGAAAGACAAAAAAACAGAATCAACTAAATCCTACGACACGATCAAACTCGGCATCGACGCCCACTCGAAGTGGTATTACGTGGCTCGTCAACTGGACGGGGCCACGCCGCAACCGGTGCAGAAAATGGAGCTTGATGAAATCATGACGAAGCTGAAGTAGGTGAAAAGATGGAGTAGGCGAGGTCGGGTCGTGCTGACAGCCACGGAGCTTCCCCGGAGGTGGGGGAACTCCGTAGCGGCAGCGTTGGGCTGGGACTACGCTTGTGGCGTCACAGAGGGCATACAGGGCTTGGCAGCGGCGGAAGGCTACAAGACAGGGGAGGAGTATGCCGGTTGGTGGCTGGGATGTCCCGGAATCGCGCGCACCGGATGATGGATGTGTATGGCTTCGTCGAGCAGCTCAAAACGTTACCACGTGGTAACGTTTTACCTCATAGCAGATGATATTTGCTTTTGGCGCGAGGGCGTTGAAGCCGCCTTTGGACCGGAGCAGAGGGGGTGAAAGGGGGTTGATCCCACGAGCCCAAAACGTGATACTTGTCCGAGGAGTGCAAGCATCATTCATCATCAAGATAGCTGAATTCCTCTGACACGATATGGCCAGGGCGTGACTTCACCTCCGAGAAAATACGGCCGATGTATTCACCGAGGATTCCGATGGAGAGAAGCTGGATTCCGCCGAGGAAAAAGATGGCGACGGTGAGGGTCGGCCAACCAGCGACATCAGCGCCGTAGATGAGAGTTTTAAGGGTGACAAAAACGGCAAAGAGAAGGGATGCTGCGGAGATCGAGAATCCGATTCCCGTCCATATTCTCAATGGGAAAGTCGAGAATGAAGTGAACCCGGTCATCGCCAATCCGAAAAGATCCTTTACTCTGAACTTGGAAACTCCGGTGGTTCTTCGATCCAGGGTGATGGGGACGTTGAGACTCTTGAAGCCGACCCAACTGTAAAGCCCTTTCATGAAGCGATTGTGTTCCGGGAGGTC
>JBLIDI010000126.1:0-10912 GCA_047634075.1 Akkermansiaceae bacterium
GGCAGGCTCATTCTTCGCTGACGCTATGAACGGCAGGGCAGACGGCGAAGATCAGGTGCGCAGAAGCCTCTTACGAGCGAAGGCTTTTCCTGATGCGGTCTTGAGGTAACGCTCAAAATTTATGGCCGCGCTTTCGGATTCGAAACCACCATACCACGCCAGAGTCCATGGCACGCCGGTTTTGGTCGAAACATTTCCGCCTTGATTGTGGACTTTGAGGCGCTTTTTCAAATCCAATGAAAAACCATAATAGAATCTATCTGGATTCTGCTTGGAACGGAGAAGGTAGGTGTAAAACATGCGATCAAAATTGTGATGAGTTTACCTATGGCCTGCCATTCGTAGCTTTAGCGAAGAATGGCGGCGATGAAGTCGGGGGCTTTGAAGACCTCGAAGTTGCGCTTGGTGGTGTGGTGGCGTTTGGAGCGGTAGATGATGGTCTTGCTGGTGGCGTTCCAAGTGATTTTCTGAAGGGAGGGGTCTTCGCCAAGGCTACGACCTCCAAGGAAGGGATGGCGGAGCAAATATTGATTCGCTGCGCTCACCCCTCGCGGGGCCACCCTCCGGGTGCTCTATTTCCGTTGGATTTTAAAACCAGCCTGGCATGTTTTTGAAACTTAATGCGCCGCCGCGACTTCGCCCCCTTCGCCCGCCAAACCGGGAGTAAAACTGCCAGACAATCTTTACACGCGCGGCGGAGGGTCGTTGACGGGAGTCGAAAGCTCTGCTTTTGATTCCTGTCACTCCAAATAGACTTATTCCGCTTCAACGCAGGCTCAACCGCAGGCGGGAGAAGCGTGGGGCGTCGAGATGACTGATCGGGAGCGGCGCGCGCCAAGCGCGTCGAGTGACTGATCCGGTTGCCGGGGTTGGGCCGAGGAAGATGGCGGAGCCGGATTGCCAGGTGTCGAGGTCGCTGGAAAACTGGATGTCGTAGAGCGCGTCATCGGCGGCGAGGTTCGCGGTGGTTGAGACGACGACATAGTCATCGATACTTCCGTTGACTTCGATCGCGCGAAGGGAGAATTCAAGCTCGCCTCCGGTCCCGCCGGAGGCGTAGGCGAGCAATTCTTCCGAAGTTGAGCCGGTGAAAGTGATGGTGTCGGAACGGCCTGGCGAGCCGCCGACGGCAACGCTTGATCGCCAAATAGAGGGCTCGCTGGCGTCGAGGCCGGGGAGCGGTGCGATCATGGTCAGGCTGCGCCCCTCGAGGTCGGCTGAGAGCGGCCAGGGTGCCCGGTCGTTATAGCGGAAGCTGGCGATGAGGTCCCCGTTTGCGGCGATCAGAGTGAGCACTTCACCGCCATTATCGAGTTGGCCGGAATAGGTCCCGCTCACCGGTAAGGCGGGGCCGAAGGTTGCGGCGAAGGCGGCGGGGTCGGCGACCACGAGCAGCCGCCTACCAGCGGCGAGGGTGGCATCGTCGGGGAAGGTAAACGCGATGCCGTCAACGAAGGCGACGCCCGCGAGGCTGATGGTCTCGTCTCCGAGGTTGAGGAGTTCGACGTATTCAGCGACTTCCGTACTTCCCGGTGGATTGTAGAAAATTTCTGAGATGACGAGGTTGGCGGCGGATGCGGGCGTGTTGGTGATGAAAGTGGCCTTGTTGAGAGCGCTCCACTCTCCGCCATCATAACTCCGTGCCGAGACCGTGGTGGCGATGTCGATCGGGACCGGGGTGTTATCTGGGTTGGTGCCGATGATTGTGATGGTGAGATCCAGGCCCATATCGGAACTGCCGGCACTTCTGTTGTGGAGTTCGACCGCGATGACATTGGCTCCCGCGACAAAGGCCGACGGGGGGAAGGTGAAGCTGTCGAAGGTCCCCTCGTCGCCGTTCGAGTCGCTGAGCGACGGGGTCTCGAAGCTGATATTGCCGTCGGGCATGTTATCTCGTGCGATCTCGATGCCGTTGAGATAGACGATGGCGCCCCCGTCGGACATGACTTCCACGGTGGCCCTGGTGATCAATTGTGGTGCGGCGACTTCGAGTTCCCTGCGGAAATAGACGGTGAGGTGGCTGTCCGGATTGATCTCCGGTCCGCCCAGTGGGTTGCCGTTAATGGTCCCGAATCCCAGGGGTGCGTTGCCGGTCGCCCAGGCCGAATTGTCGAAGGCCACCTCTCTCCAAGGGGTGCCCATATCGTCGCCATCGTCGAGGTAACGCCATTCTGGGGAGCGTTTTGTGAGCAAGGTGGACTCGCTGACTGAACCGGGGAGCATGGTGGCGGCGGGGTTGAAGGTTCCCCCTATCTGGCGCGGGTCGCTGCCGTCCGTGGTGTAGTAAATAGTGCCGACGGCGCTCGAGATTAGGAGTTCGAAGTCCTCCGGGACGCTGCCTCCTTGTTGGCTGAAGGTTGGTGGGTCGAGATCCGGGTAGACATTCGTGGCGCGCAGTTGGTTGAGGGTGACTGGGGTGCGCAGCGGGAACCAGCCGGTGTATTCACGCTGGAGAGCCGCTTCCCAATTGACCAGAGTAAGTGCGGGCTCCCGTTTGGCATCGCCCCAGCGGGCACTCTCGGCCTTCATGGCCTCGCGGATGCCGTCGGCGCGGGCGGCCCATTGCGCGGCGCCATTCTCCGGGGTCAGCGCGCCATCGTTGAAAAGATGATTGTAGGCGCGGTCGGCGAAGCGGATGGCGTATTCGTCCCTGCTGTTGGCGTTGGTGCGTAGGTCGAAATGGATCGCGGTGGGGGCGCGCGCGGTGTTCTTGGTCGAGACGTTGATGTTCAGATTCCCACCGCCAAGCCCGTTGAGGCCGGCACGTTCGGCGTCGTGGCAGAAAAACAGGTATTTCCCCGGCGGGTTAATACGGCGCATGGCACGGACGTTGTTTTGATCCCAGTCGGCGTTTCCGGCGTGGAAATTAAGGAGGACATAGTCGATGTAGGAGTCGAGATCCAGATACTGTTCGACGGTGGAGAGGTCTCCCGCTTCCGCCGCGTCGAGTGTCGCCTGCCAACTGGCCAACATGCGTGAAGATTCCTCGGCGGGCGTGCCTTTGATGACCTCGATGTTATTGCCGCCGACAATGCGGAACCCTTCCCAGTCGTCGTCCTGCCCGCCGAAGCGCTCGGCGGCCCACTCCTCCTCGATGCGCTCGAAGAGGTGGTGCATTCCCCAGTAGATGCCGTTGAAATAGACGTGGACTTCTCGCTGTAAAGCCTCCGGATGCCCCATCGCGAAGTAGGCATCGCGGAACCATTGGTCGCGGATATACATCGCGTTATTGTAGACGGACGGGTCTGGATGGACCCATGAGTTGCCGTTGCCGCCACGGATCACGACCTGATTGAAGCGTTCAGTCGCGGCGGCGGCGCCGAAGAGAGGGAAGTTCAACCTCCCGGCCCCATACTCGTTGCGGAAGGCGATGCGGAAGTTGTGTTTTGGCCTGCTGGTGTTGCGCGAGGCGTTGCCATTCATGCGCATGCCGGCGTCGAGTTGTACCGGCCCGTCGTCTTCGAACCCGAGCATCTCGATTGAAACAGGACGCTCTGAAGCTGCCCCGGCGTCGACGGGATTGACCTGAATGCCGGTCTGCTGATCAAACAGATTGGCGATATCGGTGACGATGGAGATCGTGGGGAGGTCGAGGAGCGCCGCCTCAATTTCCGCGCGGCTATAAATGGGTCCAACGACGTTGAGATCCATGTCGTAGTCGCCCCCGATGGTGTTGCCGTTACGGGTGATCCACGGGAGCGGATAGCCCTCCGGTTCGGTCGGTTGGTCGGCGACGTCGGCAATGAAGAGGTAGGTCTGGGTATCGACGTTGGTCGGACGTTGTCCGCTCTTGAATGCGGCAACCCTCAGGGGGGTGGTCGTTGAGATGTTGACGATTCCGGAGGGGGGCGAAGTCTCGTTTTGCGGAGCGATCTGAGTTCCAAAATCAAGGGTCGGGGTATCGCCGTTGGTGGTGTAGACAATGGTCGCACCAGGAGTTGCGCTGGAGATGGTGACGTCGAAGGGAGCATCGAAGAACCCGCGGTCGACATTGAAAATCGTGTCGGCAACAAAGTCCGTGAACGCGATATTGGCGTTCGGGAAACCGGGAGTCGGGGATTCCAAATAGCCGTTCAAAATCCCGCCGGAGAGATCGCGCGTCTCGGCGGTCAGCTTCGGAACGAGGAGAACATCGGAACTCCCTGCAGTTCTGTTAAGCAAATGGAAGGCGAGGATGTTCTCCCCGCGGACGAGTTTGCCGACGAAGTCGATGGGGAAAGCCGTCATGGCATCGCCTTCCCTGACTTCTCTGCTCCCGGTGGCGAGTTCCCCAACCGTTGGCGGGCCCGGGGTGTTCTCGTAGGCGACGGGAGAGCCGTTTAAATAGGCCGCGAAACCGTCCTCAAAAAATAGCGCGAGCGTCATCGAGACGACTTCCGCGGGGTCGTCGATGTCGAAGGGGATGCGGATCAAGGCGGAGGCGGTCGTCAAGAGCATCGCGGATTCCGTATCGCCGCCAGCCCCAAGGTAGCCGGGGAAGTGGTAGCCGAAGCCGATACCGGTCTGCGCCTTGGACCATGTGGAGTCGTCGAATCCCTGCTCTTGCCAAGCGTCGCCGAGGTCGACGATGGGCGCGAGCCAGGTTGCGGCGGTCGGCCAGGGAACGAGTGTTTCGGTTTCGGTGTTGGCGTTCGTGCCGCTGCCGTAGGCGACACCGTAAAACTGCTTTGGGTATTGCGGTGCGAATTCGGTGAGGGCACCCGCGCCGCCGATCAGCGCGAGGTATTCCCCTCCGGCGGAGAGCGAGAAATTGGTGTGCAGTTCGGAGCCCGCGACGCGGCGGTCCTTGCCAGAAGCGAAGACAGTGAGAGAGCCGCCCGGTGGGATCTCGATGTCGGGAAATTGCCACTTGGTGGGTTGGGTCTGATTGTCGGTGAGGGAGAGGCCGGCGGTCGAGGCCGCGGCCGGCCCCGCGTTGTTGATCTCGATCCAATCCGAAGCGTCGCCATCTTCGTCGAGGGTGGAGCCGTCGTTGTCTGCGACGAATTCGGTGATGGTAAGATCCGCACGGAGGGCGTTTGAAACGAGAAATGCCAGCAAGAGACTCAGCGAAAGAAGATGCATAGTGTGAGGAGCAGGCTAAGGCCCAGCGGATCGAAGGCAAGATCCTAGCACAGAACGTAGAGCCTCGAGTTCAGCGACCCGTCCCAGCCAGAGGTCGCGAGGACGACACGGTGACTGTAAGCAACGAAGCCGGAACAGCTGAAGCCACCTTTACTATCCTCTGCACTGAGCAGCTATCCGTTGAATCCAGGCTCACTGAGAACGGCCTCGCCGGCGACCCTGGGATAATGGACAGCGCTGCTGATGGCGTCAATGACCTCCACGAGCTTGCGACCGGTAGTGATCCTTAATTGACATCCACTCCATCCCATTTACTTCACCTACGGTGAAGAGGGACACTCCACCGTGATTTCGGCGAGAGCATCCGCGATCGATTCCCGCAGTGCGACTGGGGCAGGCCGGGCCGCACTCGTAAAGTTTGCATGAGGCAGTTAACCTTTGTTGGCGTAGTTGAAAGCGTTATCCCAAAGATGGTCGAGCACGTGCTTCGCGTCTTCAAGCGGCACCGTCCGTAAAATGCCGTCCTCTCCGGTTTCGACCAGTGCGACTTCCTTGCCGTTGCGCGCCGGACCACGCAACTTTGTGAGATTTCCAAGCGGACCATCAATGTCGAAATCAATCATTGAGCCCAACCGTTCCTCCATCCACTTTTCGATTTTTGCGTCGAGTGTTTCCCGCGTGAGCTTCTCTTCCGGGCTCGAGATCAGGTGGTAAAAGACCAGCAACATTTCCTTGGCCTCTTCTTCTTCGGCGCTATCAATGACGCGATGAAAGACCGAACGATTGGTCGCCAAATTTCGAAAAAACAACTGCTCGGACACGTCCTTGAGAAGTTGGATGCGCTTCTTCCGGTAGCCGCCCCATTGTTTAAAAGCAATCCCGCCCAAGGCGATCACCACGCCCATTAAGGCGATCATCACCGGCATGAAACTTGAAACGGCTTCCTCGGTCAGTCCGACTTCGGTCAGCCAGGCTGGACCGCCGATCAGAAACAGAATGACCCCAATTAATATCAGGAGTTGCGGGACCACCTTGAGCAGGACGCCAATCGATCCCCCGATCGCCGGGATCGCGAAAAGTAGTTTCTGCTTCAGGTTCATGCCAATCCTGACGTTCGGAAAGAGCAACTCCAGATCGTACTTGGGAACGTCTTTGTAATAGTAGGCGTAGATCATTCCGGGCTCGAATGAACTCTCTTTGCGCACCTTCTGCTTCAGCTTGGACGACTCGAAATAGTCCTCGCCCTTGAACTTGAAGAGCAGCAAGACCCGCTGGAGAATATCGACATCGATCTCCTTTTTTTTGAACCATTTTTTGACGGTGACCGTTTTGTCAATGTCACCGCGCGCGTAGCAAAGAACGCGATCGAAGTCCTCGAGGTCGACCACGGTATGGAGATCGATCAGGGTGACCGCGTCGAAGCACTCTTTGATCTGTTCGTTGCTGATTTCGAAATAATTGGCGCGCTCAGCAGTCGCGCGAAATAACTTGAGTAATTCTTCCTCCCCTTGTTCGCGGTTGACATTTTCCTCCACTGAAATTGTATCCCGATCCGGGTCGAAAGGTCCGTAGTGTTTCTTGACCGCCTCTCCGTATTTTAGGAACTCAAAGTGGAGGTGTGCTGTCAGGATTTCGCAAAGTTCCTTGAAACCCTTGCTTTCGGTTCCGGAGAGGAGGCCATCCTTCAGACACATCGCGACCAAGTCATCGCGCAGGTACGGAATGTAAGCCTCGCGCTTCTTCGGATTCGTGCTCTCTCGTTCATTCACGCTCTTACGATGCACGCGGCGGGTCCATCTGTAAATGAAGAGAGTGTCACAAACACCAAGCTTCCGGTGATCTATTTTTGGCGTGATTCAAGCGCGCCCGGAGGCTTTTGAACGAGGACTGCAAGCGATACGAACCCAAACGTTTCTGAGTTTGGAGCGTTAGGCCTTCCGTTTCGAGGGAACCAGGAAGACGGCGAGTCCGGCGAGGATGCCGGGAAGGCCTTCGTAGACGTAATTATGCCATCCCAAAAGACGCCAGATGAGAGCGCAGGTGAGCCCGAGGAACATCGCCACGATGGACTTTCGCTGGGAAGGCTTGTGGCCCAGAGCGAGGACGATCAGGAGGGGCGCGAAGGCGCTCGCAAGACCAGACCAAGCCATGATGACAAGACTGAAAACGCTTTGTTTATTGAGCAAGGCCCACCCGAGTGCAAGGAGTGTGATCAGGCCTGTGGCGATCTTCAGATGCCGGGGTTTATCGATTTTTTGCGGGAGGAGATCGTGCGTCACCGCCGCAGAACAACTCAAGACGAGGGAGTCGGCGGTCGACATCGTGGCGGCAAAGATTCCAGCGAGGATGAGACCCACGAGGACCGGCGGGAGGACACCCTGGGCCATGAGGGGGAGGGCCAGTTCGGAGTCGAAGGCTGCGGTGTCCGGAAGATAGATCCGGGAGAGCATTCCGACGGCCGTGGTGATGACATAGAAGAGGGTAAACCAAAGGTAATACCACGAGCGGGCCGAGCGCATTTTACTGCCGTTCTCAAGTGTCATGAAGCGCACCATGACGTGTGGTTGCCCGATGACCGAGAGTCCTGCGAAGCCCCAACCAACCACAAAAAGGACCATGCCGGCAATTCCGGGGACGAGGAGGCCGCCCGGGAAGAGATCGAGGAATCCCTCAACGCCCTCCATCTTAGTCACGGCGGAGGAAAATCCGCCGAGATTCTGGGTGGTCATGACCATGAGGATGGTCATCGCGGTGATCATAACGAGGGACTGGGCGACATCGGTCCAGATGGAAGCGCGGATGCCTCCGGCCAGACAATAGCCCATCACAAGGACCGCGCCGATGGTTGCCCCGGCCCAATGTGGCCAATCGAGAAGAACGTGCAGCGCCTTGCTTCCCGCAACCAACTGCGCGCTGGCATAGGCGAGGAGAAAGACGAGCGAAACGAGCCCGATGAGTCGCTGTAGAATGATGAATTTTTGACCATACCATTGGCTGAGGACGCCCGAGTAGGTGACCTCGCCGGTTCGTTCTGTCGCTTCTCGCAAGCGGGCATGGACGAGGCGCGAGATGAGATAATCGCCCGAGATCCATCCAATCATGAGCCAGATCGAAGCCAGTCCGGTGGTGTAAGTATAGCCGATGACGCCGATGAACATGTAGCCGCTGTTGTTGGTGGCCACGGCGGACAGTCCCACGAGAGAAGGAGGGAGGGATTTGCTCGCGAGGTAGTAGTCCTCCTTGGACCCCCGACTGAAGAAAAAGGAACTGAGGCCGACGAGGACGAAGAAGCCTAAAAAAGCGAGAAAGCTGGCAATAATCATGACAAGTTTTGGTAAAGGTGGTCGCCAAGTTCGGGCGAGAGTGCGTCCGCCGCAATGCGGGCGGTGCGTGGTTCTTCGTCGTCACGGGATTCCGAAAAAACGATTGCGGACATCACGACTTCATTCTGGAAAATCTCGGTGTGGACTCCCACCGGGGTGTCGCAGCCGGCGTCGAGGGCGTGCAGGAAGGTCCGCTCAGCCGCGATCTTTAGATAGGAAGATTCGTCATTGATTGCGGCCATGGTTGCGGCCGCAGCCTGATTCTTCCCGAGAATCTCAAAGCCCACGACTCCTTGGCTTGCGGCGGGGAGAAATTCCTTGGGATCCAAGCGATGAAAAAAGAGGCCTGCATCGTGGGAGTGATCGTCCATCGCGATGTTCAATCTCTTCAAGCCTGCTTCGGCCAAAAGGGTGCCATCGATCACCTCCGAACGCCGCAGGATCTCCAGGCGGGTCGGGACATTTCCGCGGATGTCGCAGAGTTGCAGATCGGGCCTGAGATGGTGGAGCATTTTCTGCCGCCGGACGGAGGAGCTCGCCAGCACGGCTCCCTGGGGAAGGCTCGCTAAAGTATACTTTTGCTTTGTGACCAGAACATCGAGGGAGGACTCGCGGGGGAGTGCTGAGACAAGCTTGAAGCGCGGGTCGAGCGCAGTCGGTAAGTCCTTCATGCTGTGCACCGCAACGTCGATGCTTTCCTCCAGAAGAGCGCTCTCTAGTTCTTTGGTGAAGATGCCCTTGTCGAGAAAGCCCTCTTGCTTCGCGACCTCTCGCAACGGGATATCGGTGCGCCGGTCACCCGTGCTCCGGATGATGACAATTTCCACCGCGAGATCCGGGAAGACACGAAGGAGTGCCTCGCCGGTTTCACGAGCTTGAGCCAGCGCGAGATCGCTCCCGCGCGTGCCAATGCGAATGGTGCCTGGCATCAGAAGTTAAAGTGGGGTTTCCTCAAGTTCGTAGGCTCCTTCTGCGTTGTGAACTTCCTTTCCGGTGAGGGGAGGGTTGAAAACGCAGGCCAGCTTCATTTCGGAAAGAGCACGCAGAATATGGCGATCGTTTCGATTAAGATTATAGAGTGTGCCCGGTACGATGACGTACTTATCCCCGTCGTCGAGGGTCTCGACCTGACCCTCTCCTGAGAGGCAATAAACCGACTCGAGATGGTTCTGATAGTGCATTTGGAATTGGGCCCCCGCGTAAATGGTGGTGATGTGGAATGAGAATCCCATCCCATCTTGCTTCAGAAGAAGGCGGGTGCTTTCCCAGTCCCCCTGCGGATCAACGACCCGGCGGGAGCTCTTCTCGGCATCGGAGAGTGTTCTGACGATCATGACTTGGAGATTGCGGGAGGGGGCGAGACCACGACGTCGTCGAAGTAGTCCGAGTTGTCGGGGTATTCGTCGGTTGTGCCGCAGACTGTCGCGATCGCTTCCTCGATGATGTCGAGACCGCGTTTCAGGTTTTCATCAGTGATGATGAGCGGGCAGAAAATCTTGATGACATGATCGTCGGAGCCGCTTGTTTCGATGATTAGACCGCTTTGGAAAGCCCGTCGTGTGATCTTACTGGCGATGGTTCCGTTGGCGCAATTGATACCTTGGAACATCCCGCGGCCCCGGGAATTGAAATTCCCTTCGCCATATTTTTCCACGATGGCTGCGAGCCGTTTGGCGATGACATTGCCCTTGCGCTGCACGTCCTTCTCGAAGGAATCGTCCGACCAATAGTGATCGATCATGGCCTTGGCGGTTATGAAGGCGTGGTTATTGCCCCGGAAAGTTCCGTTGTGCTCGCCCGGTTTCCATTCATCGCACTCGGGTTTCATGAGGACGATGGCAAAGGGGCTTCCGAATCCGCTCAGGGATTTCGAGAGGGTCACAATATCCGGCTGGAATCCCGCGCCCTCGAAGCTGAAGAACTTCCCGGACCGGCCACAGCCGGCCTGGATATCGTCCACGATGAAGAGCACCCCGTGTTTCTTGCAAACTCGGTAAAGATTCCTGAGCCACTCCATGCTGCAATGGTTCACGCCGCCCTCACCTTGGATCGTTTCTACGATGATTGCGGCTGGCAGATCGTATCCGCTGCTGGAGTCGGAAAGGACCTTGTCGAGGTATTCCGTGGTGTCGATCTGATCTCCAAGATAGCCATCGTAGGGTAGACGGGCCACGCCATTGAGAGGCACTCCCGCTCCGCCGCGATGGGTGGAATTGCCGGTCACCGCGAGCGATCCCAGGGTCTGGCCGTGCCAGCCGTTGGTGAAGGAGATGACGGTCTTGCGTCCGGTGCTTTTGCGGGCTGTTTTTAATGCAGCCTCGACGGCATTGGTCCCGGTGGGGCCGGTGAACATCATCACGTAATCGTAGTCACGCGGCTGAAGGATCTTCTCGCTGAAGGTCTCCATAAATTCCTTTTTGGCGGTCGTGTAAAGATCGAGGCTGTGACAGATGCCCTTATTCTCGATATATTCAAGGAGCTTTTTTCGCATCACTTCGTTGTTGTGACCGTAGTTCAGGGCACCG
>JBLIDI010000127.1:0-10857 GCA_047634075.1 Akkermansiaceae bacterium
GGCGATATTTTGGATGGTCAGGAGAAGAAAATGGGCTTCCGTGGAATTGGATCGATGCGTTTTGAAGATGGGGAAGGATCCATCGAGATGAAAATGGCTGAGGGTCAGCGGGAGCTTAGGGTTCGTGACAAGGAAGGAAAACTTCTCTTCGAGGGGCCTTACGATAATGACATCGATAAGGCCGCGGTGCCCGAGGAATATCGCGAAAGAGTCGAACGGCTCGATATGGGGGGGAAGGCAAATAACTTCCGCCTCAAACTGAATGGCGGCCATCTCTTCGAGAAGAGAAAGCGTAATCAGAAGAGTAAATAATCGAAGTTTGTGCGATTAGCAATTTTGCAGACAGCACTTCGGAAACGGGGTGCTTTTTTTTAGGCGATGAAGCGTATGATTCTCGCTAGTCCATTTCGAGACGGTAGCGGGGAATGGAGGAGTCAACTTCCTTGGCATAGCGATCAATTCCGCCATCAACTCCATACGTCTCCGGCAATCCGTGCCCGCGGAACCAAGCACAGTGGTCCAGCACGCTGCGGCCTTGATGATCAATCAGGATGACTTTGGTTTGATCGTCTTTTTCAGCGAAGAGGGAATTTTGAACATCCTGTGTCATGAGCCGTGAACCGGGGAGGGTGATTGCTTCAAATTCTTCGCGGGTTCGCGTGTCGAGAAGGACGTATTCTTCTTCACGATCCAACATCAATTTGAAATCTTGTGGTGAGATGAGCATGCTTTGATCGTGCGCCTGACTCTCGGTGAGGCATTTGAGCGCGCCTTCGATCTCGATCTCATGATTACGGCAAACTTCTTCGAGAGTTTCCTCAAGTTGATAGGCACAAGACTGGCATCCTCCGACGTGAAATGCCGAAAAGAGAGCTCGTCTCGCTCCAGGATATTGCTTGAGGAGAGTCTTCATCGTGAGGTCGGAAGTAATTGCCGCGGGCATGGGCAAACCATGGCAGAGAATCAGGTGGAGGAAAGGGGGGAGTTGGGACTTTCCAAGCCCGTTCTCCTTTGACAGTCTCCGCCCTACCAAAATCATGGCGCAAGAAGACCAAGAACCTAAAATTTACCTCCTGCCGAATTTGATGACGGCGGGAAATCTTCTCTGTGGATTCCTAGCGATTTTGACGATCTTCCAAGGAATGCAGTCCGAGGACCTTCTTGTGGCCAAGCCGTTTTACCAAAAGGCGATGCTCTATATTTTTGGGTCGTGTCTTTTTGACCTCCTCGACGGCCGCCTCGCAAGATTGGGTGGCCAGGAATCTCCATTTGGTCAGGAATTTGACTCTCTTGCCGATATGGTTTCCTTTGGGTTGGCTCCGGCGATGCTCGTTTCGCGGGCGGTTTTGGCTGACTTGCAGCTCCCTGAATTTTTTGACCCGAACGGCACGCGGGAAAGTGGCTTAGCGTGGGCTATTGCCTTTATCTACCTGCTATGTGGAGGAATCCGCTTGGCTCGGTTCAATTGCTTGGCACGTATGGGGGCAACAAGCGGTGACTTCCGGGGCATCCCGATTCCGATGGCAGCGGGGTTTGTCGCTTCCCTGACTTTTATTATGATTAGCTTCGCCGACGATGAGCGCTCGCTCGGTTGGCTGTCCTATGTTCTCGCGATCATGATCCTTGGAATCTCGATTCTCATGGTGAGCAACGTGCGTTACCCAAGTTTTAAAAAAATTGATCTTAAGACCCGCGCCAATGTTTGGAGTCTTCTGGGATTTGCCTTGGTCCTTGGGCTGATTGTCAAATGGACGGTGTATGCTCCGGCAGTGATCTTTGTGGTTTATCTTGTCCTGCCGCTTTTTCGGGCGCGGAAGCAAAAAGCTTAGGTTACCGAGATTACTCACATTTTTTAAAAACTTCGTTGACCCTACTGTTTAGAGAGGGTAAAAGTTTCCAGTTTTTTAATGATGAGGGTATCACAAATTAAATATCTCGCGGTTTTTTTAGCTGCTTTCGTCTTGTGCGGTCCGTTGATGGGATTGACTCACAAAGTCAAGAAATCTGAGACCTTCTACGCAATCTCGCAAAAGTACAAGGTCTCACTGGAGAGCCTGATGTCCTATAATGGCTATAAGGATGCTCGTAAATTGCAGGTGGGCAAGACGCTCAAGATTCCCTCGAAATCAGTCAAGGTCGCGGCAAGGGTTTCGACAGCCAAACCGGCATCCAAGTCGCTGAGGGTCATCATAGATGCCGGACATGGTGGCAAAGACTGTGGCGCGGTTTGGGGAGGGGTCCGTGAGTCGGACCTGAATCTTAAGGTCGCGCGTCTCGTTGAAACTTCTCTCAAGGCGCTCGGCTATCAGGTGACCATGATCCGGCGGAGCGATGCAACAGTCAGCCTGAAACGTCGAGCCCAGATTGCCAATCAACACCGTAATGCGATCTACGTGAGCATCCACTTCAATGCCACTCCGAACACAGGGGTGAGGGGCGTTGAGACTTTTTATGTCGGCAAGCGGGGAAGTTATCTCGCTAAGTCAATTCAGGGGAAATTGGTCAGTAATCTCAAGGTCAAGAATCGCGGATATCGATACCGGAGCTATTCCGTCCTGCGGAACACGGCTTGTCCTGCCGTTTTGGTGGAATGCGGATTCATTAGCAATTCGTATGAGCGCTCGCGCTGTAAGACCCGCACGTATCAGTCTGCCGCTTCCCGTTCCATCGTTTCGGGGATCGAACGCTACGACCGGACCTACTGAAATGAGTCTCAGGGCGTTCATCTTCTGTTCACCTGCTTCCTGATACCGTCGGTATCAGATGAAAGCCAAAAGAACCTTACTTGCTGGTGTCGCAATCGCGGCGTGGACTCTCGGAGGAATCTGAAAAAATCCGGAAAGCAACTCTCGAAGATCGTCTGGGCGGCAAGGATTCCAGAACTCTCCTGATGAAGGGGCTCAAGATGAACGAGCTTGTGGCCAAGGGAGTAGGAAATATCGATGCCAAGCTGGAAGCTCTAGATGCTGAGGTCGATCAAGCCCTGACCGACTCGGTCAATGCCGCGACTCTGACACCTCGCCTCAACGAGTTGCAGTGGTTGATCAACGAATCTCTAATCTATGGAGCAAAGAGGAAGCAGCTTAGCGCCGCCAAAGTTTCCTCGATTAATAGGAATCTCATTGCGCACGAGGAGAAGGAGGGAGAAGCCAAGAAGGATGGCAGGCTCACTGATCTCGAGCGCAAGCGTCTCGACGAGGGAGCGCTGAAAATTTGGAAGTTGATGGTCAAGGAACTGAAAGGCCGAAATGACTGAGACTTTGGCCTGTTCATCGTGATCACCTGACACGCGCACAAACACGAAAAAACCGGGGCTTTGCCGAGGGTTTGATGGGAACATCGCTCCGGTAGAGCCCCGGTTCTATCTCAGTAAAGGCCGCGTTTTCCCAGTTATTGAGATCGGTGGACGATTGCATTTCAATGATTAGATCGGTAGCAAAAGGGTTCAAATTAAAGCGTAAAGTTGCGAAGTGATTGTCTGTCGTCGAGGTAATCCCTCCCTGCGGGCTTGCGGAGGGCCGCGGAATCATGGGGGATTCACCCAGAGCATATTCCAGTAAGGCGGGAAGCCCGTCGCGATCGAGATCTTCATCTGGAGAAAGGACGTCATTCGCACTCATCCATTCTGCGAAGCCGGGACTCTGGTCGGCTCCACCGGGATTCCCGTGAATGAGTGGGTGAGCTTGCCAGTTGGAAGGTTCTTGGGAGGTGGGGTTTAGAGCGGGACTGGAGAGAAAGAGAGATGGGCCTCGGCCGTCGGCCAGAGATGGCCACGGCGATGAATCGCGATAGCTAAATTGAAGAAGGGGTCCTTCTTTCGTTTCCAATGCGATCCGCTCTCCGGTGTTCGAAAGTTTTCCCGAGTATTGTCCGCCAATCCGAACTTTGTCGCCGTAACGAGCGGTAAAGGCCTCGAAATTACGGACGAGAACGATTCTCTCTCCGGCAGCGAGAAGAGTGTCTTCTGGAAAAGAGAAAGTAATGCCATCGCTGAAGAAGAGACCATTCAGTGAAACCGAAAACCTGTCGATGTTGAGAATCTCGATAAACTCAAAATCATCCTGATCGCTTGAGACGGCGACTTCGGACGGCGTGAGTGGGTCGGTGGGGTGGTAGTGGAATTCGGAAATAACGATTTTTCCGGCGGTGACGGGAATGGCATCCGGAACAAAGAAGGCCTGATTGAGCGCGCTCCATGCGCTGGTGTCGTCGTCGTAGCTGCGTGCGCTCAGGGTCGTGTTGTTTTTGAAAAATAAGGGAAGAGTGATGTTCCCGAGATCGCGTGACGGTTCGCCAGTCAGTTCAAGATCAAAACTGAGATCGCCGCTGTTAGAAGAGGCATTGTGAATTTCAACGGCGATGATGTTGGGGCCCGCCGAGAAGCTCCCAATCGGCAGCAGGAAGTCAAAGTAGGCTGACTCATCAGGCGTGCTTGATGTCGCGTAAGTGTTGTATGAGGCCTTCTCAGGTAAGTTGTCCGTGCGGATGACTTCGATTCCGTTCAGGTAGACCGCGGCGGCGTCATCGTATTTGAGAAGCAGTCGGAACCGGGTAAAGACGCTAGGATCTGGAATCTGAAAGGATTTACGAAAGTAGCTGGTGGCATTTCTTTGGGTGCCGCCCGCCTCGGGATCGGCGTCGACAAATCCGATATCAGTCATCTCGTCACCTTCTCCGTAGCCAAGTTCCGAGGGGCCGGTGGGCCAAGAGGAGTCATCGAAGGCCGCACCCCGCCATGCTGTGTGCTGATCGCTGCCATCACTGAGGTAGCTCCAGGAATCGCCCGATAAAATGAAGTCTTGAGAAGAGCCGAAATCTAGATCGAAGGTGGCGAGAAGAGCATTCGGGTTGATGATGCCGCCCGGTAATCTGGGGTCACTGCCATCAAGGGTGTAGTAGATGTCCCCTGAGTATGCTGAGAGTCTGAGCCCGCTATTTGTGGGAAGGGTCCCTCCATGTTGTGAGAACTTTGGAGCGTCGAGGTCAGGATACATCCCGGCATTTCGGAGTTTCGCCACTTGCTTGGCGGCGAGTCCGGGGAATTGCTTTTCAAGGATGTCTTGTTGGTAATCCTCCCACTCGTTGGGGTTTCGATTCGGGGTGCCATCGTGGGAACCCCAGCGGGCAGCTTCAGCGAGATATGGGAGTCTTGCCTGATCGACAAGATACTGAAGCCGGGCGATATGCTGGGCGGGAGATAAGGCTCCGTTGTTGAAGAAGTGACGGTGAATTCGGTCGGCGAGGAGGGTCTTGAAGTCGGGGTGGTTTTGAGCGAGGAGGTTACTCATGGCATCGGCTGGGCCATTCTGGGTGACGGGGTGGACAAAGGCGGTGAAGCGATTGCGGGGGTCGCTGTTGACCAATTCCGGGGGGCGAAGGAAGCCATCGGCGTCCTTCATGTGGAAGGCGAAGGGAACGCCCCGGTCTGGAGATCCGACCGAGCGGAATTCGCTTTCGCAACTCCCAGATGTCCAAAGAAGCATGAAGTCGATGAGATTTTCGAGATTTAATTTGCCGAGAACATCTTGATACGGTGATGGTCCATCGAGGGCGTTGATGATTTCCGACCAGTCGGAAAAGTTGCCATTTTGGAGAACACCATCTGAGAATTGGTTGCCGCGATTGACGCCATCGATGGTGGTGTATTCTTCTTCCTCCCCAGCAAAGTAGTCCTCGAACATGGCGGCGTGGAAGCGCTCTCTTAGATGGTAGAGGCCACGGTATTCTCCGTTGAAATAGATATGGACAAAACGTCCATGAGGGGAGGGCTGCCCCATGGCCATCAGGGAGTCATCGGCGAAATGATTCGAGAGATAGGCACCACGGTGGATCATGTCTTGATTACCTGCTCGGAAATCGAGGGCATCGAAGGTCTCTACCGGTTGGGTGGGGTAGGTTCGCCCGGCGAAGACGGGGTAGTCGAAACGTTTCTCGCCGTAGTCAGCTCGAAAATGGAGTCGGAAACTGTGCTTCTCGTAGTCGGTGAAGAATCCGCCGACCCGGACAGCTCCGGCATCTGCTTGCCGACTCCCGTTTTCAAAATTGAGAAATTCCATCGAGACCGGGATTTCAGTGCGATTGATATCGTTTCCCGCGAAGCTGAAGGAGACGGAGGGGAGGGCATTGAGAGAGTCGAGCATCTGAGGCCCCCATGTGGCATCCTCAGTGATGACGCTTCTCATTGCTGGCTGGGTGACAATGTCAGCCGGGAAAAGGTAGGTGTGGGAATCGATAGAGGTTGAGAAGAAGTTCTCCCGATAGGCGATCGCTCGGACTACAGTAGTTTTATTGATACGAATGGAAGTGGAATAAATGGTGCCTGAGGTCTCGGAAGGAGGCGATCCATCGGTGGTGTAGCGGATGATGGCTTCAGGCGTGGCGGTGGAGATTTCGAGATCGAAAGCCGCTGTGAAAACACCGCGAGCAATGCTGAATTCCGTGTCCGCGACAAGGCCTGCATATTGGGTGGGAGCATTGAGAGCCGACGGGGTGGGAGTGGTGAAGAAGCCGGTTTGAAAGTCCTCGAGTGGCTGACGTGATGTCTCGAGGAGGGGCGAAATGAGGAAGTCCGAGCTTGTGGGCGATTGATTGAGCCCGTGAATGGCGAGAACGTTTACGCCACTGCGAAGATCAGCCTTTGGGACGGGGTAGTCGAAGTAGGTCACGGCCTCGTCTTCATTTCGGCCTCCGGTGGGATCTGATCTTGATTGCCATGTCAGGTTCGCGGGAGCGCGTCCCCGGGCGATTTCTTGGCCGTTGAGAAAAGCGACGAAGCCATCCTCCCATTTCAAACGGAGGAGGAACTGATCGTTTCCGGTGGGCGCGGCGAGGGCAAAGGGGATGCGGATGAAGACACTTGGATTGATGTTTCGCATCGCAGCTCCGAGATCGTCGCCCGTTCCCAAGTGGTTGTTGTAATCGCCGGCGAAATCGTAGCCGATCCCGGTGGTGCCAGTAAACCACGGGGCGTCATCAAAGCCGAGATCCTGCCAACCAGGCTTCTCGCTTGAGGGGACAATCCACCTCGCGGTATCACCCTCGTTGACCAGAGTCAGTGGTGTTGTTTCTGCGTACGAAACGCCATATGAGATATCGGCAACTTGCAAGGGGTAATTCGAAAACTCGCTGGCAATTGTGAGGCCGTCCGGTCTTACGAGAGCAAGGTAGCTGCCGGCGGCGGATGAGATTTTGAAGTTGGTATGAAGTTCGCCTGTGATTGGCTGGCGATTTTTGTCCGATGCGAAAACAAGAAATCGTTCTCCGGCGAGGAGTTCCGACGCCGGAAATGTCCACTTGCGCAGATTTTTGGGATCGTCGGTGAGAAACCAACCGCAGAGATCTCCGGAGAGGCCCGAGGCATTCCAAATCTCGATCCAATCGGAGCGGTCACCATCCTCGTCTCGGAAGCCCTCGTCGTTTCGAGAAAGAAACTCCGTGATACGAACCTCAGGGAGGGGGAGCGCCGCAGCTTGGGTCGCTAGGATTAGAAAAGACCTTTGAAAGAGTCGGGAGAAACAAGAGATCATCGTCATGCTTATTGGAGACGGCGGATGCGGTAGAAGGCCTTGTTTAGACCTGATTGATCGGTGAATTCACTTCGTGATCCGGTGGCTTTAAAGTTATCGTTCAGTTCATCCCAGAAAACGAGGTCGGAGGAGCGATCGATGGCATAAGTGGCACCCGCGATGGAAGAAAAGGTCAGGCTTGCTGACCCGACACCGGGGTCGAAGCCGAATGAGGTGATCCTGAGGGGTTCGAGTGGTGCGAGAAGCCCAGCTCCATTAAGGCCCAGTTCGTAGGCGAGGGCGACTTCGCTTGCGGTGAGAGGGCGTGACCAGAGGGCGACTTCGTCAAGAAGCCCATCAAAGCCACGGTTGGTGACCGCGCTGCGCGGGGCCCCGAAGTTGATGGCGGACCCTGAGATAGTCGCAGTCGTTCCTGAAATCGTTCCCGCCAAGACTCCGTCGAGATAGGTATCGATGCGGCTTTGGCCTTCAATTGCGGTGTAGGTCTGGACGACGTGATGCCATCCGGAAAGGGCGGCGTCAGGGAAGGTGGTATTGACGCCCCCGTCGGTGAAAGTCTGGCCTTCGTTGATTCCAGGCTCACCGAGGCCTGAATCTCGGAGACCAAATGAGATGTCAAAATTATCGGCAGCTTCGAAGACGAAGTATCGGCCTGAACCGTTGGTAGCGAGAGGTTCGTTGAGCTTGAACCAGGTGCTTACGGAAAAGGAATCACCAAGAAGACTTTCTTCGCCACCGAAGGTGATGGGTGTGGTGATGTGTTGGTTGGTTTCGGTGCCCAGTAGGAGCCCGTTGCCGGAGACGCCCTCAGAAGCGGCGGGGAGCGCTTCATTCACGGCGGTGGCATCGGGGCCATTGCCGGAGGGATCGTTGGTCAGATCGGTTTCAAAATTGTAGTAAGCGACGAGGTCATTGAGCAAATTGTCGGGAGGCTGGACCATCCCGATGGTGACTTCGTCGGTCACGAATGAGTTCCCGTTGACGGCAACCAAGGCGAAGGTTTCGGTGGTGTTGATGGTTACTTCCTGTGAGCCGGTTGCCGGGACCGCGCCGATGCCGTTGGAAATCACGACCGTGGTGGCTCCGGTGACATCCCAGGTGAGGATGACGGTTGATCCTGATTCGGCGATCGTCTTATCGCCTGTGAATGAGTTGATTGTAGGTGCAGGGTCTGCAGGTTCGGTATTGGTGATGGCAGTCCCGCCGAGACCGAGGGCGTAGACTGTGGTGGCTTCGGCGACTGAAAGTGGTCGGTCCCAGATGGCGATTTCATCGATGAGGCCATCGAAGCCACGATTGACTACATTTGAGCGGGAAGCTCCGAAGTTGATGGCTGGTCCGGAGAGGCCGGAGGCGGCCGTGGTGAGCGTGCTGATGAGTTGGGCATTTACGAAAGTGATAATTTCGACGTCGGCACCTTGTAAGGTGTAGGTTTGAAGAACATGGTGCCAGCCTGGGAGAGCGACATCCGCGAGGTTCGCAGAGGCCCCGGTGGTATAGACTTGTCCGTCGTTCATTCCCGGTTCTCCGAGGCCGAGATCACGGAGGCCGAAGGAGATATCAAAATCGGTTTCTCCTTCGAAGACGAAGTAGCGTGAGCTGCCGTTTGAGATAGGATTTTCCCTGAGTTGATACCAAGTGCTGATGGTGAACTGTTGGCCGAGGAGGGCGCCTTCCCCGTAGGCGGTGGGAAGGTTGAGATGCTGGTTCAGAGTAGGATCTGCAAGGTTTAGGGCGTTGCCCACGATGCCACCTGTGGTAGCGGCGAGAGCTCCGTTCAGCGGGGTTCCATTCGGACCGCTGGCACTCGCATGATTCGTGAAATCTGTTTCAAACTCCAGACTCGTGATGAGTCCGTTGTTGAGCTGTGCTTGCGTAGAGTGATTTGAAAGAAAAAGGGTGAAGAGGCAAAGAGTGCCGAGACGATATTTGGACATGAGTATGAATTTGTATAAGATCTTCCGTAACTTAGTGTTTCTTAGGGTGCTTTAATGTTTCTTTTAAGAAACAAAAAGGACACTAAAGATCGTATCTGCTTTGGACCGTTTTATCTCAAGAGGTCCAGCATTTCAGCGAGACTATCGACGACGGAGGTGGGACTTGCTTGGAGAAGTTGTTCTCTGGTTTGCGCGCCGGTGGTGATCCCGAAAGTGAAACCGCAGGAGGCATTTTGACCTTCCTCAATGTCGATGACCGAGTCACCGATTTTGGCCACTTTGTCCGGATCAGTGACACCCACTTGTGACATCGCAAGTTGGATCATATCGGCGTGGGGGCGTCCGTTGATGACATCGGAAGCGGTGACGAGGGCGTCGATGTCACGGCCTAGCTGCCAGCCCAGTTTGGCGACGAGGCCCTCGGCCGTTTGGCGATCGTAGCCGGTATCAAGGACGACTTTGACACCAGCGGTGTGAAGGGCCTCGAAGACTGCGAGGGTCCCGGGTTGTGGTTGGATGTCGAGTTCGTGATAGGCTTCCGCGAGCATCACTTTGAAGTTTCCAAAAATAGTGGCCACTTCCTTGTGTGAATGTTCCGTGCCATCGAGAGCGAGGACGTCGCGAATGGCCTGCGACTTTTCCTTACCAGCACCGGCGGTCTGGACCTGCTCTTGCGAGAAGTTGTATCCGGATTCGTTGATGGCGCGGCGCACGGTTTGATAGACAACATTTTGTTCGTCGATGGTGGTGCCGGCCATATCAAAGACGACGAGTTCAATTTTCATAATAAGATAGTATTGAGATTTTTTTCGGCGAAGCCAGCGCTCCCGGTCATGCCCTTGCCTCCAATGCCGGTGGCGATGTGAATACGTTCTTCCGGGGAGCGCCGGAAGATGCCGCCGGGTTCTTTAGTTTGGGAGTAGAGACCGGACCAAGCAGTTTCGATATCCCAGTCGGAGAGGTGCATGATTTTTTGACCTTCGGAGATAAAGAAGCGATTGATGGAGTCGCGCAGGTCGAAATCGAGGTCATCCGGGTGGGAGGCTGGCGTGTATTCGTGTGAGTCTCCGAGGATGATGCCTCCGTCACTTTCTTGTTTGAAGAGGATGTGAATGCCCCATTTTTTGGCGAAGGAGTCAGGGGGCTGGTTGGCGCTGGTTTTTTGGTAGGACGGGCAGTCGGCGAAGCTTTCGTAGCGGCGGATGGAGAGGCCGGTGAGGATGTTGCCGGGAAGGGCTCCGAGGAGCTGTGGTTTCAGCCGGAGCATTTGGAGTTTCACGAGTTCGATCTCGCTTTGTAAAAAGAGGTCGGGGTAGAGGAGTTGGAACTCTGAACCGGAGCAGATGAGGACGTTTTCTGCCTGAAATTTCTGACCGTTGGTGCAGGAAACGTTG
>JBLIDI010000128.1:0-10757 GCA_047634075.1 Akkermansiaceae bacterium
CGCGAGCGGGACCACCGGTGATCGCAATCTGTATCGACTGCCCTGACCTCAACTTCGGCACTACGGCTTCCCCCTTCACCAAGGAAATCACTGAAGAGAGAACCATCAAAAAGTATTTCACAACGAGCCAATACGCCCCAACTCCCCCAAATCAAAGCCCCGTCTTCATCGCTTGACCCCTCGGATCTCTTCGCCAAGCTTCTTCAACCTATGATCCTGAAAATCCTCTCACTCTCCCTCTTTCTTATCGCCATTTCCATGGCCGATGAAAAGGGACTCATCCGCGCCTACTACCTCGGCCATCATTCCCCGCATTCCTGGCAAAATGACGACCTCAAATTCCATCCCGACCCTTTTGCTTCGGATGGCGATGCCTCCGCAGCTTACCACCCCGCCTCCATCAAACCACCCTTCAAGAGCCCCCACTTTCGTCCTGGCGACAAACTCTGGGACTTCCATAAACACCCCGATTTTCACGAGCGGATCACCGGGAAAATAAGTCATCTCATTTTCAACGAGAGGTCAGGACGCATGGTCCTCTCTGGTGATCACCAAGCTCACGCCACCCTCGCCGGCTACGCTCATGCCAATCTCAAACGCGGGGAAAAGTCACTCGCGGTTTCTCTCAAAATCTACTCGCTCAAGCTCACCGACAGCAAAGCCATCACCCTCGAAACCCTCGCCGGAAAAGACCCCGCTTTCGAGGCGCGCTTTCTCAACAATCCCGGCGAATTTGCTGAGCACGAATTCGGACCTTCCGACCTCAACCTCACATGGGAAGCCAGGATCGATGCCTATTGTACCATCGTCGAATGCCGCCTCACCCTCAGCGGAGCGATCGACACCACCGACATTTCATACCAAGGCGGCTTTACCACCACCACGGAAGCCCCACTCATTTTCATGGTCGGAAAAGATGCCGACTCGGACCTCACCCACCTTGCCACGATCCGCTCCGAGATCTTCCTGACCTCAGGAACCCGATTCGATGACCTCATCCTCGATCAAGTCGGGCAACAGCTCATCCGCTTCCCCAGAGCGCCCATCCAAGACGCGCACCTCAACGGCGAGCGCGACCCCCAAACCGGGCAATTTTTCAAAGCCTTCCAAGTCCCACCCGCTTTCCTCTCCTTTATCACCACCTCCGGCTCCGGCTCGATTGCAAATGGCGACGATCCCTTCGCCGCTGACGTCCCAGATCCAAAGCCACGGCATCCCAAATTAAAATACGCCGCCAAATGGCCCGCCCGTGTCATCGCCCTCCCCACCGATCAAGTCGTCGATACCCGAAATCAGCTCAGGGAAAACGGCGTCTCCTTCGCCAAGAACGACTGGGCCTTCCTCAACAGGACCACTCATACCCTCTTTGTCCTCGCCTCCGAAACCGACCTGGAGCTCGTCGAAGGAATTGGCTGCTACGGCTGCCAGTATCCGCCGCACAACGTTCACACCAGCCTCACCCTCGTCGAGAGCGCGGAAGCTCTCACTCCGGCCGATCTTACCCGCGAAAACCTCAGCATCATCGCACGTGCAGAAAGCGTCGGCCACCCGGGGCAGGAAGTAGTCCTCCAGTTGAAAGGAATCGATCCGCGCCACGAATCCCAGATCGAAGCGAACGAAGAGATCAGCTTGAAACTCAATTTCCAAACCTCCTCCGAACAAACCAAGTCCACCACCGTCAAAGCACACCTGACCATCCCGAGCGCCGCCCCCCGGATTTTGCAAGCCCACAAGCAAGGCGGGAAATGGTTTACTCTCATTCTCAAAAGCTCCGAACTCTCGATCTACGACGTCCTCCCACAAACACCCAACCCCGCAGAGACTCGCGAATAAGGTTCCTCTCCTTCCCCCCCCAGGAGTTCCGTATCGATCCGGGATATTTTGAAATTCGTTTTTGAAATTCACGTTCCCTGAGTAGGATCATGCCCACATGAAAGAGCAGCTTCTCAATGATCCCGTCTTCGGCATGGCCGCCGGCCAGTTTGACCGTGTCGCCGATTTCCTCGACCTCGACCACGCGGTCCGAGAACGCTGCAAATGGCCCAAGCGCATCCTCACCTTCAGCCTCCCCGTCCACATGGACGATGGCCGCACCGAGGTTTTCTTCGGCTACCGCGTCCAGCACCACCTCTCACGCGGCCCCGTGAAAGGCGGCCTGCGCTTCCACCCCAAGGTCAATGTCGGCGAAGTCGCCGCCCTCGCGATGTGGATGAACTGGAAATGCGCCCTCATGGGCCTCCCCTTTGGCGGCGGCAAAGGCGGCATTACTTGCGACCCCCACCAACTCAGCATGATCGAGCAAGAGCGCCTCACCCGCCGCTTCGCCCAGGAAATCACGCCCTTCATCGGGCCGGAAGTCGATGTCATGGCGCCGGACGTTGGCACCAACGCCCAGCACATGGCCTGGATCCTCGATACCTACTCTACCCATGCCGGACGCTTCGTCCCCGAAGTCATCACCGGAAAACCTATCGAACTGCAAGGCTCCGAAGGCCGCACTCAGGCCACCGGCCACGGTGTCGCTTTCCTCGCCAGCCGCGCCCTGAACAAACTCGGCCTTCCGATTGCAGGCGCCACCGCCATCGTCCAAGGCTTCGGCAACGTCGGCTCCTATACCGTCGAAACCATGAACGCCTACGGCATGAAAGTCCGGGGCATCTCCGATATGTCCGGAGCGATCTGGAATGACAACGGCCTCGATGCCTTCCGCCTCCGCGAACACGTCGCCCTAAACGGGGGCGTCGCCGGCTTCCCCGACTCCGAACCCATCGACCCGGACGAGATGCTCCTTCGCGAGTGCGATGTCCTCGTTCCCGCCGCCCTCGAGCGGGTCATCACCGAAAAAAATGCCCCCCACCTCCGCTGCAAGATTCTCGCCGAGGCCGCCAACGGCCCCACCACCCAACCCGCCGATGCCATCATCGAGGAACGCGGCGACATCTTCCTCATCCCCGATATCCTCTGCAACGCCGGCGGCGTCACCGTCAGTTACTTCGAGTGGGTGCAAAACCTGCAACGCTTCAGTTGGACCAAAACCGAAGTCCTCACCAAGCTCGAAACGAAACTCAACGAAGCCTTGGAAAATCTCCTCAGCTTCTGCGATCGCCACAAGTGCGGAACCCGCCTCGGCGCCCTCGCCACTGGAGTCGACGTCGTCGCCCGCGTCAAAAAAACCCGCGGCCTCTTTCCTTAAAAACCTCCGGGGTCACGAGATCTCACCACGACATTCTCCCTATTCTCCCTATTCTCCACCACCCTTTCCTGAGATCTCCCCACGAAAAAACCAATGAGATGATCTTTCGTAGCGCAAGCTCACCAGAAGCGGGTAGGTGTTAGCGGATATTAGAGGTAGGCCGCATGCCCTCTTGGGACTACCCGTCTCTCATTATGAAAAAGCCAAAGGCTCTCTTACTCCTTACCAGTCTGTCATTGGCGGTCTCAGGCCCAGCATTTGCCGTAGAAATGATGAGCCTCAATTTCTACCGAATCCCAAATGGCAATTTCGACTGGCAAAGCCGATTAGCGGTCGCACCTGACCAAGCGGCAGGCTTTGGCGACTGGAACACCACCGGCTGGCAAAACTACAACCTTCCTTGGAGTCTGTCATCACCAGCACCCGCTCTCACTCTCACCGGAACCGAAGGCTCAACCGCCACCTTCGTCCTCAAGGACACCCGCAACGGAGGCCCCTACGCAGGGGGCGGTGCCCTCCGCACCACTCTCGTGGGCGATGCCAACGGCAACATGATGGATGGACACGGTAACGGCACCGAGGACCCTGGGGATCGCACCCTTATTTTCGATTTCGAAGTCACCAACATCCCTTTTGAAACTTTCGATGTCGTCATTTACCTCGGAGCCAATTCGGCCCAATTTGGTGATGGCAACGGCCAAGCCGTCATCAATGGCGGGCCCGAACAGGATTTCACCCTCACCTCCGGAGCCTTCAATGGCACCTTCACCGAAATCACACCCATCCAAACGACCGGAAACTACCTCATCTACAAAGGACTCGAGGGTGGCTCATTCGATGCCCAGGTTTGGGGCACCGGTTCCAATGGCTTCAACCACATCGGCCCAACCGGCATCCAGATTGTTGAGAGTAATGAAGTCCGCCAGCCCCTCGGGATCGCCGACATCTCGCTCGATGACACCACTGGCGAAATCACCCTGAATCTCAAATCGAATCCCGGTGAGTTTTACGGAATTTACTGGTCGGACGATCTCGTGACCTTCCAGCCTGGAGTCAACCCCGCCGTCACCGCCAATCCCGATGGCATCCTCACCACCGTCGGGCCCTTCCCGAGCCCCAGCCCAACCTCCGAAAAAATCTTCTTCCGTATCGGTGCCCCCGACCTCAAGGACCCCACCTTCGATCGCGTCTGGGGAAATGGCACCACCGTGAATCTCACCTTTTCCGAAGCGATGCAGGCCACTCTTGGGACCAATCCAAGCAACTTCAACATTGTCATCGGGGGCGACGGGCTCATCGCGGTAGAATCCGCTGAAATCAGTGCCAGCGGTGACACGATTACCCTCACGACCGCAATCCCCCTGTTTCTCGATTCCGAGTTTACCGTCTTTGTCAACAACCTCACCGACGTCTCGGGTCGCCCCGTTTCAGGTCCAACTTCGAAAGTCTTCAGAACCTGGGATGACAATCCGAACGGAGTCAAAGTCTTCATCCTCGCCGGCCAATCCAACATGCAGGGCCACGGCCGCAACGAAGAAGGACTCAATAGCGTCAACGGAGCCATCGGAAGCCTCCGCTACCAAGTCGCCAACGATCCCTCCAACTACGGAAAACTCGTCGACGGTGAGGGCAACTGGATCGCTCGCGATGACGTCAAGGTCTTCTACAATCGCGGTGACCTCGGTGCCGGCCCCAACCTTAAAAAAGGAAACCTTCTCCCCGAGTTCGGAGTGAGTAATGCCCAACTCGGACCCGAGTTCGGCTTCGGCTGGGCCATGGGCGAAGCCCTCGACGAACCCGTCCTCATCATCAAAACCAGTTGGGGCGGCAAAAGCCTCTACGCTGATTTCCGCTCCCCCGAGGCCGTGGCCAAGCGTGGCGGCGAAGTCGGTAACTACTACGTTGGTATCTTCGACTACGTGCACGCCGCTTTGGACAACCTCGACACCGAGTTCCCCGAGTGGGCCGGTCTCGGTTATGAAATCGCGGGCTTCGGCTGGCATCAAGGTTGGAATGATAGTTTGAGCAACTTCACCGCTTCCCAATACGAGGCAAATATGGTCGATCTCATCAAGGACATCCGTAGTGAATTCGGCAAGCCCGCCCTCCCTGTCTCGATCGCCAATACCGGCATCAGTGGAGCCTCAGCCTCCGGCAGCCTCCTCACCATGCTCGAGGGCCAGCTCGCGGTGGGGAATGCCACCCTCCACCCGGAATTCGAGGGCAACGTCTCCTCATCCGACACCCGCGACTTCTGGCGCGAAAGCTCGGTTTCACCACGAAATCAGGGCTTCCACTGGAACCAGAATGGCGAAACCTACTACCTCATTGGCGAAGCGATGGGACAGGGAATGGAAGAACTGCTGGCCCGGTAATCCTCCCATCTGAAGCGGGAAATGTTAACGTCAGTTTAATCAATTCCCAACTTACGCAGGCAGCGGTAATCTAACGGTTTATGAAAAAGCTCATTGTCTCGACTCTTCTTTTGTCCGCCCTGATCACTCACGCAGGCATCGCGGGATTCCTCACGACAAAGGCTCAAAATTAGGAGTTCATCCAAATGGTGGGAGGAATGAAAATCTCCCAGAAGGAAAACGCCCTCATTGTCACCTGCGACGTCTCCGGCTGCCAAAAGGTAACTGTCGAACCCACCACGGTGAACTCGGCGAAGGGCGTCCGTAGGATTCAGCACAAGATGGTCGGCAAGAAAACCCCATCACCTTGGTCACGAGCGTGCTCGAAAAGGGAATCTCGACGACCCCAAAGCCTGTCGATCTCTCGAAGTATCCTGCCGGTGAATACGCGGTGGAATACCTCAATCCTGACAAGACCACCAAGCCTTTGGGTAAGATCACCATCGCTCCCAAAAAGAAGAAGTTAAACTAACACCGGGCACTGCGTTCAAGAGCGTCTCGAGATTCCTGAGATTCCGCCGAGGTCTTCCATCGAAAGACAAACAAGGGGAATTCTTTGAAATTGTCCCCTCGTGTTTTGCCGACATGACAAACGCGACTTTCACAAGAAGCCTCCAGGCTCCTCTATCGGGATGGAGGAGGCACTTCATTGCCCTCCTTCACCTCAAAGTTCACCTTGGAACGCGAGGCATCTTCTCCTTCCACTTCACTCTGCTTCAAGCCCAAGCCGACCGCGCGGCCCACACTTTGCAAGGTTCGGATCGGAAGCTGCGTAGCTGATCTAACTAAACCACAGGAACTCAGACCAAGAGCGCCCACAAGGACCAACGGAAGCGATAACAGTTTCATAGGAGCCCTTAAATACCCACGGACATGCTCTCAGGTCAAACTTACAATCTAGTTGCGAAATCCTAAGCACCTCTCACCCTCGACCTCTTAGCAAATGAAAAGCCTCTTTCTCCTCTTTCTCACCACGTTTTTAGTGGCCGCCGATCCCATCCCGGAATTCTCCCGCCAGCCTTATCTCCAACTCGCGACTGATGACTCAATCCGCATCGTCTGGCGCGCTCGCACGGAAATGACTCCACGAGTGGTCTTTGGATCCACTGTCGACAGTCTCTCCTCGAAGGTTCCCGCAGCCCAGATCCTCACCCGCACCCACCCTTCCCTCAGTGAAGACAATCCTATTTTCAAGGACGCCCCTGTTGAGACCCGCCAATTCGAAGCCACCATCACCGCGCTCAAGCCGCTAACGAGCTACTACTACGCGATTTACGATGGCGACAAACGCCTCACTCCCGCCGACACCTCCTATCGGTTCAAAACCAATCCCGTCCCCGGCAAAGAGAATCCAGTCTACTTCTGGGTCGTCGGAGACTCCGGCACCGGCGGGAAGGCACAGGCCCAAGTCCACACCTCCATGGTCGAGCACACCGCCAAGAAAGGGCAGCCCATTGACCTCTACATCCACGTCGGCGATATGGCCTACGGCTCCGGGACCAATAAGGAATTTAGCGACCGCTTCTTTAAGATGTATGAACCCACCCTGCGGAACACCGTCTGCTGGGGATCAATGGGCAACCACGAAGGCAAGACCTCGAAAGGCGCGACCGGTATCGGCCCCTTCTACGATGCCTTCATCCACCCCGCCAAGGGCGAGGCCGGCGGACTCCCCTCGGGCAAGGAAGCCTTCTACTCCTTCGATTACGGCAAGGTCCACTTCATCTGCCTCGACTCCCACGACCTCGACCGCCGCCCCACCGGAGAAATGGCGCAGTGGCTCAAGGCCGACCTTGAAAAAACCAAAGCTGAATTCCTCGTCGCCTTCTTCCACCACCCGCCATACACCAAGGGCTCACACGACTCCGACCGCGAGGGCCAGCTCGTCGAAATGCGCGAGCACATCATGCCCATCCTCGAAAGTGGCGGCGTTGACCTCGTCTTCACCGGCCACTCCCACATCTACGAACGCTCCATGCTCATCGATGGCGCCTACCAAACTCCCTCTGTTGCAAAAGGCGTCATTCTCGATGACCGCGATGGCGATCCCAAGGGCGACGGCCCCTACCGCAAAAGCGCGGGCCTCACCCCAAATAACGGAACCGTCTCAGTCACAACGGGCCACGGCGGCACCACCAATCGCCGCTCGGGCACCCACCCCCTCATGCGCCGCATCATCCTCGCGAACGGCTCCTGCCTGATCACGATCAAGGACGACACTATCCTCGGCGAAATGCTCGATCTCAACGGCGAAATCCGCGACACCTTTGCGATCAAGAAAAGCGGTGTCGTCACCCACACCGTCATCGAAAACCCCTGGCAGCCCCAGCCTCTCCGCCCCGCAAAGAAACCCACCACTCCAACCGCACCACGAGGAGCGACGGCCCTTATCGAGAAAGGGGCAACCTGGTCCTACCTCGCGGGGGCCCACCCTGCCGGCGATCCCACCGACTGGGCCGCTCCAGAATACGATTTTTCCGACTGGAAAACGGGGAAAGCAGGCTTCGGCTACGGTGATGACGATGACACCACCGAGATCAACATGCGCGGGAAATTCACGACCGTCTACGTCCGCAAGGAATTCGACCTCCCGGCTGGTGCCAATCTTAACAAACTCGGCCTTTCCGTCTCATACGATGACGCCTTCATCGCCTACCTCAACGGGCACGAAGTCCACCGCCAAGGTGTCGATAACAAACAAGGAGCCGAAGCTGCCGGTTTCAAAAATCACGATGCCAACAAGACCTTCGAGTATTTCCCGCTCAAGAGTCTCTCAAAGATTCTCAAGCCCGGGCAAAAAAACGTCCTCGCCATTGAAGGTCATAACGTGAATCTCACAAGCTCCGACTTCACCCTCCATCCCCGTCTTCTTCTCGGCAAGTAGACATGATCCGGTCGCGCCTCCTCGCCCTCCTCTTGGTCATCATCCCGGCCTCGTCGCCGGGGCACACTGACGTCTCGGAAACGATCAAGGCGCTCAGTGCCAAGATCGCCGGGAAACCCACCGCCGACCTCTACTACCAACGCGCCACCGAGTTTCGCGCCCTCCGCGAATCAGACCACGCCATCGAGGACCTCCGCGCGGCCCTCAAGCTGGAACCAAAGCACCGCCAAGCCAAAATCTCACTCATCCGGGCACTCGGAAAAAGCGATGAAGCGCTCGCGCTGGCGACCTCGTATCTGGTCGGAAGTCACAGCGCCCACAGCTCTATCGAGGCCGCCTACCTTGTCGCCCATATTCACCACCTCCGGGGCGAGAACGTACACGCCCTCGCCATTTGTGAAAAAATTCAAGCACTTGCCAAAAGTCACGAGAACACCATCGACCTTCTCCATGCCGATATTCTCCTCGACCTGGCCCGCCCCGCCGATGCCGCGGCCATCTTGAAAACTTCCTGGCAACGTACGCAATCAATCGTAGTTCGAAACAACTGGATCGACCTCGCCCTCACCGCCGGCCAAACCACCGAAGTCCTGCCCATCATCAGCGAGGAACTCTCCTCCTCCCGCTTCCGCTCCTCCTGGCTCATCCGCCGCGCCCGTGCATCCCTCATTCTTAAGAAACCGGCGGAAGCCCGCGCCGACCTGAGCACCGCACTTCTAGAAATCACCCCCCGGATACACCCCGAGCGGCCCGATCTTACCCTCATCACCGACCGTGGCCTCGTCCACGCCCTCATGGGCAATCCCGACCTCGCGAGGCGCGACCTCGAGGAGCTCCGTAAATCGTCTTTGCCCCCGGCATACTACCGATTGCTCAGCGACACCTTGGCGAAACGCTGACTCCTCTTCTTCACCGAATCTTCTCATCCCCTTCATCACCTCTCCACACCCGGGAGGCAGGCTTAAGTCTGACATGAAGACCATCAAAACTCCCCGCTACGACATTCTCATCGCAGAGCACACCGGCATGTGCTTCGGCGTGCGCCAAGCCATCGAGACCACTCAGGAAGTCCTCAAAACAGGCCCCGCTACCATTCTCGGACAACTCGCCCACAATCCTATCGTCAAATCAAAGCTCGCCTCCCAAGGGGCACGCACCGGCAAACTAGATGGCTCCGACGCCCCCACCAAACGCGTCATCATCACGGCCCACGGAGCCTCGGACCGCGACCGCAAACGCTGGCACGACGCCGGCTACCAGGTCACTGACACCACCTGCCCTCTCGTCAAAATCGCCCACGCCAAGCTCGCCAAAGTGGTCGCCGCCGGTTTCCAACCCGTCATCATCGGCAAGGACGACCATGTCGAAGTCCGCGGCCTGCAGGGCGATTTTCCAAACGCCCACACCATTCTCCATCCAGACGATATTGCCAAGATCCCCCACCGCAAACGCATCGGCATCATCTCCCAAACAACGCAACCGATCGACCGCGTCCACGCCCTCGTTGCCGAAGTCCGCCGCCAGCGCCCCGAGGTCGAAGTGGCTTACTACGATACCGTCTGCCACCCCACCAAAGACCGCCAGTCGGCCCTGCACGAACTCTGCATAGCCTCCGAACTCATCTTTGCGATCGGCGGGAAAAACTCCAATAACACCGCCCAACTCGCGATGACCGCTCGTAAGCTCGGGTGCCAGTGCCATCACATCGAAGGGCCCGATGACATCCGCGCAGAATGGCTCGAGGGCATTAAAAGAATCGGGGTGACCGCGGGCACTTCCACTCTCGATGAATGCCTCGAGGCCGTCACCAAGCACCTTCAAAAACTTGCGACCCAGAGCTCACCATCTTCCTGGGAACGCTTCCATGCCGTCTCCTGAACTCAGAGATCGCCTTTTAGTTTCGCGGAGTGACCTCGCTGATGGTCCACCCCTGTTCTTCATCCGCGAGGCGCTCATCAAGATCGATGTAACCCGTCGTCGGAAACCCCAAATCCTGGTCCCAAGTGACGTCAATAATCACGGCACCCTGATCCCGAGCCCTTCGAATTTTCTCAAAGAAATCATCAATCGTGGTGTCCTCTGCAGGGCTGATAATGTCAGGGAAAATCTCAATGACCTCGAACGAGGCCACTTCTCCATCGACCACGGTGTAGCGGACATCAGATGATAATCCTCCCTGGCTCAAGGAGACGCGATAGCTGTAACTGGAAAGATCCGCAGTTTTCCACTTCACCCACGATTCCAAAAATCTGCGATAGAGAGGGTC
>JBLIDI010000129.1:0-10730 GCA_047634075.1 Akkermansiaceae bacterium
ATCCCTCAAAGACGGTATTGACCCGGCATCCTTCCCGCTTTTCAAACCCCCGAATTCTCTCCTGAATGGCAGGACGAAGCATCGACCCGGAAAACAAGGTCACCTCCGGAATGTCCTCCCAGGCATCACCCTCGTCAGGAACCTCAAACCCCATTTCCGCGAAAACCCTTCTCCCGCGATCACGCGACGTGACATAGCGGGCAAAATGCAAGGCCCCAGTGGCATCCCTACTCGAGGTCAAGACGCCGATCCCCGCCAGCTTGGAACGCTTTGTAAACTCAGGGACGGGAATCCACTCCACTTCCGGGAAATTTCTCGCGACCGCATCCCACGCGATTGCGGCATCGACCGCCCCCGTGGCAACATCTTCCACGATCATATTTACAGTGGGTTTTGTCACGACGACATTCGCTTCGATGCCCACCAACATCCCCTCCTGCGCAAGAACCGACCACGTAAACTTGCCGACCGAGGCGGACTTCTCACCCAGGGAGATCTTCAGCCCCTCGCGGGCAAGATCTTGCAATGTGGTAAGGCCTTTGGGGTTCCCCTGCGGCACCACAATGCCAGCCGAAAGTTGCGCCACCGGCATGGACTCCTGAAGCAAACCCTTGCCACGAACCGACTGCAAATAACTTTGATCCGCGGGAAGATAGAGATCCCCCCCAGCAACCATCAACTGACTTTCCAATGCCCCGGAGCCTCCAAATTGGAGAACCAATTTAACGCCAAACTCCTCCTCATATTGTCGCGCAATTTCAGTCATGGGCCTGCGCAATCCCGCCGCACAATGAACCAGCAAACTGCCCTTCCCCCGCGCGCTCTCGTTACGGTCATTTGCAAGCCACCACAATGCCACCCCCAAGAGGGCAAACAAAAAGAAGAGAATCAGGATCGGACGTTTCATGGAACAAGGTGACTACAGTGCGGACAATCGGGATCGCGCGAAAGCTTCACTTTCTTCAGGCGCATCGAAATCGTATCAACATGAATCAAATGATCCAGAGCAGGTTCGGCAAAATTCGTTACTAACTTGATGCCCTCCAAGACCGCAATCTGCGCCACCATCGCTGAGACGGCCCCAATTACCGGAAAACGGCGTTTCCAGTAAGCCGGTGGTTCTTTGACCAGACAGGCCAGACAGGCTGATTCCCCCGGGCTCACCGCCAAGACATGCCCTTCCATCGAAGACATCGCGCCATCCACAAAAAACTTCCCCTGTCGCATCGCCTCACGATTCATCAAGAGACGCTCCTCAAACAAAGGGGCACACGAAAAGACAAGGTCAGCCTTTGCCACGAGATCGACGGCATTCTCCTCCGAGATATTCTCACCCACTGATTCGATTTCGAGATCTGGATTAAACCTCCGTAAAGTCTCTGCCGCCTGAACATGACGCAACCCACCGAGCCCCGCATGGGTCATGAGAATCTGCCGATTCAAATCATCGGGACGCAATTCTCCACCGTGGACCAAAATAATTCGTCCCACTCCCGCCGCCGCGAGAGAGAGCGCCAGGGGCCCACCCAACCCACCCACCCGCGAAACCATTGCGGTGCATTGCCGAAGTTTTTCCTGAGATGCCTTCCCAAATCCCGGGACGTCCTCCTGCCACGTATAGTAATCCTCGTAATTCATTCCTGCAGAATCCCTTTTTCGAGAGTGAAGACCCGATCGGCTATTTTCATGACTTGCGGATCGTGCGTCACCACCAAAACAGCCCCTCCCTCACTGACATATTTCTGCAATCCCGCCAGCACCAAATCCGTGCTCCCTTGATCGAGATTCCCGGTTGGTTCATCAGCCAGCAAAAGCTTGGGGCTCGTAACCAGGGCCCGGGCGAGACCCACGCGTTGCTGCTCACCCGCACTGAGTTTTTTAGGGATATGACTCCGACGATCACCAAGCCCCAAGTCCTCGATCAATTCGTTCGCCCGGTCCGAGCTCCCACCTCCCGCGAGAATGTTGGCTTCGATATCCAGATACGAAAGTAGCCGGGCATCCTGAAAAACCATCCCAAGTTCCCGGCTCCGCAAAAGTGTCCGTGCACTCCTTGAAAGCGTATAAGGATTAACCCCGGCAAGCTCAATCGTGCCACGATCCGGCGGAAGAAGACCCGCCACCATATACAGCAAGGTCGACTTCCCAGCACCACTGGGACCGCAAAGAACGACTATTTCCCCGACCTCCACCGACAATGAAATTTGCCCCACAGCCACCACCTCCCCAAAGGATTTACCCGCCCCCTGAACAGTGAGCACAGTTCTCCCGCCAGATAATACCGTTCTTTCGTCACCCATGACCTCATTTCACTAATCCCAATCACACCCCACCCCAAGGTAAATCCTTACGAAGCACTTGCCATCGCATCGGCACACTCCAACGGCCCTCTTTCAGGTTGGTTATGCGCAGCATCATGGATACCTTTTTCCTGTGCCTTCAATCGCCCAAGTTATCGCGCGTCTCTGCGACCTCAAGATCTGCCTGACTTCGACCGGGGAAAGCCCGCGCCCGCGCCCTTTAGCCATCACCCGATGGCTCGGGAGAGCTCTCTTCCCGGTCGTGTTGAATGTCCTGCTGGCACCACAACTTGCCGGTGACCTCCTGAAGGAGCTTCCTCATTGCACCTTACTCCCTACAGCTTGGGCAGATGGCGACAGCTTCCTTGTCCGCGACGCCAAAGGTGAGGACTTCACCGTGCGTTTGTATGGCGCCGATTGCCTCGAATGGCATGTCACGGACGCGACAGACGAAAGGCGTCTCCGGGCTCAACGCCGCTACTTTGGGATCACCAAAGTAAAAGCGACCGCGAAGGAGTCCATCCAGCTCGCCAAGAACTATGGCGAAAAGGCCGGCGAGGAGATCAGAAGACAGTTGGCCAAACCATTTACCATCCATACCGCCTTCTCCGATGCGCGAGGTAACGGCAAGCACAAGCGCGTCTACGCCTTTGTCATCACCGCAGAGGGCAAGGATCTGTCCGCTCATTTGGTCCAGACCGGCCTTGCACGTGCCTTTGGAGTGACTCGACAAACCTACAACGGGCGATCCGGCAACGACTATCGCGAGTATTTAAAAGACTTGGAACTTCAAGCGGCGAAGCGTTCAGAAGGAGTGTGGTCGGCCACCAACTGGGAGAGCCTTCCTGCCGAGCGCAACGAACAACGCGAAGCCGACCGGGAAATAGAACTCGCTTTTGATCATCAAAAAGCAGCTCCCGGCGAACGAGTGAACCCCAACACCGCTGCTCGCGACGCATTGATGACGCTCCCGGGCATTGGCGAGAAACTCGCATATCGAATCATCGCAGCCCGACCCTTTCTCACTCCTGACGACCTCCTCGGAGTTTCCGGAATCGGACCAGCCACCCTGAAGCGAATTTCACCCCACTTGGAGTTTCCCAAATAGCTCGTTTCGGTTCTGGAAAGTGACGACGGAGAACGTCCCAGAAACTCCCGTTCTATTCATTCCTCTGTAACCACCATGAACCCCTCCCTCTTTCTCACCTGCTTCTTTGTCTACATTCTCGCCATGATTTTATTCGGCTGCTGGATCTCCCGCCGAAAACAAAGTGGCAATGACTTTCTCCTTGGCGGGCGCGCCCTTCCTTTATTTCTCACGCTTGGCACGACCGTCGCCACGATGGTCGGCACAGGTTCATCGATGGGAGCGGTCGGAAAAGCTTATCAGAATGGCTGGATGGGATCATTGTATGGCTTGGGCGGCGCTTTGGGTATTTTCATCGCGGCCTGGCTCTTCGCGCCCATGCGGCAACACCGCTTCATGACAATGGCCGAAGAGCTTTCTTCCTATGTCGGCGGCAATCGAGCCGTTAAAAATCTCGTCGGCCTCTTCACGTATCTCTCCAGTGTCGGTTGGCTGGGGGCTCATATTCTTGGCGGTGGCATGTATTTGGTCTTTGTCACCGGAATCGATCCGCTTTGGGCCAAAATTTGGATCGCGGGCGGCTTCGGTGTTTACGCGGTCATCGGAGGATACCTCGCGGTCGTCTGGACCGATACCATCCAAGCCGTCGTCTTATTTGTGGGCTTTCTCCTGACCGCTCTCTTCGCCGTTCGTGCGGCAGGCGGCTGGGAGAAATTACAGGCCGTCAATGCCCAGCTCATGGAGCATATCGATGTCCTTCCTTCCCTCTCCCTCATCGTAGTGATCGCGGTCGGGGTTTTAGGAACCCCTTCATTTCGACAACGAATCTATTCGGGTAACTCCGTCCTTGATGTTCGGAAAGCGTTTATCGTCTCCGGAATCCTCTACCTTGGCTTTGCCCTGCTCCCCACCATCATCGGGATCGCGGCTTATCAATCCAATTCGGAATTAAGCAGTCCCGACCTCGCTTTTCCTTGGATGGCCACAAGCGTGCTCCCCATGAGCCTGGGCATGCTCATTCTCCTCGCAGGGCTTTCCGCCACCATGTCCAGTGCAAGCTCCGACGCGATCGCGGGCGTCACCACCGTGATTCGCGATCTCTATCAATGCGTTTTCAAAAGAATGCCGGCACCGCAAAAAGTGGTCCCCTATTCACGAGCCGCACTGGGGTTAACGGTTGGCTTGGCCCTCATAATGGCCGTGGTTTCTGACAACATCCTCGGCTATATCTCAACCATCATCAATGTGTTCATGACCGGGATGTGCGTGTGCGGAATCCTGGGCCGAGTCTGGCCGCGATACAATGCCGCCGGAGCGCTGGCCTCATTAATCGGGGCCTTTGTCGCCGCTCTCGTCTTCAAAGAGTGGAACACCATTTGGGGCAACCCGGTCATCCCCTCCCTCATCATCTCAAGCTTGGCCGGTATCCTCGTTTCAGGTATGACCCCTCCAGATAAGAAAAGCCACGATGAGGCTTTAAAGCAACTGCAGCAAGAACGTGCAGAAATGCACACAGACTGATCTCGACCCCAATGAAAGACCCCATGAATAATCCTGAAGAACAATTAATGGCCCTGGGCTTAACCTTACCGGAGTCTCTTCCTTTAGGCGGCCTCTATAAACCCGTTGTCATCGAAGGGAACATCGCCTACCTCTCCGGTCACGGACCTTACCTCGGCAATGGCAAATATATCACCGGTCGACTCGGAGACGACATGGATGTGGCCGCCGGTCAAGCGGCAGCGCGGCAAACCGGCCTGGCCCTGCTGAGAACGATGAAAGACCATTTCGAAGACCTCTCCCGCGTCAAGCGCATCATCAAGGCCCTTGGATTTGTAAATTCATGCGAACATTTTTCTCAACAACCGCAAGTCATGAATGGTTTCAGCGAACTCATGCGTGACATCTTCGGCGCCGAGAGCGGCGTTTCTGCCAGAAGCGCCATCGGGACCAATGTCCTTCCGGGAAACATTTCGGTCGAAATCGAATTAATCATTGAAATCGATTTAGAGGAAACGAGTTAACGATCCCGCGCCGCAACCCGCCATTCTTCATTCAGGAAACGACCCTCGCGCATGAGATGAGCCGATCGATGCAAGGCCACCGTTGGGCAAATATGACGAGGATAAGCCAGCAAAGGGTCGCCGATTTTATAGCGATGGGAATCCTCGACTTCAATCACCAGGTGTTCCTCACTTTGCCCCAGAAACTTTGCCTGCGGTAAGTCGGGCAGAATGACTCGTTGCTCTAAAGGATTTTCCGCGGCAACCGCTTTATGGCCCAGGTCCAAACACAAGCGGTTTTCACCCGGCTTGCTGATCACCCGCGTTAACAAAACGGCTGCCATTTCAAAAGGGAGCTCCGGAAAAGATTCCCGATATCCCTGATCCCAAAAAAGGGAGGTTCCAGGACTGCAGTCCCAGTGGGACTCTTCAGCCCAAAGCCCGAAGGTCGGACTCCCGCCTGCGATCACCGTCATGGCATCTTTACGGTGCTTTTGTATTTGCTCATGAATTTCAAGGACTGACGCCCGTCGCCTGACCCGATCCGAATCGTGCAAGTGCCCATCATACACATGTAATCCCATCAGGTGCGCCTGAGACAAATTCCCGACCTCCTGAATCAGCAAATCGAGCGCTGACCCAAAGGCCACGCCGGTCCGATGCATCCCGCAGTCGACATCAATAAACAAGCCCAGTCCTTGGCATTTTCGATCCAGCAGCGCAGCCGTCTCCAGATCATCAATGACCGCCGAAAAAGAGGTCTCTGGATACGCGGCGATTGCTTCAGCCAAACGTGCCATATTGGGACCGACCGGCTGGATCGCCAAAAGAATTTCAGCCGCCCCGGCGTCCGCCGCCATTTCCAATTCAGCTAAGGTCGCGGCTTTGAATTTTCGAATGCCCGCCTTGATCTGCAACTGAACTACTTCCCGCATTTTGTGGGTCTTAAGATGAGGGCGCAAACGATCGACCCCCGCGATCGAAATCATCTCCTGCAGATTCGCTGCCACCTTCCCAACATCCAGCAATAACGCGGGCGAAGGAACACGCTCAAGTCCGTCAAATTGACTCATGGTAATGCCTTTCGTAGTAACCCCATAAAATTACCATGGGCAACTTTTTCGACATCCAACTCAGAAAACCCCCGTTCCCGCAAGAGGCTTGGGATCTTGGCCAGGTCCGCAATCGATTGAACGTCTTTCGGGCTTTGTTCAGTCCCGAACCCTCCGTCTAAATCCGTGCCAATCCCAACATGATCAGCATTTCCAAGCAGTTCGCAAATATGATCAAGATGCTTAAGCGCGTCGTCCAAAGACACCCCGGACGCTTCCGGGGTCGTCACTCTTTTTTCCCAACCGGGGACAATCATCCAGGCATCCATCGCCAACCCAATAACCCCGCCGCGTTCTGCCACCGCTCGAATCTGATCATCCGATAACTGCCGTGGATCGTTTACCAAAGCCCGACAGTTATGATGACTCGCCCACACCAAACCGGAAAAACAAGCGAGGGCATCCCAGAAAGTTTCTTCGCATAAATGGGTTACATCTAAAATCAAACCAAGCCGATCCATCTCTCGAATCAACTCCTTTCCTTCATGAGATAAGGGACCCACCTGATCATGTCCCAACGCATAACGGCCTCGGCCGTAATGGGCCGGACCTAACGCGCGCAGCCCGTAGTCATAGGCCGTCTCCAGGTCAGCCAAGGTTCGTATCGAATCGGAACCTTCGAGGCTTAAAAGATAGCCAATTGGAGTAGTTTCGGCATCCGCCGCCCAGTCCTCCATGTGCTGATTCAGTGCTACCGTCGTGCGAATCATCACCAATTCCCCGACCTCTTCCATCGCGCGATACCAAGCGAGTTGACCTTGGGTCATGGCCCAGGCCTGCGCCGGCGAGGCCCACGATGCCACCGGCCCGGGCGGTTGCATACAGCCCCCGATTTGAGTTGCCACGCAAAGCCCAATCCCCGCTTTGCGCATCTCCGGAAAACAGACCGTCCCCTGACTCCGTCCCTGTAAATCAATCAAGCCGTCCTCAACGTTGCGGAGGTCCGCCAGCGGTAATCGTAAATCTCGGTTATACTCAAGGGCATTCAGACTAAGATCCAGATGAGCATCGAAAATTAGCATACCGCCACTATGAATGATCACGCGGAATTAACCAACTCCGTTTTCCCATCCCTGAGGGAAATTATTTACCCATTCGTAGTCATCGAATCACCCTTCCCGAGGCTTTCCCGGCCATCAGCCCTTCGACCTCGCTCCGGGTGCTAAAGTTGAAGTCACCCTCGACCGAGTGAGCCAGGCAGGAGGCCGCGACCGCGAAACGTAGAGCCTTCTCGGGCGCTTCCAACTCCGGTTGATTAAGCGCGAAAATGAGGCCGGCACCAAAGCTGTCACCGCCGCCGATGCGATCGACGATGTCGCGGATCTGATAGGGCGTGTAGCTTCCCTCGCTGACCGGGGCAAAATGGTCCCGCCCCGATGCGACGTCGTAGAGCATGGCACCCCAGTTGTTATGAGAGGCCGAGATACTTTCGCGCAGCGTGATCGCGACCTGGCGGACATTCGGAAAGCGCTCGACAATCCGGCGGGCGACTTCGGGGTAGCGGCCGGTATCCAACTGCCCGCTCTCCACATCACTGCCCTCCGCCGCAATCCCGAGGACGTCGTCGGCATCGCCTTCGTTGGCGATCACGATATCGACACTTTGGAGAATCTCCTCCAGGCAACGGCGGGCGAGCACCTTGGGGTCGGTATCTCGCTCCCAGCGCCAGAGTTTATGACGAAAATTGAGGTCGCAAGAGACCGTGAGGCCGGCCGCCTTGGCCGCCTGCACCGCGGCTAAAGTCGATTCAAATGCTTTCTGCGACAGCGCGGGAGTGATCCCGGTCGTGTGCATCCAGACGGCGTCCTTGTAGATGCGCTCCCAATCGAAATCGCTGGGCTCGGCCATGGAAATGGCACTGAATTCGCGGTCGTAGATGACATTGCCGGGCCGTTGGTTGGCCCCTTTTTCGACAAAATAGAGTCCAAGCCGATTTCCGCCTCTCAGGATTTCGCTGGTATCCACTCCGATGCCGCGAAGCGTGTTGATGCAGGCGTCGCCCAGCGTATGGTTGGGCAAGACGGTGGCAAAGCGGGCCTTGGCCCCAAGGATGGCGAGTGAGGCCGCGACGTTCGCTTCAGCTCCCGCGAAGGTGAGCTCGTGCGTCCCGGGCATCGCTTGGATAAAGCGTTTATGGCCGGCTGGGCAAAGCCGCCCCATGATTTCGCCAAAGGTAACAATAGTTTTCATCTCTAATTGAAAGGGGTCGTTCATTGGGAGGGCGGAGTCACTCTAATGCAATCCCGCCATCGCGGTTCGGGCGTTCTCGCCAATTGCTTTCCAATCCTGGCCCTGAATCAGCAAGCGGGGCGCGATCCACGAACCCCCAACCGCCGAGACGATCTCGAGCGAAAGGTAGCGCGTGAAGTTTTCGGCGTTCAGTCCTCCAAGCGGAAGATACGAGACCCCAAGATGCGCGTAGGGCGCTGCCATCGACGTGAGATAGCGCACGCCGCCGGAGGGCTCGGCCGGAAAAAACTTGAGTGTCCGGCAGCCCAGTTCGAGAGCCGCTTCGATCTCACTGGGCGTAGCGATCCCCGGTGCAAAAGGCAGATCAGACTCACGGGCCGCCTCGACGACACGGGAGTTCAGTCCCGGAGCGACTGCGAAGTCGGCGTGGCCCTCGACGGCCCGGTCCACCTGGGCGGGCGTCAAGACAGTCCCAAGCCCAACGCACATCTCCGGACACTCCCTGCGAATGGCCGCCAGAGAATCAAAGGCGGTGGGTGTGCGCAAGGTCAGCTCAATCGCCCTGATGCCGGCCTCCCAGAGAGTCTTCGCCAAAGGCACAGCACACAAGGGATCATCGATGATCACCACCGCGATGATGGGATTCTCGGCGGTAATCTCTTCGAGGGATTGATACTTTTTCATGAAAATTGCGATTTTGGTCCACCGAAACACGGATTCAACCGAAGGCTACCGCGATAGGCCATTTTTTGGAAAAGAAATCCGACCCTGCCCACCGGTTCGCCCCGACCACGGCACTTTTCCCACAACAGGCCTCCTGGGGCGGGCTTTGATCGTATTCGCAAAGACTTCTGCAAGAAGTCTGGCAAACTGCTTTGAGACACCGAACAGCTTGGGGGAGGACTTTCAAGGTGGTTGCAACGGCCTTTGCTTTTAGAGCGAGAAATAGAACGGTGAATCGGCACGGTGAGGCAACCGTTCAGATGTTCGCGGCCGTTCTGGCGATAGACTCCGAGCGCTTTGAGTCTGTCGCGAAGTTCTTCACCTTCCTTCCGATTGTTATACGGGATCCGAAGGCCGCGAGAAGCAAGGTAAGCCAAGGCTGCTTGGTCGAGTTTTACGTGGTAAAAGTCCGCGACCTGGTCGTGGAGCTAGCCTTCATCGGCGGCAGTATCGAGCGGGCAAGGAAGCTTCGGCACGGTCGCTTTCTTGGTGTGGCCCTTCACTTGCTCGAAGGCAGCTTTGTCGCCGGTCGCGAGGACTTCGCAAGCGTGTCGAAAACTCACGCCATCAAACCACTGCACGAACTGGATTGCGTTGCCGGATTTCCCGCACTGGCTCGCCATGCAACGGAAGAGACCTTTTGCGGGCGTCACGATCAAGTTGGGCGTTTTTTCATCGGAATGGAACGGGCAAAGCCCCGTCCAGTTGCTTCCCTGCTTTTTCAAGGTCGTCCCGCGCGACTGGATCAGCGCGATAAGGTCAGCTTCAGATTTGAGGCGGTCGATTTCGGAGTCGGCGATTCTGGGCATTTTTTCGGCGTTTGGTTCTGGGCTGAAACCAAAAGACCTCCCGCGCTACCGTTTCCACGAAGCGCCGGGCCGATTGGCTCACGTTTTGGTTTGGTCAGCAGTGGATTTCTTAGCGGGAAGGTCACTGCTGGCCTTTTTTGCGCGTTTCAGGGGGTAGGCTAAAACCCGTCAAGTCCTGACTCGCTTTTCTGAATGTTTTTTAGTAATAGGTTCACGCTATAACGAAAGAGCAAAACCAATAAACACTTATCTGCCCAATGTATAACCCAGCCATGAAAACCGGACGCCCCGCGAAAACTCCCCGCTCTGATTTCGGAAGACGGGTCAGAGATCTCCGCGAAGAAGCCAACCTTTCCCAGAGTGAGGTCGCTCACGTCATGGGTATTTCTCAACCCTCTTACGCGGCCTGGGAGCGTCGCGAGGTTGCTCTAACAGCATCGCAGCTTGGAACTCTTGCTAAGACCTTTCGTTGTGAAGTCGCTGATTTCTTCCACCACGAAAGCCCG
>JBLIDI010000130.1:0-10717 GCA_047634075.1 Akkermansiaceae bacterium
CAAGGGCGGGTCGCGCGAATCCGAGCGATGCTGTTTTTAACAGGGCGGGAACGACATCGTCGTCGATCGACTGGGCTCCCGAGGTGGTGTCATTCGAGGTCCAGCTGGCGTTGGCTGACCATTGGTTGGCCCCGGTGGTAAAGTCATCGAAATCCGTTTCATAAAGGACCTCCGCCCGGAGGTTGGAGACGATGAAAAGAAGTAAAAAAAACAGTTTCATGAGAGATTTTTTTACGATTTGGGTGAATTTTTCACAAGAGGGAAATTCCTTGTGGTGGGCGTAAAAGAGGCAGCCGGTTAGGCTGCCTCTTGGTCAAATAAGAATGATTTTGTCTTGGCGCTTTAGCGGAGGCCACCAATTGGAAGCTCGGGTGGTGCAATGGGACGTGCGTCGTCGTTCCCGTTACCAGGGAGCAAGGGGTTACCATACTTGCGGAGGCGGGCATTGAACTCCTCGAGGCTCACGTCGCCGCTTTCGTCATCATCCAGACGGGCAAAGATCGAAGCCACGCGGCCCTTGGAAGCTCGCGCAAGAGGGGGTAGGGTGGCAAATTCCTCAAGGGAAAGAACCCCGTCTTCGCCAGCGATGTTACTAAACTTTTCGGTGCGTTTCTCAGCGATCTTTGCGCGTATCGCTTCACGAGCAGCTTCGCGTTCGTCATGGGAGATTTTGCCATCGCCATCGGTATCGATTTCAGCGCGACGCTGGTCACGGGCGTCTTTGCGGGTGTCCTTGATGGCTTGGCGTTCTTCCTCGTCGATAAAACCGTCTTCGTTCACGTCATATTGCCGAAGGAACTCGGGGAGAGTGCCGTCACCGAAGGTGCGCTCGTCTGCGTGGGCGAGAGAAGCCCCTCCAAGGAGGGTCCCCACGATCAGAATATTCTTTAATTTCATGTCTGTTTTCTGATTAAGTGTTTCAGGGGGGATCAACAGGTTGAACTGCTTTCATGGGAAGTGACGCGGCCGGTCACAACTTGGTTACAAAAATGAAAACTTTTTTTGCGAGGCCCGCGATGGGGCACGATTTTACTGACCGAGAAGGTCAAAGAGGTTCCCGCCGGAATGGCCGGAGGCCTCGCCATCGCCTGCGGCGGGGTCGTCGGAAGCGGTGACGCCGAGCTTCTGTGAGTCTTCGTCGGCGAGGACCATTTCGCCGTTGTCGATGGCGGTATCGAGATCGACTTCGAGTTGCCCGACGACGTCCTCCCACCAAGCATCGTGGTCGACGGAGGCTTCGACAAGTTCGTCTTGCTGAGTGGAATCGAAAACGGAAGAGAGGCTCTCATTCAGGGTGGTTCCCGGAGCAATGGAGGGGAGAGGTTGACCGCCCACGGTCATGGCGGGGTGGGCCTGATCATGGTGGGCTACGATAAGGGGGAAGACTTCGCGCCGCTGTTCCTTGGTGAGCTTGTATTGGCGGGAAAGCTGATCGAGTTGTTTACGCGAATCGCGCTGGGTGAGGGAGAGGATGGAATCGACGCGGGCGAGTTGGTCGGCGTTGAGATGAGAGGTCGCGGACTTGGGAAGGGTCAGGCTGGTGGTTCCAACCCGGGAGGATCGGGTTCTGCGGGAGTCCTGTCGGGACGCGGTGGCGCCGCGGTTTGGGGAGGTAGAAGTGTGGTTTGAGGAAGCACTTTCCAATTTACCGTGATCACGATCAAAAGAGATTATGAAGGCCAGCGATCCGGCTACCACGAGGAGGGTCACGGCGAGGATGAAGGAGGATCGGGACATGGTGGAAAAGGTGTGTATGAGCGCCGATTACTTGGCAGCCGATGATTTAAACCGCAATTCGATGGCCTGTTGCAAACTTTTTCGGTCTTTTTTGATCTTCTCCTGCTGCGCGGGGTCGAGATGGGGAAGGAGTTGATCGTGGAGGTCGAGGAGGAATCGGTAGTAATCGTCGACAGCCTGATCACGGCTGGATTGTATTTTCTGCGAGGTGGATTTAACCTCGTTTTCGACTTTGGCAGTCTGCTCTTCGGAGAGATCGAGGAGGCGGGTGAGGCGCTCCATGGTGCGGGTTTCCCAGTCGCCGGTTTCGTTGCTGATTCCGATGGGCGGACGGGCGGGAGCCTCGGTGCGTCCTTTTTTCTCGCCAGTGAGAAAGCCGACACCGTATCCGCAAAGAAAGATGGTCAAGAGGGCCACGAGGATGGTGGCGTAGTCGCGGAGTCTTGGTTTCATGGCGTGAGGGGGGAGGGGGGTGGTTCGGTCGGGATGATGGACTCTCCCGGAGGGGAGTCATCACGGAAAAAGAAAAAGAAAATGAGGAAGAAGGTCCCGGCAAGGAGGGCGGCGAGGAGAGACCACTTGCGCCAGGTGAGCGCGAGCAGGAGTGCCTGCACGGAGGCGCGCAGGGTTTGCACGCTGATGGTGGGAGGAGGAGGAGGAGGAGGCTCGAGGTGGTCCTCAAGGGGCGCCGTCTTTACGGCATCCACGAGGCGTTTCCAAGGATCGTCGTTTTCGTTCATGTTAGTGATCTTGTTCGAGCTTTTTGAGCTGTTCGCTGAGCTTTCGTCGGGCCCGCATGGCGGTGACCTTGACTTTAGAGGCGCCCCATCCAGTAAGATCGCCGATATCTTGGACTGACTTTTCCTCGAGGTCGAGGAGGCGGATGACGATCTGTTCGCGGGGCTTAAGGGTGGCGATGAGGCGATCGAGGAGCTCACGCATGGCGGCGAGATCCTCTGAATGATCAGCTGATTCGCCGGCCAGTTTTTTCTCGATGATTTCGGCTTGGGTTTCACCGAGGTCGGCATAGCTGACGAGAGGGCGGGCCCGGTGTTTGCGGAGCCAGTCGTAGCAGGTGTTGATGGTGATGCGCGAGACCCAGTGGGCGAAGGGTTGCTTGCCAGCGAACTGGTCAAGCTTGAGGAAGATTTTGGTGAAGGCTTCCTGCGCGAGGTCATCGTGATCGCTGGTGTGGCGGACCTGGTTGCGAATAATTTTTAAGACGAGGGGATTGAGAAGGTGAACGAGTTCACACCATGCCACCTCCTCGCCAGCCCGAATGCGGCTGAGAAGTTGAGGGGAGACGGTGAGCGGGTTGTCCATCGAGTGATGAGAGCGCGGGGGGGGGGGGGGGGTCAGCGAGCGAGTTTGAAGGATGCGGTGCGGACGCCTTTCATGCCGCGGCGCGAGAAGCGGCGGAGGGTTCTCCGTGTGGCAAGCGAGGTCTTTCCGGTGGTGCGGTTCTTGAGGGAGAAGCCGCGCGTGTCGTAGACTAAAGTGGCAAATTGATCGGCCCCAAGAACGACGGGAATTTGGTCGGCCTCGAAGGAGGTGGGAGCTCCGGCGAGGTATCGCTTACGACGTTGAGTGCCGGAGAAGTCATTCTTTTTTAACCACTCGAAAAAGCCAAAGAAGGCTTCGAAGAAGACGTCGCCAAAGTGGGCGAAGAAGCTGGTCACAAAGAAAAAGGGATTCATGAGGAAGGCAGTGGTGAGAGCGGTAGTCTTTTTGCTGCGGAGTTGCAATAGAGTCTTCGTGACATAGAAACGCGCATGGCTGATGAGATGAAAATTCGGAAAGCGGAATCCGGTGAGGTGCCGGTCTTGGTGGCATTTAATTTGGCGATGGCCTTGGAGACGGAGGGGAAGGAGCTTGATCCAACCGTCCTGACGGCTGGAGTAAAAGGGATCTTTGCGCAACCGGGCCGGGGATTTTACCTTGTCGCGGAATGCGGGGATGAGGTGGTGGGCTCGCTGATGGTGACGATGGAATGGAGCGACTGGCGCAATGGCGATTTTTGGTGGGTTCAGAGTGTCTACGTTGCGCCTGACTTTCGGAAGCGGGGGATTTTTCGGGCACTTTACGCAGAAGCGCGGAGGATGGCGATGGCCGCTGAACACGTTTGCGGGTGCCGCTTGTATGTCGAGAAGGATAATGAGACGGCGCAGGCGGTCTATCTACGCCGGGGATTCCAGGAGACACATTACCGACTTTTTGAGGATTCGTTCGGAGACGAGTAGCAGGAATTTAGGGGCGTTTTTTCCAGTATTCGGCCGAGATGGTGCTGGTCTTTACGATAAACCCAAGACGACTCATGAGGAGGAATTCCCGGGATGCCCCGGAGCCACCCGCAGGTTTTAAAACAAGAGAACTCGAAGAGATTTCCCAATTGCCTTTTTCCGTTTCAGTGGGCGTCTCTCCTTCTTTGGGAGAGGTCCAAAATTTCGACTTTTCGTATTTCCCGATCTTATCGAACTCAAGAACGTAAAAGGCACCTTCTTCCAAAGCGCGATAGAGGTATCGATTTCCTGCGATTTCTTTGGGATCTGCGCTTCCCTTAAGCTTTTGGAGTTCTTCCTTCATTTCTCTTTGAAGGGAAGACCAATAGTCCTCTTCGCTCACCGTATTGAGCGATTTTTTAGAAACACGGGTTCCGGAATTTGCGGCGCGCAAGTGGACATGTTCTGCAAGCGCCAAGCTGATCAGCTTTTTGTCCAGATCGATACCAAGAGCTTCGATCTGGGCGATGCCATAGGCCCGAAGATCGTCATCTTGAGACTTCATGAAAAAGCCAATGATTGCCATCACCACGAGTAAGCCCAAGCCGAGGAGAAGCATTTGGAGGCAACCGTTCATGCCTTTCTTTTGAGGTTGGATGGGCTCCTGGATCGCTCCGCTTGTGGGGCTCGCGGCCACCGCTTGCTGATTTACGATAAGAGAGGGTCGAAGTTGGGCTGCTTGTTGGGGCGCAAGCGATGAGGCGGCTTGCCACTCGGATCCTCCTTCTGCGCAAATCATTTCTTCTCCCAAAATCTCGAGCGAAGCAAGCATCTGCCTTATTTGGCTCTCTTCATAGGGGCCGTGGTTTTGATCGTTTCGATGAAGATAATGCTTGGGCACGATGTGCCTCTAATAAGAAATTGAAATCGGTGAAAGTTTTTTTCAAGTTTTTAGAGAAAACCGAACGAAAAAGATAACGGCGAAGGCCTGCTCCTGAACTTCTTGCGTGACAGATAATCTTCTCACGATCACAAACAAGCAGGTGACAACTCAGAGAACCCGCAAGTATGGCATCACGATCGTTATCGCCATCGTGGCCTCTCTGTGGGGGGCACTCGGCCTACGCGGAACCTATTGCTTCGACTGTCACGATAGCGCAAGCGCCAAGGGCGATATTGACTTGGAATCAGCACTGACGGAAACCCCTTTGGTGCGAAACAGGCTGCTGTGGGAAAATGTTGCGGAGCGCGTGAAGATGGGGGACATGCCGCCCCGGAAGAGATCCCAGCCAGCAGATTCCGATCGTTTGAAACTGCGGGTCTGGCTCGCATTGGAGATTGGTGGTTTCGACTACCGCAAAGTTCGCAACCCTGGCTATATCCAGGCACGACGCCTTACGCGGGAGGAATACAATCGCACCATTCATGACCTCGTTGGGCTCGACCTTAGACCAGCGGACGATTTTCCGATGGACTTCAGCGGCACCAGTGGATTCTCCAACAGTGCCAATACCTTGTTTCTTCAAACGACTCATCTCGCCAAATTTTCTCCTGCGTGTCGAGGAATCGTTGGACGTCGCCAAAGATCAACCCGTGACCGATTTCGATCTCGCCGTGCGCTTGTCGTATTTTCTCTGGTCCTCGACACCGGACGAAGAACCTTCCCATCCTTCTCGCCGGGGGTGGCGCGGGAACGATCAAGACCGGGCACTACTTGGCGCCACGCCGTGCGACTTCCATGTCACAACTGCACCTCGCACTCCCGCAGCGCATGGGTGTCCCATTGCAAAAATTCGGAGAGACGGAAACCCCACTCGCCGGGCTTTCAAGGTAGTCCGGTCGGAGCGATCAAGGAGCGATTCCATTCACACGCACTCTGAACTGGCGGCTGCTAGCAGTGGTCGCGGGCCTATTTTCACGAGTGGTGAGAGTGGATGTCCCGTCGCCGTTATCGAGTTCGCTTTGGATGGTGAACTCGGCCTTGGCATCGGCCCAGTCCGCAAAGTCGGTGGCCGCTTCGATGCTGACATTGAAGCCGGTGACGCCCTGTCTCAAGCGGTAGGACAATTCGGCGAAGGTGTCCCCGTCGTTCTCGACCAAGGAGATGATGGGAAGTTCAAAGGAGGTGCCATCGCGCAAATCGGTCCCGAAGATGTGCTCGAGCAGGTTGTTGACGCCATCGAAATCGGCATCCGCAAGGGGCCCGGAGAGGGTGAAATCGAGAAGTTCGGCGGCCGTGAAGTAAGCGGCGCGCCAGTTGGTCGGGGGCGAGGAAGCGACGATGCCCGGAGTGCCGCCGAGGCTGCTGGAAGCTCGCCAACTTGCAGGATCGCCTCCGTAGCGTGCCGGGAAGAGGCGCTCCAGGGTCGTTCCCGTTCCGTCGGGCGAAATGGGCCAAGGGCTGGCATCGTCGTAGTCCGATAGATCGACTGAGGGCATGAGGTCGGGTTCCGCGGGGAGCGGGTTTGCCTCCGGCAGGTTGAGGTCGACTTTTTCGCCACCGTTGGAGAGGCGACCGCGATAGGGCCCGAAGACGCCAACTGTGGCCGGTGGATTGAAAATGGCACGGAAAGCGGAGGGGTCGTTCTCCACCACAAGAACAACTTCTCCGGGATCAAGCTCAGGCGCCCCGGCGCCGAAGACATACCCGATGCCCTCGACCTGAACACCAGCCAATGGAACCGGGGAGCCGGAGATGTTTTGGAGTTCGACGAATTCGACGCTGCCATCGCGCGGGTGGTACATGATCTCGGTGATGACGAGAGGACCGACCCGCGGAGAATCGTTGGCGGAGCCGAAGGAGTTCGACTGGAGCGGAGGATAGGAGACCTCGCCGACCGAGTTGACATGGCGGCCGAAGCTGAATCCCGCAGATCCATCCCCGAAGCGAAAGCCATTGACATAATCGCTTCGATCGCCGGCGGAGGTTGCGGAAAGAAGGTAGATTTCCTCGCCTTCGGAACTCAGGGCAAAGCTGGAATCGACACCAGGGGTGGGATTGAAGTTGGACTCATCAAGGACGAGAAATCCACCTGCGGGAATGATCGTACTATCCGGAACGCGGAACTTCTTGGGCTGGCCCAGATCATCGCTCAACCACCATCCCCCGATGTCGACAGGAGCGGAATTTGGATTGAAGATTTCGAGGGTATCAATCGCGGGGAGAAGAGCATTGGTTAGGGCCTCGTTGAGGTAGATGTCGGGGACTTGAACTGTGGTCGGTTCGCTCGTTCCGGGAGATCCGAGGAGACTGCGGCTGGCGGTCCAGCTGGCGCCGTTCGCGGGATCGGCGGCATCGACGAGGATGAGCGAACGCCCATTGTCGGCTTGGCGCGGCCAGAATCCTGCCGAAGAGAAAGCGAAGGACTGGATGACGGCACCGCCGGCGTCGCGGAGCTCGAGGAGTTCCCCGTCGTTGTTGAGGGAGCCTTCAAACTCCCCGGCGATGAGCTTGTCCCGTCCATTGCCATAGACCTGCCGGAAAGCGGTGAGGTCGTTGACGAGGAGAACTTTCCCACCGGGAACGAGGGAGAGAACGGAGCCCGAAGAAAAGTTGAAATTGATTCCGTTGGTGAAGGAGACATCGGTGAGAGAGAGGTTGGTGTCGCCGAGATTCTCCAGTTCGACAAACTCGTAGGCACTGTCATCAGTCAGGGCGTCACCGAGGTCATAGGGATCGAACATGATCTCGCGGATGGCGAGATTGGCGGCGCTTGCCGGGATCTCGTTCACGAGATACTCCGCTTTCAAGGGAGCTCCCCAGCCCGTGCCGACAGGGACACCTGCTCCCGGGTTGCTGCCTCCACGCGGATCAGAGATGCGGGCGAACAGGCGTGCGGTTTCGCTCAGCGTGATTGGTCCGGTATACCGGATCCCGCCGGCAGTGTCCGATTCGACCTGCTTCTCGCCTGCCACGAGGCGGGCCTGGACGAGGAAGTCACTGCTCGTACTGCTGCCGTTGAGGCCGTGGATCGCGAGGATGTTTTGGCCCGGCTGCAGGGCGTTCAGGAAGGCGTCGGCCCCGAACTTCACAAAGGTGACCGCCACGCCATCGTCATTATTCTGGGTTGCGATCGAATTCCATGCGGGGGAGCCGGGCGCGTTTCCAGAGGCAATTTGCGTGCCATTGAGGTAGGCGATGAAGCCGTCGTCATAGCGCATTTCCAGCGTCAAGTAATTGAAGGAGGCGAGATCACCGGCCTCAACATTAAAGGGAATACGGACGTAGGCGCTGGTGTTGACCCCAGACATGACGGGATTGGGGGCCTCGAAGTTGATATTGAGGTAGGGATCGTAGGTCGTGGCGCTGTCGAAGCCAACGCCGTTCGTGTCGCTGATCCAGGTCGCGTCGTTATAGGGCTCATTTCCGCCGCGCCAGGTCGCGCCGATGTCGCTGGTGGGAACGATGGCTTTGGCCGGCGCCGTGACCTCGACGAGGGTCTCGGTGCTGAGAATGGTGGTGGTGCTGGTGAAACGGGGATCCCTCCCATTGAGAGTATACCAGATGGTGCGGCCGTTGCTGAGGTTGCCGGAAAGCGTGAGTGTCGTGCCCGCCGGGAAGATGCCGTTGCCGAGGTTGGCCACGGGCTCGGGGACGAATTGGCCGTCCATCCAGTTGAGGCGCGTCGTGAGCCAGTTTCGGAGGTGGTTGACCTCACCCGAGTATCCCCCAAAGCGGGGTTGATTTGAGAAACGTCGAAAGTTGCGGACCTGAGCCTGGTTGAGCTCCGCAGCGTAATCGTCGACGATCTGCTGCACGTTGGTGTTGGTCCAGGAATCCTTGCGGAGCTCGAAGTAGCGGTCGATGTAGAGTTGCCAAAAATCCTCGTTATTGAAGAGCTGGTTCCACCAAGGGAAGGTGAAGTAAGCGGTGCCCCCTGACCAGGTCGTCGGGCTGTTGTCACGGCCATCGGTAGAATCCATGGAGCGGTCAAAGTCCCAGATGGGACCGAAGGCAACCTTGCCTGCGCGCGGCTTGTGAAAGTAGGTACTTAACCTGAGGGCGTCGGCATTGAGAGCGAGAACATTATGCAGGTGGTGGTCCACCCAGGCGAGAGGATCGATGTAGTCCTCGTAGTTGTTTCCGCTCAGCGAGGTATTCATGGCGTTGAGGTAATCGCGGAGCCAGTTGGCCTGCTCCGTGGTGACGTCGTCCTCCTTCGGGTAGACCCAGCCGAGATCAAAACCGCCCGCGTTCAGTCCGCCGTCACCGGGATCGAGACGGTCGATTTTCATGATGTATCCGCCCGCAATTCCCGGCTCACCGGAGACGCGGTCGGGCAGTCGCTCGACATCGATACGATCTTTGTCGCGCGTGATCTTTTCCATGAAGGTGTAGACTCCGTCGTAGTCGAAGGAGCTGCTCGTGCCGTAGCTCAGGTCGCCGCCGTTGGTGTTGAGAAAGAGCTCCACGAACCGGGTGCGAACCGCGTAGCGCCCGGATTGGTTACTCAGGTTATAGATGAAGGCGTTCCGCATCAGCGAAGGGTCAAACTGGGAGCGCGCGTTGAGGATCCAGTCGGATTCCGCCGGCATTCCCAGGGGGGCGATGTCCTTGTTCCGATTGTCCTCGTTCCAGGCTTCGATGCTGTAGGCTTTCTTCTCGAATCCAGCCGAAGATGATCCCCGGGTTTTGTAGCCACCCCGGGTTCCCAGAGCATAAGGCCTGTTTAAGGTGGTGATCCCAGTGTCGGGATCGGGCTCGAAAAAGGCGAAAAAGACGTATGCTTTTCCATTGCTTGCGCTGGGACCACCGCTGAACCGCTCCATGATCACGACGGGAATATCGGAGGTGAATGATGCGGCACTCGCTGCAAGGTCGATGTAGCCCTCCTCGGTGACCGGACCCGGCGCCAGGCCGGAATCATAGGCGCGGGCACGGATAATCTGGGATGAAGTGATGCTGATGGGTGAGCCGGCGTAGAGGGTCGATGATGAGGTCGGGGTGTCACCATTGGTGGTGTATCGGACCTGAGCGGTGGGGGAAGCGACGGTGAGGCTCAGCGAGAGAGAGCCCGCGAATCCGCGCCCGGGAATCGTGAAGGCAACCGCTTCGGCGGGCAGTCCCTGGTTGGTGCCATTGGAGGTGGCGGGAGTGGGGTTCTGAAAATAGTCGGCGGCTCCGAGACCGGGATTCGTGGCCCTGGTCGTGGCGTCCAACTGGGGGAGCATGAGGAGATCGGAGCTGTCCAGCCTTGCGTTGAGACCATGAATGGCGAGGACATTGCTCCCGGCCTCGACGAGGTTGAGATTTGCTGAGATGTTGGAGTCGACAAAAACAACCGAGCTGCCGTCCGGGTGGTCGGCGGTGGCCAGCGAGTTCCACTGTGGGCTGGCTGGAGCCTGGGCGGAGGCTACCAGTGAACCGTTGAGATAGGCGGCAAAGCCGTCGTCGTATTTCATGCGGAACGTGAGGGAAGTCAGGGCGGCAGGGTCATCGACGGTGAAGGGAATGCGAATGTAGACGCTGCCATTGATGCCAGCCATCTGGGACTGCACATCGGCGTTGCTCCCGATAAGATTGCCGTAATCGTAACCGACCCCGGTATTGGCGGGGGACCAGGAGGAATCGTCGAACAACCTGTCCCGCCAGGAGGTCCCGATATCGGAGGTCGGGACGAGGAGAGTACAGAGGGAGTTCTCGGGGACAATGGTGACGTCGGAGCCGCTTCCGGTCTGGGCTAGCCCGTAGGAAAAGTCGTCGAACTGCTCCGGGTAGTTGGTGTAATCTTGGGCGATGGTCTGGCCGTCGGACTCGACGA
>JBLIDI010000131.1:0-10690 GCA_047634075.1 Akkermansiaceae bacterium
AAGAACTTGGAGACATCTACAAAAAACTCGGACTATCCCCCGACCCCGGCGGTCTCCAGAGAGTGAGAATTTAAGAGAATGAAGGAAATGTAGTGCCCGAAGGAATTTTTAATGTCAGCAAACCGTTAAGAATAAAGGGATCCAAGTTCGGTATGTTAAAGATGGGCTAGGCGAAGTCTTGCCAAACCGAAGTCTGGCAATTGATGCCGAGAGCTAAGGCGCTCTCAACGACGACTGGAAGTCAACCCTCGTAGGTTTCTTATGACCCCACAATCGCGCAAGAGGAGAGAAGCGCACATCGTGTTTCCTACCATTTCGCCACGACATTCTCGATGACATCGAGGGTGTCATCAATGTCTCCCTGGGTATGGGCGCGTGAGATAAAGCCGGTCTCGTAGGGGCTTGGGGCAAGATAGACTCCGGCATCGAGACAGCCCCAGAAGAGCTTTTTAAAGAGACCAAAATCTTGCTTTTGCACGGTCTCGACATTGACGATTTCTTCATCGATAAAGTAGAGACAAAACATCGAACCAACTTGATTGACACGGTGTGGCATTCCTTTTTCAGAGAAGATCTTACGGAGACCTTCGGCCATTTGATTACCCACTTCTGAGAGGTATTCGTAAGCGCCGCGCTTTTCGAGTTCATGAAGCTGGGTCAAGCCCGCAGCCATCGCGAGCGGATTACCACTGAGGGTGCCGGCCTGGTAAACGGGACCATCAGGCGCGAGCATGTCCATGATTTCAGCACGACCACCGAAGGCTCCGACCGGCAGTCCCCCACCGATGACCTTCCCCATCGCGGTGAGGTCGGGATCGAAATTTTCAAGTTCCTGCACCCCGCCTTTTGCAAGGCGAAATCCCGTCATGACTTCATCAAAGATGACGAGGGCACCATGCGCGCGGGTCACTTCACGGATCTTGGCAAGATACCCTTCCCTCGGGAAAACGAGGCCCGCATTGGCCGGGTATGATTCCACGATGACCGCCGCGATGTGCTCGCCGTATTCTGCAAAAATTTCCTCCAATCTCTCGAAGTCATTGTAAGGCAGAGTGATCGTTTCATTTGCAAACGACTGCGGAACGCCCGCCGAGTCCGGCTTGCCAAAAGTCAGGGCTCCCGATCCCGCCGCCACCAAAAGGGAATCGGAATGGCCGTGATAACACCCCTCGAACTTCACGATCTTATCGCGACCAGTGAAGCCGCGCGCGAGGCGGATCGCCGACATCGTGGCTTCGGTTCCAGAATTCGTCATGCGAACCTTTTTGACCGAGGGAACCCACTTCGTGATGATCTGCGCCATCTCGACTTCATGTGGATTGGGAATGCCATAGGACACGCCCTCCTTGGCCGCATTATGAATGGCCGCAATAAGAGAAGTCGGTGCGTGGCCGAGAATATTGGGCCCCCAGGAACCGATGTAGTCGAGGTAGCTATTGCCATCGACATCCTCAAGACGGGCCCCCTTGGCCCGGCGAACGAAAAAAGGATCGCCATCGACGTTTCGGAAGGCCCTCACTGGAGAATTAACGCCACCGGGAATCATCGTTTTGGCCTTTGCGAAAAGTTTTTGAGAAAGTGCTCTGTTCATGGGGGGAAGTTGGCGCAAGACCGGCACCGAAAAAAGTCTGAATAAGCCAAAGGCGGCCTACGTCACACATTCGTCGACAAATCGTCTCTCCACACTATACTCCCTTATTATGAAAACGGCTCTCTCCCTTTTTCTCGTTCTTGCCCTCCCCTCTATTGCTCTTCCTGACAAGCCGGAAGAAAACGTCGTCTACGTCGAAGAATTCGGCCCCAAGAACGGAATTACCCTAAAAGTTGAAAAGCCCGGACTGGTCTACCCAACCAACAAAGGAGGGAGGAATCGCGGTGCGCTCAAGGTGGGGATTGATGTCGAATTGGTCTCCTTCACCGAGAAGGCCTACTTCGTGCGCGGAGAACGCGCGAACGGCATTGGCGTCTCCGGCTGGGTCACACCTGCGGCATTCTCGTCAAAGGACCCTAAGTTCATCGAGAAACTTCAGCAAGTTCACACCCGCCAGCTTTTAGTCCGCGGACTCATTGAGGAAAAGGAGATTGCCATCGGCATGACTCCCGAGGAAGTCAGCCAAGTCCACACCCGGCCTACCAAAACCAAAGTCAAGCGCACCGCCAAGGGACAAACGACCGTTTGGGAATTTATCGAATACGATCAAATCAGCCACTTCAACACCGTGCAGGACCCGATTACCGGTCAGATATTCCGCCAGCTTTCCCACACGACCAACGAGGAGAAATCCAAGACTGTCGTGGAGTTTGAAAACGGTTTCGTTTCCTCAATTGAAATCAGCGAAAACAATGGGCCCGGAAACCCCACGATCGTGGCGGCACCGATCATCTTCGCATGGTAATCCTCCCCTTATGGGCGGCCTTATGAAATCAGCGTGACTTATGTCAAAATCCTGCCAGCCTCCCGGCAACATGGCTGGAGAATTTGTCGATCTCAAACAATTACGTTACTTCGTGGAAACGGTGGAAGCCGGAACCATGAGCGCGGCGGCAAAACGCTGCGAAGTGAGCCAACCGGCGGTGAGCCTCGCCATCGGCGAACTCGAGAAACGCTTGGGCGAGCAGCTTCTCATGCGTGGTCGGCGAGGGGTCGTCCCCACGGAAGCAGGCCGCATTCTCCTACACCATTCCGAGCGCCTACTCTCCGAGGAAGCCAATCTCCGGGAGCAATTCGAGGAGCGCAGCGAGCTCCGTTCCGGCAAGGTCGCCTTTGGCATGATCCCCACTCTGGCCCCTTATCTCCTCCCGCTGCTTCTCGGGGAATTTCGCGCAAGGTATCCTGGAATCGAGATCGAAGTTGGCGAAAATCGCACTCCCGACCTCATCCGCCGCATCGCCGATGGCGAAATCGAGTTTGCTATTCTCAGCGATGTCACCAAGGACGACTTGCGACGTTACGGACTCCAAAGCCGTCTCCTGTTTGAAGAACCCCTCCTCCTCGCCCTACCCGTCCGGCACCAATGGGCCTACCGCGATCGGGATCCCAAAACCAGCCAACTCACGACCGAGGAACTCATTCACCTGTCAGACGGACATTGCCTCCGCGATCAAACCCTCAAAGCGTGCCAGCTCCAGCAATCCAAGGAAGGACTCCAATGTGACCAGCTCGAAACCGCCCTCGCCATGGTCGCCGCAAATCTCGGCATGGCTGTGATTCCAAAACTTGCCGTCCGCAACAGCCTGCCGGACAAGATCATCATCCGATCGTTTCAGAAACCCGTTCCCACGAGGAAGATTTATCTCCTCAAAAAGAAAGGAGCGAAGCTCTCCAAGCCGGCCGACCAACTGGCGAGCATCCTCGTCTCCGACGCCTGGCAGGGATAAAAAAAGAATCCCTCTCATCACCTTCTTCACTCCTTAAAAGGCGTTCTCATGTTCGAAATCGTCTTCTAACAGTTGCACAATACCTCGAGTTTGAAAATTGCCAAAACGGGCGGCTTTAACGAAGCCGATTTTGGTGGACTGATGGGGTCTGGCCGGCCTGCCTCGCGCTGGCATTGACGGCAGCCCGGGTCATTCGCCCCCGCTCAAAAAAGCGCTGAGGCTCCGGAAGGAACCTGGTCGTATCCACCTGAAAAATGACTCACCAACAACCGGTTCTGTCAGAAATTTCGATTGAAAATTGAATGAAGCTTCTTCATATTTCAGATTGGCTTCCCCTCGAGAGTCAGTCAGCCTGTCGACCCGCCGTCAATGCAGACCGACTATTACATTGAGGACCTGGTTCACCAAACTGCGGACCTTGTCGTCTACCGCGTCCTTACTCGCGATCAGATTCCATTGGCTCTGATCCGGCTCAAGTATGAACCCGAGGTGCGCGATAAACTGCAGGGGGAGGTTTTCAAAAATGCCCTCGCCCAACTTCAAACACTCAGCCACAGCTGCCTGAGACCAGTCCTCGATGGCGGACTCGACCCGGTCGACGGCTATCCCTGGATCGCCGCTCGTTGGTGGGACGGAGTGCTCATTCCCGACCGTGTTCGCGACTCTGATCTCACCGCGGAAGAATTCAACCGCATCCAGCTCAACGGCGAAACTCTCATTGCCGCCCTCGGACCACTTGCGGGCACCGTATCATTCAACCCCGCCTCGGTCGTCACTTGCGGTCATGGGGAGCATACCATCGACACCTTCTCCATCGACTACCACTCCTGGTTCGAGGCCTTCGCGAGAGGGGTTCATCCCGCCGCCGAAGCCGACCCTTATCAAAGATTCAACACGCTCCTCATCTATCTGAGACGACAAACCGAGCACACCTCGGCACCACTTACGACCAGAGCGAATCCCCCCGAGCTCGCCGCGCCAATCCCAGAACTCGCCTCTTCAACGGCATCAGTATTCCCGCTTAAAATCTTCTTTGTTCTGCTCACACTTCTCGCCGCGATTGGCTTCTTTTCATGGAAATTCATCAATAAGCAGCCCACCAACGTCGCCAAGCAAACTACCGCGTTCATCCTTCCATCAGAGGAAACCATAATCGTAAAATCTGCGCCAATTGCGCCCCCAAAACCACTCCCTGAGATCCCCCCTTCCACCCGCCCCACAAATCGCGAAGCTTATGCACCGGTCGACCCCACCAGTCCTTACTCGCTTGATGGTAAAGTCGGCACATGGATCACCTTCCACACCAAGCTTTCCGATATCGATGAAAAAGGTCACCTCCTTGTCGCGGATTCATCGATCGCGGTCGCCCTTCCTCCGCCCCCCGGAACTCTCGCCCAAACCGCCTTGCGAAACGAAGTGACCCTTTGGGGATTCCTCTCATCTCCTTCCCTTCTCCGTATCGTCAACTCTGATGATATCAAAATCACCTACCTTCTTCAGAATTTTTATACCATTCATGATGAGAAGCAGATCCGCGAGACCTTACTCGAGCACGGTCAGATCATTCCCGTTCAGGCCGTCGTCACCGAACTGACCCAATCCTCCTCAGGAAAAACCCTCTACCTCCAATTCAAGGAGGCAACCCCTGAATTCGCAGCCGCCATCGAGATCAAAAATGCCGACCCTTCACTCTCAAAACCCTCCCTTGAATCTCTTGTGGGAAAAACGATCCAGGTGAAAGGGCGTCCATCCAAACGTGCCAATGGCAGCCGGCTTTCCATCATCGTGACTAAAAAATCCCAGATCAAAGTCATCGAGTAAGTTATCATGTCCGTGCCCAAAGTCCTCGTTATCGGGACCGGAGAATATGTCACCGGTCTCGTCCATGGTTCCACATCCACCTCTGATAAAGGAGCCGGAATCGTCGCCCTCACTCTCTTTGATCTTCGCGAACGCGGCCTTGTCTCGGAGATCATCCTCGCGGGATCCAACGGCACCAAGTTCCCCCTTGTCCGCAACCACTTCGACCGACTCATCACGAAACGCTACGGACTCGACTCCTCGTTCCAAAGCTTCCCGGCCGATGACCAAAAAGACCCCCAAGCCTGGCGCTCCGCCATGCAAACCCTCACTCCCGGCGACTCCGTAATCATCTTCACGCCCGACGATCTCCATGCCGAAATGGCTCACGCCGCCGCACACGCAGGACTCAACGTCCTCGTCGCCAAGCCCATCGTCAAGACGACCGAAGAACACGATTCATTGATCAAAATCTCCCATATTAAGAAGGTCACAATCGCCATGGAAGTCCACAAGCGTTGGGATCCCATCTACTCCGACGCCCGTGAAAAGCTGCGCAATCTCGGAGATTCTTCCTACTTTTCAAGCTACATGTCCCAGCCCAAATCTCAGCTCGACTCCTTCCGCGCGTGGGCCGGGAAATCGTCAGATATTTCCTACTATCTCAACGCCCATCATATCGACTTCCATTGCTGGATCCAGGCGGGTCTGGCCCGGCCAATCTCCGTCATCGCCTCAGCCTCCACCGGTGTCGCCGAAAACCTCGGACTTCCCACCGAGGACTCCATCACTCTGATGGTCGATTGGCGCAACAATTCCGGATCCAAAGCCACCGCCATCTATACCTCCGCCTGGATCGCAGCCTCCGCAGAAGTGCACTCCCAACAACGCTTCTTTGCCCTCCATCACGAAGGAGAAGTGCGCGTCGATCAAGCCCATCGTGGCTATGATTTCGCCTCCGACGCCACGGGCTACCAATCGCCCAACCCTCTCTTCTTCCGCTACACCCCCGATGCCAACGGGCGCTTCGCCGGCCAATCCTCCTACGGATACCAAAGCATCGCCGACTTCATCCTCGGCAAGCGCGAGAACCTCGCGACCATCGAAACTACCCGCAACACCACCGCCATCCTCGAAGCCGGCCGCCAATCCCTCGATACCGGCAAACGGATCATGCTTTAGGACTCTTCTTCCCGCTCCTTCGTCACCCGATATCCCACCATAAAAAAGAAGATCGCGATCCCCAGAAAAATCAAACCCACCAGAATTGCGAGGCCACCACCTTGTCCGCATTCCCCTCCCACCATGGTGCTTCCGCCAGAGCTGCCATGAGAAGCCCTGCTTCCGCTTCCACTCCTCACGCCCACTCCGGCAATGACAGGCCGACACAGGCAAAGTATGATTCCTACCAAGCTGAAGACGGTGCTCACGAAGGCCAGATAGGGCGTCCCACTTCGCCCAAACGTCTGGAAGAACATACGGAGTCTTCCCTTGCTACTTTTCTTTCTTCTCACGGGTTACAATCTACAAAACGTCTCCTAAAAAGCTCTGGAAAAGATCGTCCAATCCAACTCCAAAAACCTCCTGTAAAGCGGTATCTCCTCCACCTTCCGGCAAGGATTTCATGATGAGATCCTGAATTTCTTCCGGTTTTGCTTCCAAATTCGTCTCGATCTTTCTCCATAGAATTTCTGCCAGTGCATAAGACAACTCGAAGAAATCTCCCGCAATGGCCCATGACTCGCCCGATTTAAAAAGTGCCAGTGTTTCGCGATTCCAGTCTGCTTGATGGCGACTCAATAATTCCCGATCAAGGTGACACCCCGCGCGTCCCGCAACCAGATTTTCCATTCGCATCGCGATGGCCTCATCCATCCAGAGAGGAAGCATTTGATGATCGAGATAGGAGAGAACCTTTTCCAAAGCCTTCTCAAAATTTCTCCCCAACCCGCTCTCCCGTTTTTCCGAACGAGAGGCCATCACCAGGAGATTCGTAATTTCAAAACCGCAGTAATTTCACCCTGGGCATCCGCCATCCCAACCAACCACTCACGAGCAACGTGGCCGAAGAACTCCCCGAGTCATCTTTGGCCCCTTGCCGGGCAATAATCTCATCAACGGCATCCCAATCGACGAAACAGTAGGCTTCCGATATCCGGAAACACTCTGAAAAATCCGGCATCGTCTTACGATCATCCACCACGAGTGGTCTTCCAAGCATCCCGCCAACACGGAAGTCAAAATACAACTTGGCCTTTGAATTCCGTGGCATTCCCCACCTCCGAGGTAATCACGATGATGGAGGAACAAGCCGTCATCGAGTCCCGCTCTCCGGATCTCCTCACCGCAGCCTCTCCCACCGCCGGAGCATACGGTACTATCTTTGGCGAAGGCGCCCGCCTTGCCGGAGTCCCCCCTGAAAAGCAGGGGCAACTCAGATCAATTGGACAGAGTCTTGGCCGACTTCTTTGTTGGCGGGATGCCTGGGATGATCGCGAGGACGATGAACAAAGAGGACGGTTCAATCCCCTCGAGAAATGTGATCCCGACGAGTTTCGACATCACGTCGGGCAATCCTTTGCCGCGCTCGCAGAGGTGCAAACTGTTACCGGTATATTCCAAGATCCGATCCTGGAAATTTCCTCAAGCACTCTGGGGCGCCACCGGGATTTCATCCCTGCGACCACCCTCGCTCAGCTGGGAGGACACATCCCGAATTCCAAAAAGAAGATCGAACACGAGAAGGAAAAGCGATGTGGCAAATGTTGCGATAACTTGATCTGCTGTGATTTCGGAGGCGCAGCAATCTGTTGCCTCGGTTGTGAATCGATCTCCTGTTGCAACTAGATTTGAGACCGGGAGGGCAAGTTCGCAGGTCGTAATCTGTCATGCTAGTGGTCCTCCTCAAAACAAAATCCACAATGCCCACGTCGCTCAAGCGGAGGAGGCCTTGTTGATTTTTTAAAACTGCGGAAAGCAGAATGAGTGCCCCCGCTATCGCCCTCTTGGACCTCCACGGCCAAAGTCACGACGCGGTTCGTTAATCGACTGGACGACCTCCTCAGGAAGACCACTTGCCTGAATCCACTCCTCGGCTGCCGTCTTGTCATTGCGCAACCAATCTCGCGCGACGTCTACCATCGTCTCCTGACGGGTCCCCTGATCGACAATTGTCTCCGCCCACTCCATCGCGGTCACAGGATTTTCCCTCGAAACACGAGTGGCATAACCTTCCACCGCAGCATCACGCTCGGGTGACTCTTGCATTCCCTTCAAATACTCTCCCGCTGCCACCGCATCCTCACGTGCCCAAGACTCCATGGCCTCTTGATACGCTTCGCTCTTGGATTTACCGGAAAGATTCTCAGCCCATTCCATGACCGCCTTGGGATCCTCACGAGACCAAGAATCCGCGAGCCGGCTCACGGCCGGGGCCGCCGCATCCTCATCACCATACTTCGCGATCCACTCCGCTGCACCTGCACGGTCATCTTGCATCATCTCCATCGTAACTCTCGCGAGAGCACCGGTCCGTAGTTCCGGATCCTTGACCGTATCAACCCAGTTTTGCGCCTGATCGAGCCCCTGCTCCAGCATCTCGCCCGTCACCATCGCCATATACATGCCTTTGCTGCGATCGCCATCCTCTGAGGCTGGAAGTGAACCAATGAAGCTCATCGCTTCATCAACTCCGTTCACCAACATCCCCTGCAAAACTCCGTAGGCCGCACCACGCTGTTCACGCTCATCCTCGATCCCGTTCACATACGCAGAAGCGCCAGCACCATCCACCGTGGCCCAGCCCGCAAGCACGCTGGACATCTCATTCGGCCCGCGACCTCCCCGACCACGGCCCCTATCATCTCCCTCTTCACCGCGCTCCGCCGCGATTTCTTTGAGAGAAGCAATCGCTCCCGGTCCATCAATTCGTCCCCAAGCATTCGCCAGGAGTCTCAGCTGATCATCATTCCCCCGTCCGAATCGACCTCCCCCACGGTTCTCTTGGAGAGCCAAAAAGGCCTCTTTGGCATTATCAATCGTGAGATTCTCAAGCAGTAAGGAAAAAATTTTCTGCTTCAAAAGAGGATCGTTCATATTCGCGATCTCCTCAATCGCAGCCTTCATATCGACTGCCGCAATTTCGCCATCGACGAGATATCTCGCCAAAAACTCCCCCTCCGGCCCGTCTGCGCCAGGCCCTCCCCGCCCGGATCGTCCCAAACCAACCAGACGACTTGTCCTAGAGCTCTCACCCCGCGCCGAAAGGCCGGCCTCATCTTCCTTCACGGTATCAGGACGACTGGTCCACCCGAGGCCGAATGCGGCAGCGGCGGTAACCAAAAAAAGCGGGATCAAGGTTGAATTTTTCATTGCGTTATTAGGAAGTGACTGACGATAAAACCAAATCGGGCTTGCAAAGTTGCAAGCATTTCGTTCCTCCAGAAAATCACCGCCCCGACGCTCTTTCCCAAAGCACCCATCTCGTAAGCTTGCGATTAAGAAATGTCGCCAAACGACCTTCCGGTGCCGGATGCGACCCACCTACGTTGACCTCTGAGCGATGATCCTTCAAGTCGTCCTCTGTGTCTTGCACCAATATCACAATGTGATCTAGCTTTTTTAACATGACCGACAATGATCACGGCCAACACACCTCGTAAGCGCCCATGAAAAACCAAGTCATCGCCGGCGACGGCCCCTCTTACGCCTGCGCCTCCACTAAATCTCTCTCGCTATGACCAAAGACGAACTCCTTTCAAACCTTCCAGCCGAATTTACCAAGGACCTCGTTCCCGAGATCTACAACCTGCTTGTCGAATCCAAAAAAACCATCGTCGTCCTCGATGACGACCCCACCGGCACCCAAACCGTCTTCGATGTCCCTGTCCTCACCGACCTCAACCCGGACCTCATCAAGGACGCCATCGACGAAGCCCCGCCCGTCCTCTTCCTCCTCACCAACTCCCGGGCCCTCACTCCAACAGAAACCACCACCCTCCATCACAGCCTCGGCGAAATTCTCAAGGAATTTCAAGACGACATCATCGTCATCTCCCGCTCCGACTCCACCCTTCACGGGCACTTTCCGCTCGAGACCGATACCCTCCGCCACGCCCTCGGCATCCCAGAAGCCCCCACTCTCTTCATCCCCTTTTGCGAAACCACCAACGCCCTCACGGTCAGCGACACCCACTACGTCATCGAGGATGGCATCGCCACCCCTGCAAATCTCAACCTGAAGCCAGGCACCTTGGCCGAAGCAAGATCGCTCTCGCTCGCCGACCTCCGCTCCGGCGACATCACCGAAAAACTCGCACAACTCCCCGACTCGTCGACCTGCATCGTCAACGCCGCCTCCCTCACCGACCTCAACGTTCTCTCCCTCGCCCTCCTTAAAAGCGATCGCCGTTTCATCATCCGCTCCGCCGCTTCCTTCGTGCAATCCCTTGCCGGCATCGTCTCCCGCCCCCCCCTCGATCCGTGGCAACTTCAGGACCTCGATCCCAACCCC
>JBLIDI010000132.1:0-10681 GCA_047634075.1 Akkermansiaceae bacterium
CGGACGCTGCCTCAAACTAGGTGGTCGTTTGATCTTGACCACGCCAAATCGCTTCGCGCTCAATAAAAGCCTGTTCATGCCTAACCGCTGGAGCGAGCCGGAAGTCGATGAAGAAGGCCACGGCCATTGGAAGGAATACAAGCTGGCAGAAGTCATTGCCTGCTTCGAGAACACCGACCTGAAGGTGATACGCAAGCAAACGATCTCATTTTACTCTCATTTGGGGCGGTCGAACGAAACCGGATACTTCCCTTTGGAGAACTGGAAGGCTCATCCCAACAAGCTCAGGAATATCGGGAAGATGCTCATTAACCCCATCCGCAATCTTTCTCTTTTCCGCGACAGCCTCTTTGTTGTCGCCCAAAAAGATTTCAAAGCGTGTTAATTCTAAAATCTCTCTCGACACCCCATCGGAGGATTTAGTTTCAAAGTCGAGGTCAATTTACCGCAGACATACATTAAAAAAACTGATTCCACTTCTCTTCCTCGGCATCCTCGCCACGATTTTTTCTTCTCGCTGTGACTTTGGAGGTTGCGCTCGACTCGGCGAACTCACATCGGCACCAGCCCGCTAATGAAAATTTTTGCCGAGAAAGCCCCCGGCACTCTTAAATTTCCAGCCCCACATGCCTGAGACAGGCTGTGGGGTTTTTGTGCCCCATCTCAACTGGAGGCAAACGTCATTACTCCAACCGCCGGAAGACCATCATGGTTCGACAAGGAAGGTAGATTTTCAGGCGACCTGCGACGGTGGGATACTTGATGCTGGCATCGGTCCGCCCGTGCCCCCCGAATTCCGGATCATCAGAAGACAAAAGAATCTCGTAGTCCCCTTCCCGGGGGACCGGGAATTCATAATCAGCCACCGAATTTGAAGGACTCAAGTTCACCGCAAAGATCAAGTTTCCTCTCTCAAACTGAAGACACTGGTTCGCCTGATCAAGATTGAGGATTTGGGCAGCCGGGGCCTGCAGAACAATCGCAGCAGCTTCAATCATGGCGGCATCAAAGGCCTCCAGTTCGCGGTATTTTAGGCCGGGATGATCTACAAGTGACCACTGGCGGCGCGCGTATTGGTAGCTCCAGTCGTTTCCTTCCCTTGGGAAGTCGACCCACTCGGGATGACCAAATTCATTTCCCATGAAAGTGAGATAGCCCTCCCCGCCAAGCGCGAAGGTCATCAGGCGGAGAATCTTATGCAGGGCCATCCCGCGGTCAATTTTAGCGTGATCGTCCCCGGTGCCCATGTGATCGTACATCGCAGCGTCCATCAGCCGAAAAGCCATCGTTTTATCGCCCACCAGCGCCTGATCGTGGCTCTCGGCATAGGCAATCGTCTTCTCGCCGAATCTCCGGTTCGTCAGTGTCTCGTAGATCTCATCGAGATCCCACTGCTCGTCTGGAGTGTGCTTCATCAGCTTGATCCAGTGATCGGGAATTCCCATCGCCAAGCGATAATCGAAGCCCACCCCACCCTCGGAAAGGGGCCGGCAAAGCCCCGGCATACCACTCATGTCCTCCGCAATACTCAGAGCATTGGGATTAATTTCGTGAATCAGTTGGTTCGCCAGTTGGAGGTAGGTCACGGCATCCCACTCGACGTCATCGATAAAATACTTATCGTAGTGATCGAAGGTAATATCCCCGTGGTGGTGGTAGAGCATTGAGGTCACGCCATCGAAACGGAAGCCGTCAAAGTGAAACTCAGTCATCCAATAAGCGACGTTTGAGAGCAGGAAACGGCAAACCTCGGTGCGTCCGTAATCAAAAAGCCGGGAGTCCCACTGGGGATGCTCCCGCTCGTGGAAATACAGCCCCTCCTGACCGTCAAAGGCGGCCAGTCCCTCGGCGACATTCTTGACCGAATGCGAATGGACAATATCCATCAGCACCGCGATCCCGAGCCCATGGGCGGTATCGATGAGATGCTTAAGATCTTCGGGCGAGCCACATCTGGAACTGGGCGCAAAGTAGTTGGCCACGTGATAACCAAAGGAGCCATAGTAAGGGTGCTCCGCAATCGCCATGAGTTGGACGACATTGTAACCAAGGCGCGCAATCCGGGGCAGGATATCGTCGGCAAATTCCCGGTAAGTTCCGACGCGGAGATTCTCGGTTGCCATCCCAACATGAGCCTCATAAATCCGGGGAGACTTGACGGCACCCGGAGCGGAATGTTGCCACTGATAGTCCGGAAGATCCCATACCTGTCCCGAAAACAGCTTGGTTTCCTCATCTTGAACCAAAAACCGAGCATGGGATGGAATCCGGTCTTGAGCCCCGTTTCCCCCCACGATGTGAACCTTGTAGAGATCACCGTGCTTCAGAGCATCAAGCGGAAGCCGAAGCTCCCAGACCCCGAAATCTTGGGAGCGCCTCAGAGGAAAGGCCTCTCGCGACCACTCGCAAAAATCGCCGGTCAGGAAGAGGGCGGTGGCGCGCGGAGCCCACTCCCGATAGAACCAACAATCCCCCATTCGGTGCAGCCCCATGGTCTCATGGCTAGTCGCAAAATCAACGAGCGGCCCAAATTCCGAGAGCTTTTTCTCAAATCTGGCTGTCCGGTCGTGGATTGTGTTCGCATAGGGCTCCAGCCAAGGGTCAATTTTCACCAAACCGGGGACGTCTTTCTGATCACTCACACTTTAACTCTAGCAAAGACCAAGCCAAAGGCTGCAGGGAAAGCGAGACATTCGCTTTATTTTTTGAGATCTTTAAGTTAACTTAATGATCCCGATGAGCAACAAGAGACTTTCAAGCAAGCTCAACCAGCGTACCCGTGCCCGTCAGAAGCGACGGGCCGGGGTGGGCGCACGTTTGGTCACCCTGCATCACCGGACCCAAGATCAAGTCAATCGACGAGGCCACCGACGGCGATCCGGAATGACCCGTCAGGCCGCCATTGCGGGTTCGTCGAGTTCGACCGATCTCTATGACGACGATTTTCACCCCCTCACTTTTTTGCAGCGCATCATCCACTGGGGCGTGGCCTTTGGCCTCATTCCCCTGTGTTTCATCACCATCATCACCTTGATGCGGGAAAGCGGCGAGGAACGGATTTTTCAAACCATCTGGTATTCCACCGAGCTCCTTTGCTTCATGGTGGGAGTCTGCTCGATGCTCAGCTGGTTTATTGCCGGGATCGCCAATGATCGTCTTCTCTACCTCTATGTTTTGGGACATGAAATGACGCACGCGATGTTCGTCTACGCATGCGGCGGGCGCATCAGCGACATTCATTTCAGCTCCGAAGGAGGCTACGTGATGACCAATAAATCCAATATTCTCATCGCCCTCTCGCCCTATTTCATCCCCTTCTGGTCAGCAGTGCTGATCTCCCTCCATAGCTTCGTGAGCCTCTGGACACAGATTCCCGCAGGTGGCCTCATTCTGACTGGTCTCTTGGGCTTCACATGGACTTTTCACATCGTCTGGACAGTCTGGATGATCCCAAAGGATCAACCGGATCTCAGAGAAAATGGCACCTTCCTTTCCCTGATGATTATCATCTTCGCGAACCTGATCCTCTTCAGCCTCATGCTCTGCGCCACTTCCCGGGAGGTGCAACTCAGTAGCTTCACCTTCAATTGGTGGAACAACTTCCTCGATCTGGGCGAAGGACTTTGGCGGCTAATTCCCGGTCTTGGGATTTTTTAACGTGGCACGCTTTCGAACCTCCAGCTGCTTCGCCAAATCTTCGGCGGTGATTTTCACAAAGGCACCAGGTTCCCCAGCAAAGCGGATCTTATGATCCTCATCGAGCACGTAAACATAGGGCCAGCGCTCGATACGATAGCGCTTCGAAATCAACTGGGAGGAGTCAGAAAAATTCTTCCAGGTGACATTCCCTTTCGCGATGTGCCGTCGCAAGGTGAGAGGGTTATCCATATTAATGCCCAAGATCTGAATGTCTTTCCCAGCGAACTCCTCCTGATATTTCTGGAAAAGAGCCAAGCTTTCATCGTGCGCCGGCATGAGCGCATTCCAGAAAAACAAAATGGTAATCTCACCACGGTAATCACTCAATGAGGACTTCTTGAGATCGACTTCGATTCCTCGGAAATCAGGAGCGACGGTCCCAAGATTGAGGTTCGCCATTCTAAAAAGCTCGTCCTTCAAAATCGCTTGGGTCGTCGTTCTTCCGACCGTGAGATCGGGCGACATGATGGCCGTGCGAAGCTTTTGTTGTCGGATTCCCATACCCCGCTTTCCGCCGCCTAGGCGGCGGTGCAGAATGGCCTGCCCGAGAGCCGCCGCGCCGCGCACTCCTTGCGAGGGATTGGCTTTTTCAATCGTCTCGAGAAGCGCCATCGACTTCGGATCCTGAATGTGGGTTAGGGAAATACAATACGGCCCAAGTTTGGGGCTCTGCAGGTGATCAATGCGAATCGCCTCCCGAATCATGGACGTCGGGCTTTGGGGGGGGCGCCCACGAACCTGCACCCCCACGGGGGTAACTGCGTAGGTCGAGGCATTCGTCAAGAACCAAGCGGCCGACTCCAAAGCCCAGGCCTCCTTGAGGCTCCCCCTGATCTCTTCCCAGACCTTACGACCCGCTGCGGTGGCGTCCGGGCGGCGAAGCCACGCCGCGTTTTGAGCGGCATCATTAGGAGCATTTCGGACGTCGTCATTCCACTGAAGGAAAGCGGCATCATAGGATCGCGTGAGTTGGCGCGCCCTCCCCGGCGTTCCTGCCAGCGCCAATCCGGCACTCAGGGTAAGGATAAATAGCATCGTTTTCATGGTGTCCAGAAATTATGAACCAATGACACGGGATTGCCAAGCAGAGCTATGAGGCTTGATTGATCTCCTTTTCTTTGGCCGCCAGGCGCTTTGCCAGATCCTTGTGAAAAGCACGCCCTACGATGTAGCCCACGCATTTCTCAGAACCGCACCGACAAGGATGGTCCTCGTAGCACTCGATATCAAAGCCGTAGTCGAAGGTGATTTCCTCATCGACTTCAATCTCACGGAGAGACTGGAGATACACCCTCTTACCATCCTGGATCGCCTCACTGTTCGGGTCGCAAGAATGATTGACCAAGCGGGCGGGATTCCATTCCACGTTCCCGTCGAGATCCCACTTCTTCGTCAGATTGAAAATGTAGACTGCAGCAGCCCCAGACTTTTCATGTTCCTCAAACTGCTTCCAGGCCCTCTTTTCGCTCTCATCCTTATCGATGAGATTCCCCACGTATTCGATGAAGTATTGCTCCACCTCAATTGGCTCGGTGCAGTAAACCCCACGTCCATGGATCACCGAGCCCCGGACCTTGACGTAGTCGCTCTCGCCGCGCTTGCGCAGCTTTTCAATCCTCCGCAGCTCTTCCGACTTGGAGAGTTTACGGGTCTTTTTGCCTTTCTTTTTTCCCATGGAGAATTTGTGACGTTATTTAAGTTCCTCGCTCTTGACCTCGGGGAACTGAAACTTTTTGTCATCTTTGGGGAGAAACTTAAAGAGCTTCCTGAGCTGGAGGGCATTCACACTTGAGCCGTTGATCAAAGTCCAGTTTTCATCCTTCTTCGGAGAGATCGCGACTTCGAAGTCCCACTTACGAAACTTCCTGAGCTTCGCTGGGTTTGTCGATTTATCCAGAACCTGAAAGTCCTTCACCGTTGGGACAAAAACCATCCAACTGCGATAGCGGGCGACTTGCTCGGGCTTCCCGTCCTTACCCAAGAGCACTTGTCCGTTCACGACGTGTTCTTCAAAGCCATAATCGACCTCAAAGGCAATATCGGCATTGCGCGTGATCGCGGCCTGAAAAGTAATGCCATTCCGGCCCATCTCATTCATCTGCTTCATGAGAGCGGCCTTGTATTTTGCGGAACCTCCATAGGGACGGGAGATCACCTTCACAAATCCCGGGTTCATCGAGTCCAGGGCCGCTTTAAAGTTCCCTCGAACCGTTTCATCCACGATTTTTTGCACCGCATTCTGCGCTCGTCCCTTCACTTCCATCGGCACGATATTTCGCGGCGGGACCGAGGATAGGCGGACATCAGTCTCATCACAACACGCGGTGAGGGTTAGGATCAGGAGGAGTAGGAGTGTTTTCACCCTTCTTAAGTGACCTGAGATTACGGCCACGTCAAGGCTCCGGACCATTCGCGGCATTTCAGATGAATTAAGGATTCATTCCATTCTTTCTTTTTACGAGCCCCTTCGATATCTCATGTTTCGTTATGGCAAGAAAGGCGTTGGGCAAAGGACTTGGAGCACTCATCAAAGGAGCCAGCTCGGATACCGTCCCGGATGCCAAGGTCGAACTCCGCCCCGGAGAGAGAGTCACCCAGGTACCCATCGACGACCTCGTCGCCTCCCCGCTCCAGCCCCGTAAGTATTTCTCTGAAGAGTCGCTCAACGAACTCAAACAATCGATTGAGCAACTCGGCATCATTCAGCCCCTCATCATCCGCAGGGTTGCAGGCCAGATAGAGCTCATCGCCGGCGAACGACGTTGGCGCGCCTCCCGGATGCTCGGGCTCAAGACCGTCCCGGTCATCGAGCGCCCTTCCAGCGATCGCGAGGTCCTCGAAATGGCTCTCATTGAAAACCTACAACGCCAGGATCTCAATGCCATCGAGGAAGCCCAAGGTTACGTTCGGCTCGCCAAAGATTTCAGCCTCAAGCAAGACATCATCGCCAAGCGTGTCGGCAAGTCACGGGCCAGCGTCGCCAACTCGATGAGACTTCTCGACCTCCAGCCCCCCATCCAACGCCACGTTGCCGATGGCCACCTCACCGTCGGCCATGCCAAGGCCATCCTTGGAATCAAGGAGCCCAAAGAGCAAATCGCAGCGGCCGATCAGATTCTCCGCCAAAATATGACAGTGCGCGCCGCCGAGAGATTCGTCCAAACCTACCATAAGAACGGACAAAAAAAATCCTCCAGCAGGGCCACGGTGGTCGATCCTCACATCACCGCGATCCAGAACCGACTGCGCGATCACTTTGCCACCCAAACCGTCGTTCACCACACCGACAAAAAGGGTAAAATTGAAATCGAATATTACGGGAATGACGATCTCGGGAGAATCTTGAACCTTCTGGGACTCGACCTAGACTAGTTCCGTGATCAAAACGGCACTTACCGCGACGGCGGCCCTTTTTTTTCTCATGGCCTGCGGAGATCAGGAAGAGGCCCCACCGCTCAAAATCCTCAATGCCGGCCCGGTTCCCAAAGCTGCTGTTGACGAATTCTCCGGTCAAAACGCCTTCGACCACATCGAAAAACTCACTTCTTTCGGACCGCGGCCACCCCAATCCGAGGGCTACCAAAAGAGCCTCAAGTATCTCGAAGACACCCTGCAAAAACTCGACTGGAAAACGAAACGAAGTTCGTTTCAAACCCTCACCCCGGTCGGCAGGGTCTCCTTCACCAACCTCCTCGCCCGCTACCTGCCCGAAGGAGAACCTGATTGGGCCACCTCGACCACCTTCATCGTAGCCGGCCACCTCGATACCAAACCCTACTCAGACAAGGTCTTCCTCGGCGTGAACGACAGTGGTTCCTCGACCGGAGTTATGCTCGAAATGGCGCGCGTCCTCGGCAAACACCAGGAAGCAGCTCTCAACGTTGAACTCGTTTTTTTTGATGGAGAAGAAGCCATGCGAGAAAAGATGGTCTTCCGCAAAGACGGCTTATACGGAAGTTCTAACTACGCCAGAAACCTCCGCAAACGCAAAACAAGACCATCCCTTGGAATCGTGATCGACCTCGTCGGTGACCCCAAAGTCCCTCTCTTCATCGGTGGTGATTCCCACCGCGGAGCAATCGCGCAATCGCGCAACGCGGTAACGGCACTCGGCCTTGATCAAGCTGTCAGCTTCCCGGGAACAAGCATCCTCGACGACCATGTTCCCCTCATGGCTTTCGCCAATATTCCCGTCCTCCACATCATCGGTGATTTCCAAAGCATGGCCTACTGGCACACCGCTGATGACACCCTCGATAAGATCACACCCGGCGCCCTCGAAAACGCCGGCAAGCTCACCTTGCAAGTGATCCACCAAATCACGACGAAATAAAATCCTCTGCTCGGTTTCTCGCTGATCAAAGACGTCCGGCATGGCCCTTTTCATGAGCCTCAGCTCATCGCCGGGCCTGCTGTCGCTCGCGCACTTTTTCCCGCTGCTGGAAAAGTGGGATGAGCTTTTGCTCCACAAAATCAAATCCTCCTTGCAGGCCCTTCTCCTGATACTCCCGGCCAATCTCAGCTTCGACCGCCGTGGGATTCCCGACGAGACGAAGGAAGTCATTTGAGGTTGCCCGAATAAAAGCCTCCCCATCAATCTTCCCCTTTTCGCGGAGCAACCACTCTCTGACATAGAGAGCGAGGACGGCATCACCGACCCACGCTTCTTCTCGTTCTTGGTCAATTTCTTCAGTTGATCGTTTCATTGGCTCGCATTTGTTCCTGCTTGGCTCTTTCCTGTTCCTCATTCGCTCTCTCCTGCGCTAATCTCATATCGCGGCGCAGCTTGTCCTCTGAATCTCGATCCCAGTATCCACTATCGAGATCCACAAAAACGCTGGAATAGGGCAACGAGGTCTTTGACTTCAAGACAAGCACTGCAAATTTCGAGGCATCACTAGACGCCAACATCGACAGCGAACGGTTGTCCATCTGCCGAACTTCATGACCGTGCAGAGCCTCCTTAAGGTTCAACCGAAATTGATCAATTCCAGGCGCACGGTCGTTGCTCACGAAGGGCAATTCACGCGCCGTGTTGAACGTCGGATTGACATTCTCAGAGCTCTCGAGGTGGTTCACGACATAATCGACCAACTCGGGAATCTCGGCATCCACCACCAGCGTCCTCACGCCACCCCGTGACACCAGGGGAAAGGATGACTCGGCAATGATGATCCAATTTTGAATTCCTAAAGCGTCCACTTCTCGCGCGACCGTCTCCCCCCATGCAGGAGGGAGCTTCTCACGACTGGTGCCACAACCTCCAAGCAAGAGGATGAGCGGACACAGAGAGACAAACAGCTTCATAACAAGGAGAGGTTTACCACAGATGACCCGTTACATCAATCGCGCACCCGCCTCAGCTAAATCGCTTCTCTCGCCACGACTCAGGGTGATATGCGCGGCAAAACTCTGCCCCCGCATCCGCTGACGCGTAAACACGAGACCATTACTCCGGCTATCGACATACGGGTGATCAATCTGGGCCGGATCGCCCACCATCACCAGTTTCGAGCCCTTCGACATCCGGGTTACGACCGTCTTGGCCTCCTGCGGAGTCAACTGCTGGGCTTCATCTAGAATAAAAAATCGGTTCGGTATCGAGCGGCCCCGGATATAAGCCAAAGCCTCAACCTCAATCACGCCCTGACTGACAAGATCATCGTAGGGCTTCTGGTGGGTTTCTCCACTCTCGGACTTATTGCGCTTCCGCTTCGGTCCCTGGGCATTCTGCGGGCTCATCAAAAGTTCAAGAGCATCGTAAATTGGCTGCAACCACGGGCGCATCTTTTCCTCCAGCGATCCCGGCAAATAGCCCAACTGAGCTCCCATCGCCACCACCGGACGACTCACCGTCAACCCGTTGAACTCACGGGTAAAGACGCCATGTAATCCCGCCGCCATTGCCACAAGGGTCTTCCCGGTTCCGGCCTGACCAAAACAAGTCACGAGCGAAATTTCAGGATTCAAGAGCGCATCGATGAAGCACTTTTGCCCCAGGTTCAGCGGTTTCAAGTGGTTCCCGTCCTGAATGCGCAACACCTCCGGGACGACGAGACGCACCAACTTGCCATCCGACGCCAAGCGCGCCGGAATCGTTTGTTTTTCACCCGCCTCCAAAAGGACATACTGGTTCACATGAAGTTCGGAGATTCGCTCCGCTCCCAATTCGATTTCACCTGAACTGGCGAACCTCTGGAACTCCGCCGCATCGAGCAAAAGCCGCAACATCTCATTCTTGGCCGAATCCTGGGGCGTCACCTTATCGTTGAGATAATCCTCACAGGTGATTCCCACCGCCCGGGCCTTCAGTTGCATGTTAAGATCCTTGGTCACCAGCACGACCGGGGAGTCCACGTGCTCCGCCAACAAAAGCGTGCACGCCAAAATCCGGTGATCCACTCTCTCCCGGTCGGGGAAAATTCGGTGAAAGCGCCGGAGTTCCTTGCTGCTTCGCTCGCACAAACTCGGATCATAAATCACGAGACGAATCGTGCCCCCACCATCCGTCGGCACTCCTTTCGTGACCTGACCCTCCACCCCAAAAATCTCGGTCAACTTACGATGCACCCTTCGGGCATTGGCGCCACGCTCGGTCTGCTCGGCTTTAAAACGATCCAGTTCCGAGAGAACATCCGCCGGTATGCAGAGATGGTTATCCTGAAATCGATTCAAACATCCCGGCTCGTGCAAAAGGACGTTGGTATCGAGAACGTAGTGCTTTCCGGGACCTTCGGGAGATTTCAGGCCAAAGTTCGAGAGCTGATCGGTGGTCAGGAGGGTGTCGATTTTCTCCACCAGGGTAGGAACGACATTGAGAGAGGCTTTAGGGTCTGAGGTGGCTTCTGCCATGGGGTTTTATGCGAGAAAGTCTTCGCGTGACGGAGATACCAAAAAACCGCACTCGGAGCCGTCGTTCTCCTGAAGCGGTTGGTGAAAAAGATCTTCAATCAAGATAGGTAAAAATTTCACCGAAAATAGC
>JBLIDI010000133.1:0-10666 GCA_047634075.1 Akkermansiaceae bacterium
GAATTGACTTCACCTGAGCGCAGGCTTGTGGCGAAATGCACACAGACGTTCATACGTCGCTCCATCTATGCCCACTCAAAACCCTGAACAGATCGCCCGAGATAAGATCGACGAGGTGCTTCGCGCGGCAGGGTGGGCCGTTCAGAAGAAGACCGGCATCAATTTCAATGAAGGCCAAGGGCAAGCTGTCCGTGAATACCAAACCGATACCGGTCCTGCCGACTACGTCCTCTTCGTCGATGGCAACCCCGTCGGCGTCATCGAAGCCAAGAAGGATACCCTAGGCCAGAATATCACCACGGTTGAGGAGCAGACCGTGAAATATGGCACAGCCAAGCTCAAATGGGTCCAGGACACTGGTATCCCCCTTCCCTTCCTCTACGAGGCCACCGGCGTCATCACCCGCTTCGCCGACCAACGCGACCCCAAGCCCCGCTCACGAGAAGTCTTCTCCTTCCACCGCCCGGAGACCCTCCGTGAATGGCTCGCCACAGGTCCATCCCTACGCCGTCGCCTCCAGGACGACATGCCCGCACTCGACCCCACCGGCCTCCGCGACTGCCAGGTCACAGCCATCACCAAGCTCGACGCATCCCTCGCCAAGGCCAAGCCCCGCGCCCTCGTGCAGATGGCCACCGGCTCCGGTAAGACCTTCACCGCCATCACTTCCATCTACCGCCTGCTCAAGCACGCCCGGGTGAAGCGCGTCCTCTTCCTCGTCGACACCCGTAACCTCGGCGAGCAGGCCGAGCAGGAGCTCATCGCCTACACCCCTAACGATGACAACCGCTCCTTCACTTCCATCTACGCCACCCAGCGACTCAGCTCCTCCCACGTTCCTGCCGACGCCCAAGTCTGCATCTCCACCATCCAACGGATGTATTCCATCCTCCAGGGACGGGAAATGACCGAGGGCGAAGACGAGGAAAACCCCGCCGAGTCTGGCACCCCGAAGCGCAAAAAACCATTACCCGTCGTCTACAACGAGAAAGTCCCGCCCGAGTTCTTCGATCTCATCATCATCGATGAGTGCCACCGTTCCATCTACAACCTCTGGCGTCAGGTTTTCGACTACTTCGACGCCTTCCTGGTCGGCCTCACCGCCACCCCTGATGGACGCACCTTCGGATTCTTCAAGCAGAACGTCGTCTCTGAATACACTCACGAGGAAGCCATCGCCGACGGCGTGAACGTTCAAGGCGAAACCTACCTCATCGAAACCAAGGTCACCAAGGAAGGCGGCACCGTCCTCAAGGGCCTTGTCGAGAAGCGCGAAAAGCTGACCCGCCGCCAGCGATGGGAGCAGCAGGACGAGGACAAGGCCTACACCGCCAAGAAGCTCGACACCGATATCGTCAACCCCTCTCAGATCCGCACCGTCATTCGCACCTTCAAGGACAAGCTCCCTGTGATCTTCCCCGAACGCTCCGACGCCGACGGCGATTTTCAGGTTCCCAAGACTCTCATCTTCGCCAAGACCGACTCCCACGCCGACGACATCATCAACATCGTCCGTGAGGAATTCGATGAGGGAAACAGCTTCTGCAAAAAGGTCACCTTCGGCACCACCAAAGGAGTGAAGAAGATCACCTTTGGCAAATCCGACGACAAGCGCCACGTCGAAGACGAAACCATTCAGGAAGGCGGAGACCCCAAGACCGTCCTCGCCGAGTTCCGCAATGCCTACAATCCGCGCATTGCCGTCACCGTCGACATGATCGCCACCGGCACCGACGTGAAGGCCCTCGAATGCCTCCTCTTCATGCGCGACGTGAAGTCAAAGGGCTACTTCGAGCAGATGAAAGGTCGCGGCACCCGCACCCTGGACTACGATTCGTTGAGAAAAGTCTCCTCGGCCGCCAAAACGGCCAAGACCCGCTACGTCCTTGTCGATGCCATCGGCGTTACCAAGTCGCTCAAGACCGCCAGCCGCCCGCCCATCACCAAGCCCAGCATCACTTTCAAGGACCTCGCCATGGAAGTCGTCATGGGCTCCACCGATACTGACACCGTCTCCTCCCTCGCCGGACGCCTCGCCCGCATCGATCACATGCTCAAGCCCGAGCAAAAGGCCGAGATCGAGGAAAAGACCGGTGGTGTCTCGCTCACCCAGCTCACCAAGAACCTCTTCGCCGCCATTGATGGAGAAAAGATTGAGCAGAAGGCCCTCGAACTCGCAGGCCAGGAACCCGGCAGCGAACCAGGCGATGCCAAACGCGAAGAAGCCCAGCAACTCCTCGTCGCCGAGGCCAAGGTCCCGCTCACCGGTGCGCTTGTCACCCACATCGTCGAGACCTGCAAAAAGAACCTCCAGACCATCGACACCCACACCATCGACGTCCTCCTCGGAGCCGGGTGGGACACTAGCACCGCCGAAGCCCCGAAGAATTCCCAGGACTTCGAGACCTACCTGCGCGACCACAAGGACGAGCTCACCGCCCTCACCATCTACTACGACCTGCCCCAGCGCCGGCAGGAAGTCACCTTCGCCCAGATCAGCGAGGTCTTCGACCACCTCAAGGCCAACGCCCCGCATCTCGCCCCGCTCAATGTCTGGCAGGCCTACGCCCGCCTCGACGAACTCGACGGCAACGCCACCCCGATCAGCGAACTCACCGCACTCGTCGCCCTCATCCGCCGCGCCTCCGGCATCGACGAGAAACTCGCTCCCTTCACCGACACCGTCCGCCGCAATTACCGCGACTGGATCATGCGCAAGAACGCCGGCCAGCCGCTGACCCAGGCCCAAATTGCATGGGTAGAACTTATCCGCGACCACATCATGACCTCCTTCCACCTCGAGCGCGACGACCTCGACTACGCCCCCTTCGACGGCCAAGGCGGCCTCGGCAAAATGCACCAACTCTTCGGCGACCAAATGGACGCCCTCATCGATGAACTCAACAAGGAGCTGGTGGCATGAGTGAGCTTCCAAAAAGTTGGGTAAACTGCACCTTGTTCGATGTCGGTGATATCGTCAGCGGGGGAACACCTTCTACTAGGAAACCGGAGTTCTGGGGCGATGATGTGCCTTGGATTAGCCCATCTGACCTAACAGGCTACACTTCGAAATTCATCCAGCAAGGAGCTAAGTCATTGACCCTTTTGGGACTCAAGAAGAGTTCAGCAAAACTGATACCCAAAGGGAGTGTTCACTTCTCCTCCAGAGCACCGATTGGCTACCTCGCAATTTCTGCCCAAAGTCTATGCACAAACCAAGGTTTCAAGAGCCTTATTCCAGCGCCTGGCGTCTTCAACGAGTATGTCTATTTCTACCTGAAGAGCATTCGCGGCTTGGCAAACTCGGTCGCGACCGGAACCACGTTCAAGGAACTTTCTGGCAAAGCCTTTGCCAAGCTGCCTTTCTCCCTCCCACCCCTTGCCGAGCAGAAGCGGATCGTCTTGAAGATCGAGGAGTTGTTCAGCGAGTTGGACGCCGGGGAGGAGAGTCTGCGGCGGGCGCGGCGGCAACTCGGCGTCTATCGCCAGTCCCTCCTCAAACAAGCCTTCGAGGGCAAGCTCACCGCCCCCTGGCGCGCCCAACACCCCGACCTCCTCGAATCCCCCGACCAACTCCTCGCCCGCATCCAAGCTAAACGAGAAGCCCGCCACCACCAACAACTCACCGACTGGCAACAAGCCGTCGAACTATGGGAACAAAATGGAAACGTAGGAAAGAAGACAGCCAAGCCAAAGCCCCCACGCTCAGCAATAACCGTTGTTGAAGAAGCCTCCGCGAACGTTAAAACACCCGAACAATGGATCTTTCTAAAGGTCGAAGATTTATTTCACAAAGGCCTTTCAAACGGGCGCTCAGTAAAAGATCGGGAAGGGGGCTACAAAGTTCTTCGTCTAACTGCTCTACGTGATGGAAGAATAGACCTCAGAGAATATAAAGAAGGCGACTGGAGTGATGAAGAAGGAGCACGACATCGTATCCACCAGGGCGATTTTCTCATTAGTCGAGGAAACGGTAGCATCAGACTGGTTGGAAGAGGTGGTGTGGTTCCTAAGGACGTAGAAATTGCGTTTCCTGATACCATGATTCGTCTACCTCTTGAAATCGGAGTTGTTGATCCTGATTGGTTTTCGTCTCTTTGGAATTCGGAAAACTTTCGACAACAGATAGAGAAATCAGCAAAAACCACGGCTGGAATCTACAAGATCAATCAGGCCTCAGTTTGTGATTTTGTAGCGCCTCTCTGCTCCCTCACTGAGCAACAGGAGATCGTCCGCCTGCTCGACGAGCAATTCGAGGTCATCGAGCAGAACGAGCGGGAGATCGACGCCGCGCTGAAGCGCAGCGAGGCCCTTCGCCAGTCCATCCTAAAAAAGGCCTTCACCGGCCACCTCGTCCCCCAGGACCCCACCGACGAACCCGCCAGCGAACTCCTCGCCCGCATTCAGCAGGAAAGAAGCGAACGTGAAAGCGCAGCAAAGGCCGCAAAGCTTAAGAAAAAAGCAGCAAAGAAAGTGACCCGAAAGCGGGCCAAAAAGCTCTAAATGTCACAAAACTTCACCTGCATGTGAAAAAGTCACTGGAAATTTCGCTAACAACCGTCCATCTTGGTTCTGCCAAGCGGATCACAACGCTTGGCATCAATAAAAAGGATCAAGCAAATGACTACCTCCTCACCCTTGCTAAATCGAATCTCCAAGGCTTTCAGAGTATTCTCAAACGGCTTCAGGCCATTGCTGAGCATGACACTTTTGAAAACAAACGCACCTATCGCCACGTCGGTGATCAAGTCTTTGAAGTGAAAACCACAAGCGGTCTGCGCCTCTACACCTTCCCGGACACGATCAAAGGGCAAGCCCACCAACTAATCATCGCTGTTTGCGGCGGTAAAAAAGGGAACAAAAAAGAACAACAAGCCGATATCGAGAAAGCGAAACAGATCAAAAAAGACTATCTCGCTGCCAAGAAACTCGCATCAACCCAACTGAAAATCGTCCCTCTGCCTGATGAAAATTAACACCACATTACCTACCGAACCGACCGATCTGCAGAAGCTCATCGCCGGACTCCCCTTTGATCCGGCGGCCGAAGCAGAATTCCAAGGCCTCATGCTCGTCGAAGAGATTCTCAAGCTGATGAAGCAGCAAGGGGTCAAGCGCAAGGAACTCGCCAAACGCATGGGCGTTGGCCCATCCCGTGTCACCGCAATGCTCAACGGTAGCAGCAACTTCAAACTCGAAACCCTCATCCGGGCCGCCCACGCCCTCGGAGGGAGCTACCACCATGTCATCTGCCCACCCGATATGAAGTGCAAATGGACCTTCTACCGCGAGAGTGAAACCCACGATGCATTCTCGTCCCTTATCCGAGCGAACAAAAAAGCCACCAGCACTTTTGTCATCACCAAGAGTGAACAAGCCAAAGACGACGATGCCAAAGCAGCCTAAAAACTCGCCTCTCACGATTCTCAATCACGAGTTCACCATCATCGAACTACGGGCTGACGAATCCGCCGACCCCACGGGTGAACTTGAATTGAGCACAGATGTCAGCATTGGCACCAACACCGACGACAAGCTCCTTCGCGCCTGTGAACTCAGCGTCCAATTCAGTTCTTCCAATGAAGATGCGCCAGCCCCCTACTGCGGTAAAATCACCGTCAACGGGATGTTTCGGATTTCAGAGAGCTACGCAGAACACCGCCGTGATCAACTCATCGAGGTAACCGCCACGTCCATTCTCTACGGGGCCTGTCGGGAAATGCTCGCAAACCTCACAGCACGCTCTTCTCATGGCATGCTCTCCCTTCCCTCGGTGTCCTTTTTCGACCCAGCCAAAACACCTGCAAAGAAAGCCGCGAAAAAGAAAAGCGCTGCCAAAAAAAGCCCTGCTAAAAAAGCGGCAAAGAAGACAACTCGCAAGCAACCCAAGTCATCCCAATGACCACCGAATCCATCGTCTCCAAAGTCTGGAGCTTCTGCACCACCCTCCGTGACGACGGCGTGGGCTACGGCGACTACCTCGAGCAGCTCACCTACCTGATCTTTCTCAAGATGGCCGACGAATACGGCCAAGCCCCCTACAACCGCGACGTGGGCGTGCCTCCGCAATACAACTGGGCCACGCTCAAGAAGCTCAAGGAGGCATATGTCAGCCAACATGTTGCTCTTTCCCGAATGATTAATCCCGAGCTTACTGAGTTCCTTTTTCTATACATCATTTCACCAACGGGCGGAAGGAAGGACTTGGAAGAGGCGGCATATGGAGCCGGAAAGCCCGGCCTAAACCTCACTAATATTCGCGAACTAAGAGTTCCCCTCTGCTCCCTCCCCGAGCAACAGGAGGTCGTCCGCCTGCTCGACGAGCAATTCGAGGTGATCGAGCAGAACGAGCGGGAGATCGACGCCGCGCTGAAGCGCAGCGAGGCCCTACGCCAGTCCATCCTGAAAAAGGCCTTCACCGGCCGCCTCGTCCCCCAAGACCCCACCGACGAACCCGCCTCGGTCTTGTTGGACCGCATCCGTAGCGAACGGGAGCTTGCGAACAAGACCCCAAAAAAGAAGACTGCCCGCAAACGTGCCAAGATCCAGTGAGTCTCCTGAATGAAATCAATTCCCTTTCGGACATCGATTTGCTGCGCGAATCGGTGGATCTGGAGTGCAAGTTGGCGCTGGGGCAAGACGGCCAGGGCAAGTTGCCGAAGGAATTTTGGCCCTCCTACTCCGCCATGGCCAATACCGAAGGCGGGCTCATCCTGCTGTGGGTTCAGGAGAAGAAGGGACGATTCCAAGCCAGGAACATTCCCAATCCCGCCGCGATCCGCAAGGAGTTGGCGGATCTGCTGGGTAACCGGCAGAAGGTCAGCGCCAATCTACTCTCTGACGACCGTATCCACGAGTTGGATTTGGAAGGAAACCGGATTCTGGCAATCGAGGTGCCACGAGCGACCCGGAAACAACGCCCGGTCTTCATCAATGGCAATCCCCTGGGAGGAACCTATCGACGATTTCACGAAGCAGACCAGGAAGTGCCCGAGGACGAGGTGAAGCTGATGCTTTCCGAAGGGCAGGCCGAATCGCTCGACTACCGCGTGTTTCCTCGCTTTGGCATGCACGACCTTTCCCTGCCCACCTTGCAAGCCTACCGGCAGACCCATGCCACCCTGAATCCAGGACACCCGTGGAGTGAGTTGGACAACCTCTCCTTCCTCCGAGAGGTCCGTGCCTGGAACACGGACCGCGAAACGGGCGAGGACGGACTCACCGTGGCGGGTTTGCTGATGTTCGGTAAATTCCAGTCCATTCAGGACGAGTTTGCCCACTACGCTCTCGACTATCAGGAACGGGAGGAAGCAAAGGCGGAGTTGCGCTGGATTGACCGGGTTTGGCTGGACGGATCGTGGTCGGGAAACCTCTACGACTTTTTCCGCATCGTGTATCCAAAGCTCACCGCCGGACTGAAGATCCCCTTCGCCTTGAAAGGAGGCTTGCGCGACGAGGACACTCCCGTCCATGAGGCATTGCGGGAAGCGCTGGCCAATACCTTGATCCACGCGGATTACCGTCACCGTGCGCGGGTGCTGGTGGTCAGGCGGCCGGACATGTTCGGCTTTCAAAATCCCGGCGACATGCGCATCCCGATCGAATGGGCTCTTCGAGGCGATGAGCCGGATTCCCGGAACAAACGGCTGGCACACCTATTCGGCTTCGTCCGTATCGGAGAAAAGGCAGGAACAGGGATTCCCAGAATCATGGCGGGGTGGAAAAGCCAACATTGGAGACCGCCATCTCTGACCGAGGAATACGAACCGAGCCCCCGAACCATCCTGCGCCTTCAAATGCTGGACCTCTTCCCGCCGGGTGTGCTCGACATTCTGCGCATTCAATACAAGGAACGCCTCGATTCCTTGGATGAAGCAGGCCGTCTCGCCCTAGCAACCACGCTGACGGAACGACGGCTCACCCATGCCCGCCTGATCGAACTGACCGGCCTTCACCCCGCCGACGTTACCAAAAGCCTCCGCAGCCTGGTGGGCCAAGGGTTTCTGGTTTCCGAAGGTTCGGGACGTGGCACCGTCTATCGGTTCAAGGGCACCCGAAAAATCACCTCCGAAGATGTTTTTAGCGACCCGAGGTCCCCGAATTTGGAACCGAGCTCCCCGAATTTGGAACCGAGCTCCCCGAATTTGGAACCGAGCTCCCCGAATTTGGAAGATGACTCCCCGAATTTGAATCCGGAGTCTCAATCCCGGGACGACTGTGGCCGATTGGACTCGGAACATTTCTCGCTGCCCTTTGTGGACTCGCTGGAGCACCTGACTCCGGAATTCCGAGGGGAACTGGCTCAAATAGCAGCTGAACCGCTCCAAAAGAAGAAAATCGCCAAAGAGAAGATGGCCGAGATTCTCATCGGGCTCTGCGATGGTCACTACATCCGCTTGGATTGCCTTGCCAATCTGGTCAATCGCCGTCCGGCAACCCTCCAAGGCCAATACCTGACCCAGCTATGTCGCGACCACCGATTGCGCATGGCATTTCAAGACAGTCCCAACGATCCCAGACAAGCCTATACCAAAGCCTGATTTATCATGACCACTGAATCCATTGTCTCCAAAGTCTGGAGCTTCTGCACCACCCTCCGTGATGACGGCGTGGGCTACGGAGACTACCTCGAGCAGCTCACCTACCTCATCTTCCTCAAGATGGCCGACGAATACGGCCAAGCACCCTACAACCGGGACGTGGGCGTGCCGAAGAAATACAACTGGGCCACTCTCAAAAAGCACAAGGGCGCGGAACTGGAAGTGCACTACATCGAAACCTTGCGAGAACTGGGAACCGAGAAAGGAATGCTCGGCCAAATCTTCACGAAGGCGCAGAACAAGATCCAGGACCCCGCCAAGCTCTCCCGCATCATCGAGATGGTCGATAGCACCCAGTGGGTCACCCTCGACTCGGACGTAAAGGGAGACATCTACGAAGGCATTCTCGAAAAGAACGCCGAGGACACCAAGTCCGGCGCGGGCCAGTATTTCACTCCGCGTGCCCTCATCGCTGCAATGGTCGAATGCGTCGCCCCTGAACCCGGCAAGACCATCGCCGACCCGGCCTGCGGAACCGGCGGTTTCTTCCTTTCCGCCTACGACTACTTGGTGGACCACCACAAACTCGACCGCGCCCAGAAGACCTTCCTCAAGACCAAGGCATTCCAGGGCAATGAGATCGTCCCGGGCACACGTCGCCTGTGCCTGATGAACCTCTTCCTTCACAACATCGGCGAGATCGACGGAGAAAGCCTCGTTTCCCCCACCGACGCCCTGGTCATGCAGCCGGACAAGACTGTGGACTACGTCCTAGCCAATCCGCCCTTCGGCAAGAAGAGCAGCATGACCTTCACCAACGAAGAGGGTGAGCAGGAGAAGGATGAACTGACTTACAACCGTCAGGACTTCTGGTCCACCACCTCGAACAAGTAGCTCAGCTTTCTTCAGCACATCCGCTCCATGCTCAAGACCACCGGGCAGGCCGCCGTTGTCCTACCGGACAACGTCCTCTTCGAGGGAGGAGCCGGAGAAACGGTCCGCAAAAAGCTGATGGAATCCACCGAACTCCACACCATCCTCCGACTCCCCACCGGCATCTTCTACGCCCAAGGGGTGAAGGCCAACGTCCTCTTCTTCGACAACCGGGCTGCGGCCAAGGGCGTAGCAACCAAGGAGGTCTGGTATTACGACTACCGCACCAACATCCACCACACCCTCAAACGCAGCCCTCTTCGACTCGACAACCTCCGCGAGTTCATCGACTGCTACCGTCCCAACAGCCGCCACAAGCGGAAGCCCACCTGGGACGCCGAGAAGAACCCCGACGGCCGCTGGCGCAAATACACCTACAAAGAACTCGCCGCCCGCGACAAAACCAGCCTCGACCTCTTCTGGCTCAAGGACGACACCCTCACCGATCTCGATAACCTCCCCGAACCCGATGTCCTGGCCGACGAGATCATTGACAACATCGAGGCAGGACTTGCCAGCTTTCGAAACGTTGCTGCCGCGCTGACAACTTCCACTACGAGCAAAAGCTAGACGCCATGCAGGAACTCGACTCAATCATAGAGGACATTACCTCACGGCTCCGGCAGGGGCGTTTTCCGAACGAGCAATCAATCTCACTACCGATCCGGATGATAATGACACCCATTTCCTGAATCATCCGAAGTTGATTATTGAGGTGCTTTCGGAGGATGAGAAGCGGGACCGGGTCGAGAAATTTTTGATTTATCAGGCGATTGAGTCACTGGAAGAATATGTCATCGCGAGTCAGAATCCGAAGCGGCCGGAGATCTCGGTTTTTCGAAAGGCCGAGGCGTGGACGCCGGGGTATGTGCATCACGAGGGGGCGTTTACGCTGGCCTCGATAAATGATACGGGGCGGGTCGAGGATTTGTATTTGTAGGAAGATTGAGTCTGGAATCAGGGAGTCTCTTTTGCCTATATTGGTGGCATGAGAAACAAACTGATCTGCCTGTTCGTGATTGCGACGGGATTACTGGAGGCTCACAATAATTCATTTTTGCCCGGGGATGCTTTTTTTTCGACTTCGCTGACAGGAGAGGGATTGGAGAAGTTCCGGGAAGGCAAAGCTGATTCTTTGAGGTTGGATTATCAGCGATTGGACAATCACTTCATGGCATGCGGGAATCTAGGAT
>JBLIDI010000134.1:0-10609 GCA_047634075.1 Akkermansiaceae bacterium
TGCGATGTCGGGTGAGATACTTTAGCGAGGGGATGGTGCTTGGGAGTCGGAGTTTCGTGGAGGAGGTCTTTCAGGCGAAGCGGGAGTGGTTTGGCTTGAAGCGTAAGACGGGTGCGCGAGGTCTGCCGGTGGAGGATGAGGAGCTCTTTTCGATTCGGGATCTCAAGATGTGAGGAGGGATAACGAAGACCGAAAGGCTTCCATCGCGAGACTCGCCGAGGTTTGCGTGAGTTGTGGGAGTTGTGGGGAGAAGGGTCAAGCGTGGCTACTGATGGAAAACCATTTCGCACTGCTACTGGAGACGCCGGAAGCGAATCAGGAAGAGGAACCTTTCTGGATATCGTAATTTTTAGAGAGAGTCCGCGGACCGTCGAATTAAATAGGATGCGGTGGTCGCAAGGGGATCGCTGCCGAGGACGGCTGCCGCTCCGGGATGAAGACTGGATACAGGGTTTAGATCAATAAAGAAGGGGTCGCCCTTTTCATCAAGAAGGTATTCGACGGCGCCGAGTTCCATCCTCGCCGCTCGCAAAATCTTTCTGACGTCCTCTGCCATCTCTGAATTGATTTCCAAGGGGGGCCGAAGAACGACCTCCGATTCAGGATGAGCGAGGCAGTAGTTGAACTGGTTCGGTTGGATCGGTGAGCGGGCTTCGTAAAGGATGTCGGGTCCGAGGACTTCGATCCGGTGGACGCATCCATCCGCGGGGGTAAGCATTTCCTGTTCGATCCAGCCCTCTTGTGAGTCGAAGAGACCCTCTGGAGCGGGTGCGTCGTCTGCAAGTCTCCGTATTCCTTTTCCAAAACCACCTGCGGATGGTTTGAGGAGAACCGGCCGTCCAGGTAAGGCTCGGCCTCCGGGAACAGCGAGCGCAGTCCGTGGGGTACGCACGCCGCATTCCTTGAAAAGGTTTGCTTGAGCCAGCTTACTACAGCCGATCTGAAAGCAATGTGAGCCATTGATCACGGATCGGCCCTCGTCTTCCCAGCCTCGAAAGAAATCGGTTATCCGGTCCGCCCGGGTCTTATCCTTTTTTGTGAGAAGGGTGGATACCCGGTTGACGATCAACCCGTCCCGCGGGATTTCTTCAGGATATTCCGCGATTTGAACGTCGCTCCCCATCGATACTAAGAGTTTTGCGAGCGGACGAACCCATACCGGAATGTCCGTGATAATGGAAATAGCCATGGCTGAAGCGTAGTTGGGCAGGGCCAAAGAACAATGAGTTAGAGCGTGTCTTAGAAAGTGGTATTTCGAGGAATGACTGTTTTAATTCTTTTGGAGGATGATTCAGCGAGACTGGAACACGATGGGAAGGCGGTGAGTTTGTGGGATAAAGAAGAGGCCAATTCGAAATAGTGAGTTTGAGGATTCGAAGGTTTACATAACGAGAATGATCCGGAGGGGGGAGTTCAGCGGTGATTTGTTGAAGGCGTTCTGATGGCGGGGTCTTTTTGATAGACTGGTCGGGATCGCCTGCGCACCTTCGGAGCTTTGATTGGTCGATGCTGTTTTACGCCGCGCCAAGCCACGGGGCTAAGGACCAGCGCACCTTCGGAGCTGGGGAACCTCTGACCTCTGACTGGCAGGGTCGGGGCACTCAGGAGGGAGCCCTTCCTTTTATTGTGGGGAGACGGTCACGATGGTGGCTTTGCCTTCGGCGAAGAGTTCTTTGGCCAAGGCGTGGATCTCTTCCGGGGTGACCGCGCTGAGGCGGGCGCTTTGGGTGAGGTGGTGGTCGGCGGGGTGGCCGAGGAGGACATCGAGCGCGGCCATGCGGGCTCGGCTGGAGGGGCTCTGGTTGCGGAGGGCCTCCTGGGCCTCGGTGTTTGCTTTGACTCGTTCGAGAGCATCGATGGGGATGCCGTCGGTGACGATCTTATCGATCTCGCCTTGGAGTTCGCGTCGAGCGATGTCGAGTTGGTCGGGGGCGGTGCCGAGGTAGAAGGCAAAGAGGCCGGTGTTGACGCCGAGGAATTGGGAGGCGCTGACGTAATAGGCGAGGCCGAGTTCTTCACGGATGCGGGTGAAGAGTGGGCCCGCCATGTCGGAGCAGTAGGCATCGATAAGCTCGAGCGCGAAGCGGCGTGGATCATCCTGGGCGAGCCCGGGGTAACCAATGGCAAGGACGGCTTGCTCCTTGTCGAGTTTCAGTGAGTGTTCGCCCGTAGAGGGGGAAATCGCGACGTCGTAGGAGGCCGGGGTCCCGACGGGGAGTGAGCTGAGGGCTTTCTCGAGGGCGGCGATGGTGGCTTCGGGATCAAGATCGCCGAAGAAGGCGCAGACCATATTACTGGCGACGAAATAGCGGGAATGCTGGGCGGCGAGGATGAGGCGGTCGAGTGATTGAAGCGATTCGACGGTGCCGGAGGAGGGCACGCCGTAGCCTTGGCCGTTCCAGAGTTGGGAGCGCATTTCGCGGAAGGCCCGGCTGGCGGGGTCTTCAAGAAGTTCCTCAAGTCCGGCGATCATGGCGGCGCGTTCGCGTTCGATGGCGTCGGAGGGGAAACTCGGTTCGCTGATCACTTCACCAAGGAGTTCGATGATTGTCGGGAGGTCATCGCGAAGGCAATAGGAGGAGACCATGAGGCTGTTGTTTCCGGCCGAGCCCCCGATGGAGGCTCCAAGGTCTTCAAGTGTCTCGGCGATGGTCAAGGCGTCACGCTGGGTGGTGCCTTTGATGAGGAGGCTGGAGAGGAGGGCATTGAGTCCGGCAGTGGCCGGAGATTCAGAAAGCGAGCCGGCGAGGAGGGCGGTCTGGCTAAAGACGGCGGGGACGGTGGGATCACGCTGGAGAATGACGCGGAGGCCATTCGAAAGGGTGTGCTCGATGATCTTGTCTGGACCCGCGCTCCTTTGTTTGGAAGCGGCCGCCTTCTCTGCGGTCGCGGGAACGAGAGTGGTGACGGAGAGGTTTTCCGGGGTGAGGTAGGTCATGATGACGCGACGAAGATCGGCCTCGGAAACACTCGAAAGTTTTTCGATGGCGGTGCGGGTGTAGTCTAGGTCGCGGGCGCTATGCCAGTTTGAGGCGAGATCGGAAGCGCGGCCTGAAGCGGTGGTGAGAGATTTGAATTGCTGCGAGGCGATTTGGCGGACCGCTCTCGCGATGGGGCGGGTGAGGTCGGAGCTGGCCAAGGCTGTGATTTGAGCAAGGATTTCCTCCTCAACGGTGGTGGTGTTTTCCGGTTCGACTTCGGCGTAAGCACTGAAGATGCCGGGGCCATCGGCGGGCATCCAGGAGTAGGAGCCGATGGAGTGGGCGAGGGATTTCTCCTCGCGAATGATGCGGTAGAGTGGCGAAGCGCGGCCACCTCCAAGGACGACTGAGAGGAGGTCCAATGCGGGGCCGTCCTCGTGGGTGAGGCCGGGAATTTGCCAGGTGAGACTGAGGTGGGTATTGGGAACGGCAAAGGAGCGAGAGGCGCGGCGCATGCCCATCTGGCGAGGCTCGCTGGGGGCGACGATGGGGAAGGAGGCCGGAGGGCGGAGACCCTTGGCGAGCTCGCGCTCGACGATGGTGGTAGCCTCGCTAGAATCGAAGCCACCGGAGAGAACGAGGAAGGAGTGATGGGGCCGATACTTGGCCGCGTGGTAGGTTTTCATCTCCTCGTAGGTGATGGCATCGAAGAGGTCGCGGTGACCAATGACGGGGTGGCGTCGGTTATCCCGCTGGTAGCTGGTGCGGAAGAGGAGTTGGGAGGAAACAGAGTCGGGGTCATCGAGTCCCATCGCGATTTCGCGACGGATGACGTCCTTTTCTTTTTCGTATTCGTCCTCGGGGAAGGTCGGGCGGAAGACCATCTCGATGAGGGCGGAGAGGAAGAGGTCGAGTGATTTGGCGGGGCCGTCGATATAGTAGACGGTGCGGTCGAATGAGGTGTAGGCATTCCATTGCCCACCGGCGGCTTGCACTTCTTGGGAGAGCGTCTCGCCGGTGAAGCGGTCGGTGCCCTTGAACACCATATGCTCGAGAAGGTGGGAAATCCCGGAACCGGCGAGGGCTGATTCGTGTTGGGAGCCGGTTTCGACCCAGATTTGTGCGGAGATGACCGGAGAGTTGGCGATAGGATCGAGAATGGTGTCGAATTCCGGATTAAGGGTGACAAGGGATGCCGTAGTGGCGGGGAAGTCCATGGCGGGAGTTTGAACGGCGGACGTCAGAGGTCCAATATCGAATTTCAATTCCCTTGGAAAAGTGGAAGTTAAGGTGGGTAGTTTGGAGGGCGCCGAGTTTATTTTTGGGGAAAGTTCCTGACCACGGGAACTGAAAGTGCTAACAACAACGCATGACTAAGACGATGTTCTTCATCACCGCGTTCATCGGGCTCATTCTTGTGGGCGGAGTGTGCTTTGGATACTACACGATGAAGATGAATGCCAATTCCTTCAAGGGTATCGCGCTTCCAGTGAAAGGGTTGGATGATGAGCTGAGCAAAAAATGGGAAGAGGCCTTTGAGAGTGCTCTGAAAGACAAGGATCTTTTGAGGGCGATTGTGGATGAAACGGACTATGCGGCGAAGCTTGAGGTCCCTGCTGGTGAAGCGGTCGCTCATCTCGAAGGCGCGATCAAAGTGAGGTTTGTGAAGCGCAAGGGGCAAATCGAGATTGGCTTGGTGGGCAAGCGAAAGCAGAACGAGGCTTTGGCCGAGATCGCAAGCGTGATTTACGGAAAGGCCCAGGAAGTGGCCGCGAAATCCGAGCCGACGTTTGGGGAATACCTCGAGATGCTGAAGCAGGCCAAGGAAGACGCTTCAGAGGGTCGTTAGGACTTCGCTTTCATCAAAGCGAACTTTCGGTGCGGTTGCGTATTTGTCATCGGGGCACCGATAGCCGAGGGCGCAGGCGACCGAAGTCGTGAGACCTTTTTCTTGGAGTCCCAGAATCCTGTCATATTCGGCAGGGATAATTCCTTCCATGGGGCAGGCATCGATACCGAGGACGGCAGCGGTGGACATGAGTTGGCCAAGAGCGATATAAGTCTGGAGTTTGGACCACTGAAGTTTGGCGGCGGCATCCATATTTTTGGTGAAGCCGACCATCATTTCGCGGTAGGGGTTAAGCTGATCGACCTGGCCGCCACGAATCGCGATGGTGCGGGCGAGGAAGATGTCAATCTCGGCCTCGGTAATGTCCGTCTTGGCGGTGAGGACGACAAAGTGGGAACAGTCGGTGATCTGCTTTTGGCCCCAGGAATGGGGGAGGAGTTCTTCCTTGATCTTAGGATCACGGACGGCAATGAAGTGCCACGGTTGCAGACCAAAAGAAGATGGGGTGAGCACAAGGGAGCTGGCGATAGCGCTCCAGGTGTCCTCCGGGATGGTTTTGGAAGCGTCAAACTTCTTGGTTGCGTAGCGCCAGTTGAGTTGCTGAAGAAGATCTTGCGGAGACAGTTCGCTCATACCGGAATCATTGCGCTCCGATCTCGATTGGCAAGGAAAGGCTTGGGATTTCCTTGATGCCAAAGCTGAGCATGAGGCCGTATTCATCTTGCTCACTGTTGTTCCGGATGAAAAAGCCGAGGGAACCCACGAAAGAGTCGAAGTCGTAGTGGACGTTGTATTGCTGGAGTTCCAGGGTGCTGTCCACCGCTTCGAAGCGGTGGTGGGTACCGATGCCCCAATAGTCATTCAGGCGGGCGAATGACTCGAGCACGATGCGGTCGGAATCGCGAAGGATAGGGTGGTTCTTGAGGTGACGGTATTCAAAGTTAAACTCGAAGTCCGAGGTGGGCATGAGGCGCATGGAGGCGGCGACTTCGGTGAAGTTAGCCTCATTCAAAAGAGGGAACTGGGTTTCGAGGTCGAGTTCAAACCAGGGGGCGGGGCTCCAGCGGAGGTCGTTGTAGATGTTGGAAAAGTCGCGGCTGAATTCAGGGTCTTCGAAGAATGTATCGAAATAGGTATCGAGCATGAGCCAGTCCTGAGTGCCACCATCGCGTTGGGTGACGAGGCGGTTGCGTACGCCCATGCGGAGGATACTCCAGTTTTGGAGGTCGTCGACGGCGGTGAAGCGGCCGACTTGGCGGGGGCGTGGACGACTGGTGGCGGTAAGACGATCGATACGGCCGAAGGAGGAATCCAACTCATCGGTAGAGAGCCAGGTGAGCGAGGTGTAGGGTTCGATGATGTGGCGGGCGCCATCGAGTCCCCATTTTTGACTGGAGAGGCCGGGGTAGGCTTTCGTGAGTTTTGTGGAGAAATCGATGGTCGCGGAAAAGTGGGTTCGACTGGTCGAGTCATCGGGACCAAGGACGGCTTGATAGTTGGTGTGGCCGGCACCAATTCGGGGCACGATGTTAAAGTGACCTGTTTTGATGGGGAGGGAGAATTCGTGGTAGGTGTGAAGGCGGGCGAAGCCGCGGTCATCGAGGAGTCGTCCGATTTCATTGCGGCGGGGATCGCCGGGGAGAAGGAGGTCGGCTTGGCTTTGGAGGCTGTTGCGCTGGCGTTCCGCAAGGCGTTCTTCATAGATCCCGAAGGCCGTTTGACTCTCGTAAAGGACGGGGGAATCCAGAAAAGGTTGGCGGATCCAATCGTGGGTGAACTCGGGAAGTCTGGTGTCGCTTTGATAGAAATTATTCAGGCGAAGTCGCGCTCCTAGCATCGTGAGGCTATTGGCGGAGCGTCTCGCAAACCCGACATAGTTGTCGGGTGCGCGGTTGAGACGGTACATCGTGGGATCAAAATCCTCGAGGTAGTATTCGTCGCTCAGCCAGTTGAGGTTGGCATCGAAGGTATACTCGGCATTCGGGGTCTCTGCGATCGGGATACGGTGGTTGAATTCGAGCCGAAAGCGATTGGGATTCAGGTTCCCCCGGTCAATGCCGGCCCGTTGGTCTTCGGGGTTGAGGTCGTGAATCGAGTAGAGCTTTAGCCAGCCGTATTGGTCGCGTGAATCGAGGCGGGTATCGAAAAGGTCGATGCCGAGTCCGAGGCCTTTGTTGGAGTAGAGGTCGGTGTGCCATTGGGAAAGGAGCCAGGCGTCTTTGTTCTCGCCGGTTTCGCGATCGCGTTTGCCGCCGAGCATGATGCCGTAGCGGTTTTTCATGAAGACTCCGAGGTTGGTCTGGGCACCGGGAATGACGAGGTATCCGAGATTGGTGTCGAGCGGTTGCGCGAGATAGGGAAGCCAGAGGAGATTTCGCTTGCCCGTCTGAAGAGTGAAATCGGTGAAGATTATTTTATCGCCCGGGAAGATGGTGGCGCGTTTGGCGCGCAGCCAGAAGTCGGGGTTTTCGACGTCATGAGTCGTGATGCCGGCATTGTCGGCGATGTAAGCGTCGCGGCCGTCGCTCGTGATTTTGCGGATGCTCTCGGCTTCCACGAGGAGGGGAGAGAATCCCATGCGGAGGTTGGTGGTCTCGAACTGTTTGGTCTCGAGGTTGACGGTGGTGGAGTTTCCCCGATAAACGAGACCATCTTGATAGATGCTGACGTGGCCGGTGAGGAGAACGGTTTTTTTGGTGAGATTGGCCGAGGCGCGGTCGGCATAGACTTCGAGGCCGTTGTTGGCCTCGAGGCGGATATTTCCACGGTATTTGACGATAGCGTCCGTGATTGACCGATTGTTGGTCATGAGGGCGTCGAGATCGATGGCGTCGCTGTAGATCTCAATCCCGGTGGGGAGCGTGGCGAAGGGTTGGCTTTCGCCGGTGCCGAGGATTCCGGCCAGTGGGTCCTCCTCTGGAAGGATCGATACGACCGGATCAGGGCCCTCCGGAACATCGGGCGGAGGCGGGATCGAGGGAAGCTCACTTTCTTCCTGGCCGGTGGCGAGGAGCGAGATCAGGAAGAAAAAAACGAAAGACCGACGCATAAAACCACCTGCAAACTAGGGGTGAGAGAAAAAGCTGTCGATAGGATTTGCTGGAATTGTGGTCGAGGCGGGTTAGGGTAAAAAGCCGAATGAAAAACAGAGTGGTTGGAATTATTGGGGCATCAGGTTGGTTGGGGGGGCACCTTTGTAGGGCTCTCATGCAGAGGGGGTGGGAGGTCACGGGGTTTTCCCGATCCAAGCGCGATGAACGCGGGATGTCCTGGCGGCAGTGGGAAGGCGAGGGGTCGATCGATTTGGAAGGACTAGATGCCGTCGTGAATCTCGCCGGAGAGGCGATCGACCAACGTTGGACGGATGCGCGTAAGGTCGTTTTGCGGGAAAGCCGAGTCGATTTAACGAAGGCTCTTTCGGTTTCGATTCGGGAATCGGAGGTGAAGGTTCTTTTGAATGCCTCCGCGATTGGTTTTTACGGAGATCGCGGGGATGAGAAATTACGCGAGAGCGCGGCGGTGGGTGAAGGGTATATGGCGCGGCTTTGTTTGGATTGGGAAGGTGCCGTCGAGGTGCCGGATGAAGTCCGAACGGTGTTTTTGAGGACCGGGGTTGTTCTTGGTCAGGGTGGCCGGGCTTGGGAGAAGATGGGGAAGATCTTCAAGTTGGGGATTGGGGGGCGACTCGGGAGTGGGAAGCAATGGATGCCCTGGATTCACCTCGCAGATGAAATCGGAGGGATTGTTTCTTGCCTCGAGAATGAGATCGCAGGACCGGTGAATTTGGTGGCGCCAGAGTCCGTTCGAAATTCTGAGTTCACCAAAGCGGTGGGAAAAGCGGTGCGGAGACCGACGCTCTTTCCGGCTCCGGCCTTTGCGCTGAAGTTGATTCTCGGAGACTTCGCCGAGGAGGGTCTCTTGGCGAGCACGCGCGTGGTGCCACAGGTTCTCTTGGAGGCGGGGTTTGAGTTTCAATATCCCACGATTGCTGAAGCCATGGCAGAGTTGGTTTCCTCTTAGAGATTCCCCATGTTTAGGCGGTAGATAAGGGTGAGGGTGTCCCAGGTGGCGGCGATGATTATGATGATGTAGATGAGAGTTCGGGCGAATTTTTCGGGCGGAAGTGTTGGGCGAAGTAGAGGGTTGCTGCGAGAAGCGCTAGGACGGGGCGGGGCCAAGCACAAAAAATAGGACGAACTGTGTTCGCGTTGGCATGGGCTCGTTGCTTTGGGGGAATGGGACGCTCAAGAGAGCGTCCTTCCGCAGGCTTACTTGGCGTATTTCTCGTGCCACTCGTGGTAGATTTTGGGGGAAATTTCCGAGGGTTTTATTTCGGAACGCCCGCCCCAGAAGACGTTGGTGTAGCTGACGGGAATGCCGACAGCTTCGAGGTGTTTGTCGATGGCCGCTTTGTGCTCGAGGACTTTGTCCTTCTCGGTGCCGTGGACGACGCCCATGACGTTGACGTTGCCAAATTTAGGTCCGCCTTCGCGCCAGTAGGCGTGGGTCATACAGTGGTGGCGACCGACTTCGGCTCCGGCTTCTTCTTCGCGGCCTTTAGGGACGGCCCAGTGGAAGAGGCCGTTGAAACGGGTGACGCGATTGCCGGTATCGGAGGGTTTGACGTGCTCGAGGAAGGTTGAGAATCGGCCGATGACTTTTTTATGGTCGAGGGCTTTGGCGACTTCGTAGAAGCGCTCAAGGGAGACTCCGGCCTGCACTGCGCGGGCGTCCCAGCAGTTGGTGACAACTTCTTCAGGGGAGAGTTCTTCTTTGAGGGCGAGGAGAACTTGCCATTCTTCTTCAGTGAGATCGACGACGGTGGTGGTCATCATTTCGGCGGGAGCATCGAGCTTCGCTCCGGGTTCGAGGCCTTTGCGGCGGACGTGGCCGACGCCGAGGGCGAAGACGCCGTGGGCGGGCATGAGGATGAATTCGTCCGCGCCGACGATTCGTTTGAGGACGTTGCCGTGTTCTTCAAGTGATTCGCCTTGGGGGACTTTGAGGGTGGTCCAGAGACGGTAGCCGGCCCCGGAGATCTGACCGTCGGTCGAGCGGATGACGACGTGTCCGGAGAAAGGATCCTCCTTGGCCATGAAGTCGAAGGCGTCATTGAGCTTTTCTTCGGGAAGACGCCAGGCGACGAGGGCTCCGTGGGCGAGCTTGGTGGCGAGCATGGTCTGGCGGACGCGGCGGATGACGCCGGCGGCGAGCATGGCGCGGATACGTTCGAAGACGGTGTCGATATCGACGCCTGATTCTTGGGCGATGATGGCGAAGGGATCTTGCTGGAAACCGGAGACAAGGTCTTCGGAGACGGCGAGGATCTTAGCGTTGATGGGGTCGTCGTGTTCGGTCGGGATGGTGCTCATGGTGAAAGTGTTTTTTTTACGAATTGGTAGGCGGCTTCTTTGTCAGAAATGCGTCCTTCGAGTTGCTCGGTCTGGATTTTGCGCAGGACCTTGCCAATCTTGGGGCCGTGCTTCATTTCGAAATCGCGGATGAGGTCGTGCCCGTTCATCAGCGCGTTTGGAATGAGGGGCTCTTTGGCGAATTCCTCCTTCTTCGTACGAACAAAGTCGTAGTTTTCGCGGAAGCCATTCGAGCTGTCGCAATCGACGCGGTGGAGTTCGGTCTCAAGGTCGAAGCATTCGGCAGACATGAAGCGCTTGAGCTTGGCGGTGCGCATGTCTTTGACGTGCATGAACTGCATGTGGCGCGAGACCATGAAGCGGACTTCGTCGATGGTCTGATTTGAATAGCGCAAGCGGCGGAGAATGACCTCGGCGATGTCGGCTCCGACTTTGTCGTGGGCGTTGAAGCGGTGGCGCCCGGCTTC
>JBLIDI010000135.1:0-10573 GCA_047634075.1 Akkermansiaceae bacterium
CATTGATGCTGCCGATGTTGTCATTTTGACGACGACTCCAGGATTTCGCCCGCAACACTTCGAGTATGCGGTGGAGCAAGGGAAGCACGTTTTTATGGAGAAGCCGGTTGCCACTGATGCTCCGGGGATTCGGAGGGTGCTTGAGGCGGCCAAGAAGGCTGATGCAAAGGGTCTTAAGGTGGTTTGTGGGCTCCAGCGTCGTTACGAGCCGAGCTATATTGAAACCCTTGCGAAGCTCAAGGAGGGCATTATTGGTGACATTAACTACGGCCAAGTTTACTGGAACAGTGGCGGCGTCTGGGTTCGTCCACGCGTCAAGGGCATGACCGAGATGGAATACCAGATGCGCAATTGGTATTACTTTAACTGGCTTTGTGGTGATCACATTGTGGAGCAGCACGTCCACAATATCGATGTGATGAATTGGTTCAAAGGTGGTCCTCCGGTAAAAGCGCAGGGAATGGGTGGTCGTCAGGTCCGCAAAGGACCGGAGAACGGCGAGATTTTTGATCACCACTATGTCGAGTTCACCTACGCCGACGGTTCTGTTTTGAACTCTCAGTGTCGCCACCAGCCGAAGGCTCTCAATCGGGTGACCGAGGTAATTGGCTGCCAAAATGGCAAAGCCTATCCAGGTCGCATTGTCGATGCCAAGGGGAAGACCCTTTGGCGTTATCGCTCCCCGGACAAGACTTCGCCTTACCAGATCGAGCACAACAAACTCTACGAGCACATTCGAGAGGACAAACCGATCAACAACGCCTACTACACTGCCGCTTCGACGATGACGGCTATCCTTGGTCGTATGGCCACTTATTCCGGCCAAGAGTTGAAGTATGACGAGGCTCTTGCGAAGGGACTCTCCATCATGCCTGAGTCCTTTGCCTGGGATGCCGATCCCGGACCAAAGCCTGGTCCCGATGGGATCTACCCGTCTCCGATTCCAGGAGTTCACCAGGTGATCAGCTAAGTGAAAAATTCACAAGCAGGGTGAGCGGTCTTTGGGCTGTTCATCCTGTTTTTTTGTCCATGAGATGGCGTGATGCGTGAGGGATTTTTTTGAAGAGAATCACGGCGAGTATTGGCGTTTCCAGAGCTTCGTTTTACTTCTGGCCGCTTCCAGGGATGGGAGTGGGCGGTTCTGTCAAACTGGATTAAGGTCTCTGTATGAATCCCATCGTTATTGTTGGAGCCGGTCTTTCTGGTCTTACTTGTGCGCTGACCCTGCATGAGGCCGGGCATCAGGTTCTCGTTCTCGAGAGTTCGGATGGCGTGGGAGGTCGCGTGCGAACAGATCGGGTGAATGGTTACCTTCTCGACCGGGGGTTTCAGGTGTTTTTAGAGGCCTATCCTGAAGCCGGGAGATTGCTTGACCTGCCAGCCTTGGATTTGAAATCCTTCGAGCCCGGTGCGTTGGTTTTCGATGGGAAGAAGCTCAACCGGGTAATGGATGTGTTTCGTCGCCCCAAGGCGCTCTTGGCCTCAGCATTCTCCCCGGTCGGGTCTCTTTTTGATAAATTACGGATTGCCGTTCTCAGGCAGAAGGTGCTCAATCTCAATCTGGATGACTTGTTCGCGAGGCCTGACCAATCCACCGAGGCCTATCTGAGAGGGCTGGGTTTTTCGGAAAGGATGATCGATGGTTTTTTCAGGAGCTTCTATGGCGGGATTTTTCTGGAGCGGGAGCTGCAAACTTCGAGTCGAATGTTTGAGTTCACCTTTCGGATGTTTAGCGAGGGGAGTGCCACGGTCCCGGCGAAAGGGATGGGAGAAATTCCGGCGCAACTGGCATCCCGTCTTCCTGATGATGCCCTTCGCTTTCGCTCGCCTGTGACGACGATCGCGGAGACCGCAGTGACCTTGGAGAGTGGCGAGGTGATTAAAGCCGCCCATGTTGTCGTCGCGACCGGAGCGCATGTCGCTGGAAAGTTGGTCCCGGGCTTTAGGGCCGTTGCTCCCAAATGGCGGGCCGTCACCAATGTGCATTTTGAGGCCGAGGAATCGCCCATAGGTGAGGCCATTATTGTGCTCAATGGGACTCCATCGGGTCTCGTGAATAATGTCGCAGTGATGAGCGATGTCTCGGCGGATTATGCTCCCAATGGGAAGGCTCTGATTTCGGTCTCGGTTCTTGGAGAGAACGAGGACGATGATTTGCCGTCTCTTGTTCAAGCCGAGCTCGAAGGATGGTTCGGTAAGACGGTCGCGAGTTGGATTCACCTGAAAACGGATCTCATCCGTGCGGCTTTACCCGAGCAGCGGGAAACGAATCCGGTTGGGGTAAGAACTTATGACGGAGTGCTAGTCTGCGGAGATCACGCTGTGAGCGCTTCGATTGAAGGCGCGGTGATTTCCGGGAAGGCGGCGGCAGAGGCGATTCTCGTGACTTCCTGATTGGATAGCAGTGGGATTTAACGGGTAGGACCTTCGTCGTCGCTGCCCTCAGCGCCATGCGCTCTTACACTTCCCGCCGGTCAAAGAGGGCGGCGCGGCGTGGATCCGAGGCTTGTAAATGGGCAAGGGCGATGGCCATGGCATCAGCGGCATCGGGAGGGGGTGTTTCGTCGAGGCCGAGGAGGGCCCGGATCATGAAGGCGACTTGGTTTTTGTCGGCTGTCCCTTTTCCTACGATCGCTTTTTTCACCTTCTTGGGTGAATATTCGTAGACCTTCAGTCCAAAGCTGGCGGCGGCGATGAGGGACGCGGCGCGGGCGGCTCCCATGGAAATGGCGGTGCGGTGGGACTGCACGTAAATGATGCCCTCGATGGCGACCTCGTCGGGGTGCCATTTCTCGATGAGGTTTTTCACTCCGGTGCAGATTGCTTCGAGAGCACCGGATTGCTTAATGCGCGCAGGGATGGAAATGACGCCGTAGTCAAGCGCTTTGGCGGAGGTATGATCGCCTTCGAGAATGGCGTAGCCGGTATTGCGAACGGCGGGGTCGATTCCTAGAGTGCGCACTGGTTAGAATGTCTCGATTTGGAGAGGGATCTCCGGAGCAAGGAGGGACTTGGTCGTGGAGTTGGGCATGGTGCCGAGGAAAAAAGGCAGGGCTCCTTCTTGTGAGCAGAACCAAACCACAAGCGCGCCGGCTTCAAAATAAAGGCCCTTTTCGTGGTCGAGTTCTTGGCGGAAGTTGCAGGGCGAGATGACTTCGACGCAGATTTCGGGGGCGGTGGCGTAGGCCCTTTGCTGGCCCAAGAGTTGCTGTCGTTCTGGTGAGATCCAGGCAACCTCGATTCTCTTGACGCCAGCCGAGGCCGAGACGGGGCACTCGGAAATGGGCCGGACGTTTGAAAGGAGTTTACGAAGCAGGAGGACGATCTCGAGCTACTTTTGACCATGTTCGGGAGTGGGTGGGGTTGATGTGAGAACTTCTCCGAAGGCCTTCGTTTTGATGCGACTCTCGATTTGGGAGAAATAAGGTTCTGGGAGGACCTCTTCCTAGATCGCCAGATTCAGGGCGTGGCGGACCTGCCTGAGATCGGGTGATTGCGAGAGTTGAAAAACGGAAGCGATAGTGAGAACCTGCCTCATTCTGTTGGTGAAGCGAAGGAGCAAGACCTAGCGGCGTCGACGGGGAGCGCCGCGACGTGGCTTTTTAATGGGCTTGCGTTTTTCGGTGTCGAGAAGCGCGGTGTATTGGTAGTCGAAGTCCTCGAGTTTTTTACGTTCGATTTTCTTACTAATGAATCCTTCCACCGCGTCGGCGTATTCGAGCTCGTCGGCAGTGAGAATGGTGAATGCGTCTCCTTCTTTCTCGGCACGTCCGGTCCGGCCGATGCGGTGAACATAATCCTCGGCGTTTTCAGGGACGCGGTAGTTGATGACGTGGGTAACGTCGGAAATATCGATACCTCGTGCGGCGACGTCAGTGGCAACAAGGATTTTGTAAGTGCCGTCCTTAAAGCCTTTGAGGGCTTTCATGCGGTCGTTCTGGCGTATGTCCGAGTGCATCACGGTAACAGTGTTGCCGATGGCTTCCTGCTTACTCAAAAGATCGGCGATCACGTCGGCTTCTTTGCGAGTTCGGGTAAAGATCATGACTGATTCGTAAGGGGTCTTCTCAAGCATTCCGAGCAGGAGTTCATCACGCTGGGTCATGGCGACGGGAAAGAAGGAATGCGAGACCGTTGCGGCAACTTCGCGTCGGGCGATTTCCACGGTGGCCGGATTAGTGAGACACCATTCGGCGAAGCCGGCGATGACCGGAGGCATGGTGGCCGAGAAGAAAAGGGTCTGGCGGGACTGTTCCTCATTGTTCCAAGGACAGATATTGATGATTTTGCGAACTTGTGGGAGGAAGCCCATGTCGAGCATGCGGTCGACCTCATCGAGGATCAGGATCTTAATTTCCTTAAACTTCATGGTGCCCCGGTAGAAGTGGTCGACGAGGCGGCCAGGGGTGGCAACGACGATATCGGCACCATTTTTGAGGTCCTCGTCCTGTTTGCCGTGACCCACACCTCCATAGAGAAGAGCAACCTTACATCCGGTTTTCTTACCGTAGTGGATGAATTGCTCGGCGACCTGATCGGCGAGTTCGCGGGTTGGCTCCAAGACGAGAATCTGAGGTTTCCCGAGAGGTTTAATGATAGAAAGTGAAGGCAGGGCAAAGGCTGCGGTCTTACCGGTGCCGGTTTGGGAGGCACCAATGACGTCCCTTCCCTCTAGAATGAGAGGGATAGCTTGGGCTTGAATTGGGGTTGGGGACTCGTAGCCGGACTCGGTCACGGCCTCGAGGACGGTCTCCTTGAGACCAAGTTCGTCAAAACGCATGGGTTGCAATTGCGTAAAGCGGCGTGGAAATCAAGGTTTACTATTGTCGAGGGCTTTTCGGGAGCGTCTATGGTCAAAACTCACCTTTGTAAAGCTGGTGGAATAGTTTACGCATGTTAGCCTCCTATCAGCGAAACTCCCCCTCCGTAATGCGACTCCTACTCTTCTTTCTCTGTGTCTTCCCTTTCGTTTTGAGAGGCGAGGCTGATGTGCCCAAAAAAGGCGATGAAGGACTTCGAATCCAGATCTTTCTGGATCAGAAGTGCTTTGGCCCCGGATTCCTCGATGGAAAGCCCGGGAACTTCACCTTGGGAGCGGTCTATTCCTACAATCGGTATCAGGGGCGTCCGCCCGGAGCATGGGATGCCTTGCTCGAAGAAGCAAAAGCCGAGGTCAAAACCCTGTATGCAACCGCGATCGTACCGAGCCTAGCCGCAAAGTTCATCAATCCCAAGCTCCCGCTGAAATACGAAGACTTGGGAAACGTCAAGCTAATGGCCTACCGGAGTTATCTCGAGTTCATGGCCGAGCGTTATCATACCTCTGAGAGCTTCTTGATTGAGTTAAACGGAAAGAGTAAAGCCTATGGACTCAGGGTCGCCTCTCCGCTCAAGGTTCCCAACATTGAGCCTTTTCGTATCGAAGATCTTGGGGTGGGAAAGGAGCACAAGAAGGATGAGAAACTCAGCCAACACAACATTGTCATCGATACCAAAAACAAGCAGCTGTTTGTTTATGACCCTACGCAGGCGACGATCGTGATACCCGGGATTGCCATGATCGTTTCAGAGGAGGAGCAGGAACCGCTTGGAAAAATGATCGCGATGTTTCCGACCACTCCGGGTCAGGCCAAGTTTATCCATCGCGGCACTTGGGAGGTGAGTAACTGTTTTGAGTTTCCGACATGGCGATATGACAAGCAATTACTGAAGACCGGCAGGCGGAGCAGAAATGCGATCCAAGTGGCTCACGGTCCCAATAATCCTGTCGGAGTCTTGTGGTGCGGCCTTAACAAATCTGGAATTGGAATTCACGGAACTTCGAGTCCCCGCACGATCGGGCGTTCCCAGAGCGCTGGATGTTACCGTCTTTCCAACTGGGATGCCGCTCGTTTTCCCCAGTACGTTCGTCCTGGCGCCAAGGTGATTGTCCGATGAGGAAGAATATCGCTAAGCTCATGGCGGTTCGGATGGGCGTTTACGTGCTCCTGGTCGGATATCTCGCGTGTGATCTCTTTGTTTTCAGAGGACCGATTTCTAAATCGCTCAACGAGTCCTCGCGGGATGAAAAGACCGCAATCGCCGAGGCCAAGGCCTCCGGAGTGGTCGCCCGGGTTTACTACCGGCCGATTTTCAGGGCTCAGGTCGAGGAATCGATCAAAGAGTATCTCTGGCGCCGTGGTCGGACCGTGGCGGAAACGTCGGCCGGAGAGCGGAAAGTTTTACGTCTTTTGATCGTAAATCAATTGATCGATGACGAGTTGGTCAAACTACAAATTAAAGTTTCAACGGCAGAAGAGGTGGCGGTGGACGAGGAGCAAATCGATCAGGCTCTTGCGTTGGAGATGCAGCGCTATCCCGATGAAAAGGTTTTCGAGAGTCTGGCCGATAAGGCCAGGTGGTCTGGGGAAAAGAAGCTCCGAAAAAAGGAACGGAGATCTCGCCTGGCAGCCCGTATCCAGCGTGGCGAACATCTTGAACGGATGATTGAGATTTCCGTAAGTGAGGCTGAAATTTCCGCTTGGTTTACCGCGAATAAGGATGCGTTGTCAGGGGGGTATGAGATCAATGAGGCGGCTATAAGGGACGCTCTTTTGTCGATGAAGCGGGATGAAGGATGGCAGAAGTTTCGCGTGGCGCGACTTCGGCGGTGGGCCGAGGGGAAGATCGATCTTTTTAAAGACGTGCTCTACTCCGAGGAAGGGGAGTGATCTGGCTAGAGTTTGATCTGAAAGCCGAGTGATTTGGCGAGGAAGGAATACTTGTCTACGATGGCCTCGATACGCTTGGAGGTAGGAGTCCCCGCTCCGTGACCTGCTTTGCTTTCGATACGGATAAGGGTCGGGGGCGTTCCTTTTTGGGCGGCTTGAAGAGCCGCCGCAAACTTATAGGAATGAGAAGGAACGACCCGATCGTCGTGATCTGAAGTGATCACCATCGTGGCCGGATATCCGGCGACTTTGAGGTTGTGGTAGGGTGAGTATTGTAACAGGTTTATGAAGTCTGCTTCATGATCCGGCTCCCCATATTCAGCCTGCCAGGCCCACCCGATGGTGAACTTGTGAAACCGAAGCATGTCCATGACGCCAACGGCAGGAAGACAGGCCCCGTAGAGGTCAGGGCGCTGAACCATGCAGGCTCCGACAAGAAGTCCTCCGTTCGAACCTCCGGCAATCGCGAGCTTCTTTGGGCTTGTGTATTTTTTGGCGACAAGGTGTTCGGCGCAGGCGATGAAGTCATCGAAGACATTTTGCTTTTTGAGTTTCATCCCGGCCTGATGCCATTCCTCGCCGTATTCGCCGCCGCCGCGGAGATTAGCCATGACGTAAAGGCCTCCCATGTCGAGCCAGGCGATGGTGGCAGGGGAGTAGGACGGACGGAGAGAAATATTAAACCCCCCATAGGCGTAGAGGAGGGTGGCATTGCTCCCATCCATTTTCAGGCCTTTTTTATGGACGACAAACATGGGAATCCGAGTGCCATCCTTTGAGCTCGCGAAGACTTGGTTGGATTCATAGTCTCCGGAGTTAAACTGGATCTTAGGAGCCTTGAAGAGAGTCGAGGTGTTCTTGGCGACATCGTATCGGTAAGTTGCTCCGGGACTCGTGAACGAGGTGAAGTAATAAAAAGTCTCATTTTGATCCGACTTCCCGCTGAAGCCGGAGGCGGTGCCGAGGCCGGGAAGTTTGACGGAAGGAAGTGGCGAGCCTTCTATTTTAAAACGCCGGATGGCAGTGCGGGCATTCTTGAGATAATTGGCGATGAGAACGCCACCGACATGAGAGACAGAACGGAGCGTATCGGCGCTTTCGGGAACAAGAGTCTTCCAGTTTGCCGGTTTCGGGTTGGTAAGATCGATTGAGATGATCTTTTGTTTTGGAGCATTGAGATCGGTTGTGATCAAAAAGGTGGAGCCGAGATTTGTGATGAAATCGTAGGACGCGTCGAATTTAGGGAGGAGTTCCACGACCTTGGACTCAGGCTGGGAAAGGTCTTTATAGAAGAGGCCGTTTTTGGTGTCGGTCCCTTGGCTGACTTGTATGAGGAGATACTTACCATCATTAGTGACCCAGGCATAGAGGCCTTGCTTTGGGTGTTCCGGACGTTCGTAAATAAGGCCGTCCTTTTCCTGGGAGGTGCCGATCTCGTGGTAGTAGATCTTTTTGTGGATATTTTGGGCCATCATGGCCTCACCCTCCTTGGGCGTGGGGAAGCGACCGTAGTAGAAGCCCTTACTGTCCATCGACCATGAGGCCCCTGAGAACTTTGACCAGCGGAGGTGATCGGAGAGGTCTTTGCCGGTCGTGATTTCGCGAAGGCGCCACTCGATCCAATCGGAGCCGGAAGCCGAGGTGGCGTAGACGAGGTGTTTGCCATCGGGTGAGACTTCGTAGTCGCTCAGGGCGACCGTGCCGTCCCCGGAAAGCGTGTTTGGATCAAGTAAGATGGCGGGATCTTCCTCGAGCGTAGGAGTGGCGTAGAGAACGGATTGGTTTTGAAGGCCGTCGTTCCTGGTGAAAAAATATCGGCCCCCTTCATAGAAAGGGACGCCGAAGCGCTCCACATTCCAGAGCTTGGTGAGATGCTGGTCGAGAGCATCCCGGCCCGGGATCTTGTTGAGGTAAGTTTCGGTGAGATCGTTTTGGGCTTTGACCCATTGGGCGGTCTCCTTCGAGTTCAGGTCTTCGAGCCAGCGGTAGGGATCTGGAACTTCGACCCCGTGAAGAACTTCGACGGTATCGCCTGGTCTGGAATCTGGATAGGAGAACGGAGATTCTTTGCCAGCGAGTGAGGCGATGGTCATGGTGAGGAGGACAGCGATTCGCATGTCCTAAGTCTAGGCGGAGCTAGTGGCGATGCAAGAAGGGGAGAATATTCGTCAAGGTGAATGCTAGACAATTCACTCCGGAGCCAGCACAAGGGCCCTTGTGAAGAAGGTTATTCCACTTGTTTCAGATCGCCACAAACCGGCAAGGGTTGCGGAGCAGATCAAAGGGGAGGTACGAAAGTACCTCAAACGTGAACGTAAGAAGTCCCTCCCGGAGGACTTTGACTATTGGGGCTTCGATTGCCGCACTGGGAAGTCTCCCGAGGAAGCGACCCCTTGTCATGAGAAAGAGATCTCAAAGGTTCTTGATGCTGCTCTCGCGGCAGAATGGACTGAGGTTTATCTCGAGATTCTCGCCAAGCCGGCAAAGCGGGAAAAGAAGGCTTAGGAGCCTACCAATCCGCGGAGGAATCGTGTCGGGAGGCCTCGAGTTCGGGTCTCCAGATGTTAAACTCGATACGGGAGAAGGCATTGAGGTCAAACTCGGCGTCTCCCCAGACTTGGGAATACCCTTTCACTATTTTCTCATTGAGCGATTTTAATTTCAAGGTGACGTAGCCACCTTCGTGAAACCACGCCCGGACATCGCCGGGTTCCATTTTGGGTTCATCGACATTGTCTGAAAGAGCAACGCTTCTCATGCGGTTGATAGGGATGCCGACATCGCCGAACGAGGTTGAAAGAACCGCCATTCCCTCGTTGATGGTGTTGACCGAGCCGATCACGATATCGCCATTGGCCAAGCGGATTTCTTGTCCTTCAAGTTTCTGGGGCTGGGGTCCGTCTTCCTTGTCGTTTTCTTTTGCATCAGTCGTAATTGGAAGAATACCGTCCCATTGCGCGATGGTAATATTGCTGAATTTGGTAGGACTGGTGTTTTGAGGAACGAAGTGAATCCACTTTCCCTTGAAGATGGTATCATCGACTCCAGTCCACGTGCCAATCTCTTTATCATCGATGTAGACCGCATTGGTGCCCTCTTTACTGCGGTCCAAGTAAATTGTGAATTCGGCGGTTTCCGCATTCATGAGGTTCCGGATGGATTCGCTGATGATATCATTATTCCGGGCGTTTTCTGAGTTTCGGTAGAGGCTCAGGTAGGTCCGTTGGATGTTCAGGGAGTAGCCGATTGACGGAAAGTCGTCGCTGCCATCATCGGAGAAAAAGAGAAGGCGGAAATAAGGGGAGGCCCGCCAGTTAACGGTGAAGGTAATCTTGGCTTTGTCGGTAATATCGACCTGACGAGCAATTCCGCTTCTCGCTTTTGAGATCATCGAGCGGTTTTTAAATGTCCAGAATTCGCTGATGTCACCCCCTGCCGCGACCCATCCCTCCGGACCATCGGGACCGGTATAGAAAGACGGGGACTTATTGAAAATATCGAGGGATCGCACCATGGAACGTCTTAAGACGATGCGACCCGCATACCAGGTTTCCAGCGTGATGGTCTCGTCGTCGAGGTTGACCAAGCGTCCGCGGATGGTGTCCATGTGAGGATCTTTAAAATGCTTCTCGATGGTTGCGAGGGCGTAGTGATCGGATTCGAAATCCTCGGGCTTCCCATTGAGTGTCATCTCAAGAAGCTTGTTTGTCTTGAGTTGGGTTTCTCCGGAGAGAGAAGGGGAAGCGAGGGTGACTTGCTTTTTCGCGGCATCAATCGATCTTGGAAATCCGGTGATACGGCTTTTGTCTGCAAAGGTGAGAATTGAAGGTTTGGGCTCGGCAACTTTTGCGGGTGCCTCCTCT